>NZ_CP010776.1:3506239-3824988 GCF_001577755.1 Rufibacter sp. DG15C
GCATCTCAGATCCCGTCGCCGAGATGCCCCAGTCGTTGTCCTGCACCAGGTAAATGATGGGAAGTTTTTTTAAGACCGCCATCTGGAAGGCCTCGGCTACTTCGCCTTCGGTCACGGAACCATCGCCTAAAGAGCAAAGCGCCACTCTGCCTTCTTCTACATCCTCTAGACCTTGCGACTCCAGATACGAAATGGCGTGCGCCATGCCCGTGGCCGGAATGGCCTGCATGCCCGTGGCAGAGCTTTGGTGCGGAATCACTGGGAAACCCTCGCGGCGCAAGGACGGATGTCCGTAATAGGTGCGGCCCCCGCTGAAGGGATCGTCGCGCTTGGCCATCAACTGCAACATGAGCTCATAGGGCTGCATGCCTAGGCCCAGCAAAATGGACTCGTCGCGGTAATAGACAGACAAAAAATCCCGGGGTGTTAAGTGGCAGGCGGTGGCTAATTGGATGGCCTCATGTCCCCTGGAGGTACTATGAACGTATTTACTACAAATGGCTTTATTTTCTTCATACACATCGGCCATGGTTTTGGCGGTGAGCATGAGTCTATAGGCGTTTACAAGAATCTTTTGATCAACTTTCACAGAAAAATCTACTGGGGTGGACTCCATAAGCTAACATTTGTTTGCCCTCCAAAGTACGAAATATAGGACATAATAGAAAATAGCCGAGGCCGCTATTCGGTAAGTATTGATTATAGGCTACTTTTGCGAAAACAGGTCAAAAACGCCCACGCCCAACTGCTATGAAAGAAGACGTACAACAATGGTTTAAGAATTTTCAGGAACGGCTTTGCCAAAGCTTGGAGACCTGTGACGGAATCGCCAAGTTCCAGGAAGACATTTGGGACAGGCCGGGCGGTGGCGGTGGCGCGGCGCGCGTCATTCAGAACGGGGCGGTTTTTGAAAAAGGCGGCGTCAACTTCTCTGCCGTTGAAGGCGTCTTGCATGAGAAAGCGGCCAAGGCCCTCTTGATGCCTGACCCGCACTTCTTCGCCACGGGCGTGTCTGTGGTGATTCATCCTGAGAACCCGCACGTGCCCATCACGCACATGAACGTTCGCTATTTTGAAGCCGGCAACGGCGAGGCCTGGTTTGGCGGCGGCATTGACCTCACTCCCATCTACGTGTACGAAGAGCAAGGCCAGTACTTCCACCAGCAGCTAAAGAACACCTGTGACCGGTTCCAGCCAACCTATTATCCTGAATTCAAGAAGTGGGCCGATGACTATTTTTACATTCCGCACCGCGAAGAAACCCGTGGTATTGGCGGCATCTTCTTCGACCGCCTGACTCCTAAAGAAAACATAACCCTTGAGGACCGCTTTGACTTTGTGCAGGCCGTGGCTGATACGTTTGCGCCCACTTATACGCACCTAGTCAACCTGAACCGCGACAAGCCTTACAGCCCCCAGGAAAAGGAATGGCAGTTGATCAGGCGCGGCCGCTATGCGGAGTTTAACTTGGTGAATGACCGGGGTACAAAGTTCGGACTGGAGACCAACGGCCGCACCGAGTCTATTTTAATGAGCCTCCCTCCGCTGGCCAGCTGGCACTACAGCCACGCTCCTGCGCCAGGCACGCCAGAAGCGGCGTCCCTGGCTTGTTTTACCAAAGGAATTGACTGGGTGAACATGCACGCCAATGGATAAATTAAAATCACTGGACCAAACCCTGTTTCTGGAGCTCAACAGCCGGCATTCGCCGTTCTGGGACACCTTCATGACGTTGATTTCTAACAAATATGTCTGGTTCCCCTTTTACTTGTTGCTCATCATCCTGCTCATCTACTTTTACAGGAAGCGAGGCGTTTTGATGGTGCTTTCTTTAGCCGCCAGCGTGGGCTTAGCCGATTTTGTTGCTTCGGGGATTTTTAAGCCCTTCTTTGAGCGTTTGCGGCCCTGCCATGAGGCGGTGATTGGCACGGCGGTGCGCGTGGTGGACGGGTGCGGCGGGCGCTATGGCTTTGTCTCTTCCCATGCCGCCAACTCTTTTGCCATTGCCGTGTTCCTGTGCATCATGCTGCCTCGGCAGCAGCGTTGGTTCAAAGCGTTTCTGTTGGTTTGGGCCACCATGATTTCCTACAGCCGCATCTACCTGGGGGTCCATTACCCCGGCGACATTACCGTGGGTGCTGCCATTGGCGTAGGCGCCGCTTTCTTAAGTATCTACGTCTATAGATTCATAGAAAAGCGGTACTCATACTGGACTTCTTAATAGACCTCCATCCTCTCTGTAAACCCGTTTTTGGCCTGTTTTCTTGAAAACAGGCCAAAAACGGGTTTACTTTTGGAGCAGTCTGGCCACGTACTTGCCAATGATATCAAACTCCAGATTGACTTTGTCGCCGGGCTTAACCTTGCCCAGATTGGTATGCTCAAAGGTGTACGGGATAATGGCCACCGAAAAGAAATCCTCGCCAGATTCTACCACCGTCAGACTAATGCCATTGATGCAGATGGATCCTTTCTCCACAGTCACGTTTCCGGCCGCGTTGGACTCATATTTAAACCTGAAAAGCCAGCTCCCGTGTTGGTCTACCACCTCGGTGCAAATGCCTATTTGGTCTACATGTCCCTGCACAATATGTCCGTCAAAGCGGCTATGCGCCAACAGGCAACGCTCCAGGTTCACTGTGTCTCCTACCTTCCAGTCACCAAGGTTGGTGCGGGATAGGGTCTCGTCAATGGCAGTAACGGTGTAGTTGTTTCCTTCTATCTCTACCACTGTCAGGCAAACGCCGTTGTGCGCCACGCTCTGGTCTATCTTTAACTCCTGCGTAAACGGGCAGGTCAAAGTGAAATGCCGATTGCTCTGCTCGTCCTTAATAGCCACCACGGTACCCAACGCTTCTATTATTCCTGTGAACATAATCTCTATTTGAAAATTTGAAAAAATGGAGATTTGAAGATTGATAATTTACAAAACTTCAAATTTCCACAGTCAATCTACTTCCCTCTTCCCTGTACAATGATTTTGATAGTATAGAGCATCACCCTGAAGTCCATGGCCAGGGACATGTTCTCAATGTAGAGGATGTCATACTTTAAACGGCGCACCATCTCTTGCACATTTTGGGCGTAGCCAAATTTCACCTGGCCCAAAGACGTGATGCCTGGGCGCACGCGCTGCAAGTGTCGGTAATGCGGAGCTTCCCGGGTGATGAGGTCAATGAAATATTGGCGCTCAGGTCTGGGACCTACCAAACTCATATCACCTTTTAAGACGTTGTAAAATTGGGGCAGTTCGTCTAAACGTATCTTGCGCATAAACCGTCCAAACTTAGTCACACGTGGATCCAAATCTGAAGAAAGAGCCGGGCCTAACTTTTCAGCGTCCAGGTACATGCTTCTGAACTTGTAAATCTTGAAGGGTTTACCGTGCCAGCCAATCCGTTCCTGCGCAAAAAACACCGGCCCCGGCGAAGAAACTTTCACCAACAAAGCAACCAAAGCGTACACGGGCAAAAAGCAGATCAAAAAGATTAGTGAAACAGTTATATCAATGACACGCTTTAGTATCTGCTGCCACACAGGCATGATCTCCTGCTTCACCTCAATCAAGGGCGTGCCAAACAAGTGGTTCACCTTCACAGAGCCCAGCAGAATCTGATATACGTCTGGCAGGATACTTATTCTTACCTGCTCGCCTTCCAGAGAACTCAGAATCTGCTCAATCAATTTATGCTCAGACGGCTCAATGGCAATTACCACCTCTTCAATGTCATGGTCTCTTATTAACTGGGGCAAGTCCTGGAATCCGCCTAGACAGGTCACTTGTTCTGGGAAGGCATGGCCGTTAGAGGCATCGCTTTGCACAAAACCTATTACTTTCAAACCTAAATGCCAGTTGTGGTAACGAAGTTCATCATAAACTTCACGGGCATTGGTACTGGATCCTACCACCAAAGTTTTAAAGTACACATCGCCGTTCGCCACCAACACCTTGAGGTGCTTGAGCGCAATCATCTTGAAAACGACGGCTACCAGAAAATGAATGATGAAATAGGTGGCAATGGTCTTGAAATAAAGATCATGCTGCGTGAGGATTGGGTCTTCAATAAGAAAGGCCAAATAGATGGCTACCGCCCCGCCTAAAGAGAAAGTGCCCAGATGGATGATTTCCTTGAACCTGGACTGCCGGAACACGTTTCGGTAACGGCCCAACAAGGCGTACAACACCATCCAGATGGTGCCAATGATAAAGGACTTCTCCAGCAGAAACCAGGTGGAGTCATCCGTGACATCCTGCAACACATAGCTTCTGGACAGGTAAAAGATAATCCAAGCCAAAAACGCCGCCAGAAAATCAGCAAAGACCAATTTGTAGGTATGTAGAGATCTGTTTAGGTGCATACTGCGGCGGTACTGCAAAGATTATTTAAGGTTTAAAAGAATAAAGCCTACAAAGCTAACAGCAAAAACGTATTAAAGAGTAGTAATTTTTTGAAAGCGGGAACCGCCGGTTTTACTAATTTAGCGATTCATGTAAGGACGGCTGGCCTGCTTACGCTTTAAAAGTACACATTCATGTTAATTGATAGTTATCGGCATAAAGGCATGCGCAAAAGCCTGGTGCGCACCGTACAGGACAAGGGCATTAAAGACAAACGCGTCTTGCAAGCCCTGGAACAAGTGCCGCGCCACTACTTTTTTGAAAATGCTTTTGTAGAACAAGCCTATCAAGACAAGGCCTTCCCTATTGGCGAGGGCCAGACCATCTCGCAGCCCTATACCGTCGCCTACCAAACCGAGTTATTGGAAATTAAACCCACCGACAAGGTTCTGGAGATTGGGACCGGCTCGGGCTACCAGTGCAGCATCCTATTGCAGCTCACACCCAACGTGTATACCATCGAGTACAATGAACCCTTGTACCACAAGGCGCAGAAGCAGTTTGAGCTAATGGGCTTAAAGCCGCAGGCGTTTTTGGGGGACGGTTCAGAAGGGCTTCCGCAGCACGCACCTTTTGACAAGATACTGGTCACCGCCGGCGCCCCCATCATTCCTAAAACCCTCATCACCCAACTGACCATTGGCGGCAAACTGGTGATACCCGTAGGTGACACGGCCACCCAGAAAATGATGCGCATTACCAGAGTGGGCAAAGAAGACTTCACCAAGGAAGAGTTTGACGATTTTAAGTTTGTGCCGCTCTTAGGCAAACAGGGTTGGCAGTAGCCAATTGAGTAACTCCTTTAAAAAATTCCTGGTCCGCTTTCACGTGGGTCGTGTATCTTTGCACGGTTAACTATAGCCTTTGTATGCGCAAGCAAAAATTTGTTAAAGAGACGTACGTACGCATGACCGAGCTGGTCCTGCCAAATGATACCAATACCCTTCATAACTTGATGGGCGGCCGCATGATGCATTGGATGGACATTGTCTCTGCCATTGCCGCGCAAAAACACTCCAACCGCATTGTTGTAACGGCTTCTGTAGACAATGTGTCGTTCAGGGAAAGCATCAAGTTAGGCAACGTTATCACGCTAGAAGCACAGGTAACGCGTGCGTTCAGTTCTTCTATGGAAGTGCACATCACCGTCTGGGCCGAGGATATTCCGTCTGGTACCAAGGTGAAGTCCAATGAAGCTTATTTCACGTTTGTGGCTGTAGACCAGTCTGGAAACCCCATTGACGTGCCAGAAGCAGTTCCTGAGACTGAGGATGAGAAAGAAAAGTTTGCCGGTGCCTTGCGCCGCCGTCAACTTCGGTTGATCTTGGCTGGCCGCATGAAACCTGATGATGCTACAGAACTGAAGTCGCTTTTTGAGTAATCCATTTTTAGCCTCTTTTCCAGAAATCAGCCCAAAAACGCATGACTGGCCATCCCATTGATCCGGCATTTCTTCAGGAGCTTTTTAAGCAGGACACGCTGTACCTTATTCCTGAGGAAAAAACCATTGAGGTAGCCCCGCAGGTGGTGGTTCCAATTGCGGAAAACCCGGTGGCGAAAACTCCGTCCATCCCGGTGATGCCTAAGCAAGAGGAACCCGTTCAACAAGAAAGCCCTGCACCCCCTGTATCACCTTCCCAAGAAATGGATTGGTACGGCGATGCCTTAAAAGGTACCTATCTGTTATTTGCGGTAGATCAGGAAGAATTCAGCCAGATGCCGCGGCACCAGTTCTTGAGCAAGGTTCTGGCAGCGGTGGGCTTGGCTACGGATCAAGTTAAATTTGGGAATTTCTTGACAGGCAACATTCAAAACATCAAAGAACTGGCGCGCCAACAACAGGCAAAGCAAATTCTACTGTTTGGCGAAACCTTGCCTGTAGAGAACTTGATGAAATTGGAGGCATACAAAATGTACAAGGCAGATGAGACTCGATTTGTACGCGTAGACAGCTTGGCCCATATTGAGAACAATACCGATCTGAAGAAGAAGCTCTGGGACGTGCTGCAAAAGATCTTCTTGCAATAGCCATTCGGTTCTAAACCCTAGTAAAAGCAATTAGGCTAGATAGATTTATGCATTAAACGAAAGAGCCCCAGCTGATTTTTCAGCTGGGGCTCTTTCGCTTTTGACCTATTTTCAGGAAAATAGTCTGAAAACGGTTTCCTATTTCATCAAGGAGGCTAGCTTCTCTTCCAAAGCCGGTCCTCTCAGGTTTTTGGCAATGATCTTTCCTTCTTTGTCTAATAAGATGGTCTGCGGAATGGCAGTGATACCATACAAAGCAGCGGCCGAGCTCTCCCAACCTTTCAAGTCAGACACATGTGGCCAGGTTAGTTTATCCACCTCAATGGCTTTCAACCATTTGGCTCTGTCCTGGTCCAGGCTCACCCCGAAGATCTCAAAGCCTTTGTCTTTGTAGATGTTGTACATGCGCACCACGTTCGGGTTTTCCTTGCGGCAAGGTCCGCACCAGCTGGCCCAAAAATCTACCAGAACATATTTGCCCCGCAAAGAAGACAAGGAAACCTCTGCGCCGGCCGGCGATGCTAATTTAATGTCTGGGGCTACGCTGCCAAGGGCCGTGGTCCGCATGCTAGAGAGGCGCGTCTCCAAGGATTTGGTATAGCGTGAATTAGGCAGTTTCTCCTTGAAAACCATGCTCATGCTGTCTACAAAAGGAAACTCCTCCTCCAGGTTCAAGATATTGGTAGAGGCATACACAGAAACCACCGAGGCCGGATTGGCTTTGATCAACTGCTTGAGTTTATCCTGGCTTCCTTTCTGCACAGTCATAAACTCCTGCTGAATTTTGGCCATTTCTGCTTGTTGGCCAGCCTGCGCTGCCGCCTGGTAGCGCTCGTTCAACTTGGTGACGCCTTCCTGCATGCCCTGCATGATGGTGTTCAATTGTTGAATCAAATCTGAGTCTGGCGAACCGGTCACTTTGTAGCTGGTGGCAATCTGGCCAGAATCTGCAGTAACTTGAATGGCCTTATTGTCCACCACCAGCATGATGCCTTCCTTGTTCTCAAAGCCTAGTTTATAAATAGCCGGCTCATTCACAGAACCTTCCATTACAAAGGTGCCGTCTTTCTTGATTTCGGCGGTGTCTTTAGGCGTGAAAGTCTGCTCTCCCAGCTCATCTAGGTAGACTTTGCCGGTGGTCATGTTGTTGATCTTGCCAGAGATTTTGTAGCTCTTGTCTGTATCTGCTGTGGTGACGCCTTTTTTCTGACAGCCTGCAAACACCAGTAAAGAGGCGGTGGCGAATATGAGTTGTTTCTTCATAGTTTACTTGAGGTGGAATTACTTATTTAAGCTCTCTTTCAATAACTTATTCGCAATCTTTGGGTCTGCCTTGCCTTTGGTCTGCTTCATTAAATCTCCCATGAACATGCCCAGCAAGGAGGCTTTCCCTGCTTTGTATTCAGCTACTTTTCCTGGGTTGGCGGCTAGAACATTGTCAATAATAGCTTGCAAAGCGCCCTCATCAGATTCCTGCACTAGGTTTTGCTCTGTGGCTACTTCCTGGGCTGTTTTCCCCGGATTTTCTAACAGATACGGGAAGATCTGCTTGGCGGCTACACTGTGGCTTACTTTGTTGCTGTCCACCAGCTCAATAAGACCAGCAATCTGCTCTGGCTTGAGCGGGAAAGCGTGCATGTCCAAAGCCAATTCATTTAGGTAAGACTTTACAGGACCAGTCACCCAGTTGGCGGCTGCTTTGTAGTTTTTTGTATGCTGGCACAAAGCTTCAAAATACAGCGCAACGTCTTTGCTGTCCACCAACACATTGGCGTCATACTCAGAAAGGCCGTACTGATCTGTGAACCGCGTGTGCAATTCCTGCGGAAGCGCCGGCATGCTTTCCTTCACAGAGTTCAACCACGCATCTGAGATGATTACGGGCGGTAAATCTGGCTCCGGGAAGTAGCGGTAATCGTTCAAGGTCTCCTTGGAGCGCATGCCGGTGGTAGTGCCGGTGTTGGCGTCAAAGTTTCTGGTCTGCGAGTCAATGGTGCCGCCGTTCTCCAGAATCTCAATCTGACGCTCAATCTCGTGCTCAATGGCGCGCTGCACGTTCCTGAAGGAGTTCATGTTCTTCACCTCTACCTTGGTGCCCCACTTGTCGGCGCCTTTTTTCATAACAGAGATGTTGGCATCACAGCGTAGCGAGCCTTCTTCCATGTTACCGTCACAAATGTCCAGGTACTGCACCAGTTTCTTAATTTGGGTAAGGTAGGCGTAGGCCTCCTCAGAATCCCTAATGTCTGGCTCAGATACAATCTCTATCAAGGGCGTACCGGCACGGTTCAAATCTACCAGCGTCTCGGTCTCACCGGCCAAGTGCATGGATTTTCCGGCATCCTCTTCCATGTGAATGCGGGTGATACCAATGCGCTTGTCGCCGCCGTCCTTGGTCTTGATGTCCATGTAGCCCTTAGTGCAGATAGGCCCTTTGTCCTGGGTAATCTGATAGCCTTTGGGAAGGTCTGGGTAGAAGTAGTTTTTGCGCGCGTACACGTTGTGGCGCTCAATTTCGCAGTTGGTGGCTACGCCCATTTTCATGGCCATCTCCACTACTTTCTTGTTCACGCGCGGCAAGGTGCCTGGGTGGCCCAAGGTAATCACGCTCAGGTTGGTATTGGGTAGCATGCCGTATTCCGTAGAGTCCGCCGAATAGGCCTTGCTCTCGGTTAATAACTGCGCGTGTACCTCTAAACCAATGATGGCCTGGTACTGGGAACGGATGTCTTCGTTCATGTTTTTTCTATGTAACACGCATTACGCAAACCACGCAACACGCTTTTTGTTTTTGGTCTACTTTTTAGAAAACAGCCTTAAAATGGCTTATGTTTTCTATTTTAAATTTCCTTTAATTTAAATTTTCTTTAAATAGAAGTATGGCAATCCAAGGACTTTCGTTTTTGGCCTGATTTGGTGAAAACAGGCTGAAAACGGATTCTGCTAAGCTAGCAATGATTCAGCCTTAGCCAAGGCAGCGTCTAGGCCTGACACTTCCTTGCCGCCGGCAGTGGCGTAGAACGGTTGTCCGCCGCCGCCGCCTTTGATTTCCTTCGCCAGTTCTTTCACCATCTGCACCGCGTTCAGGCCTTTGCCCGATACTACTTCGTCTGACAGCATAACGGCCAGTTGCGGTTTACCGTCTACGTTGGCGGCCAGCACCAGCACCAGGTTGTTCACCACAGAGCGTAAGTCAAAGGCCAGTTTCTTCAGGTAATCGGCGTTGCTTACGTCTACCTTAGCCGCCAGGAAGTTTACGCCGTTCACTTCGCGCACCTCAGAGGCCAGTTTTTCTTTCTGGGCCGTCACTTGCTTGAGTTCAAACGCTTCTAGTTGCTTGCGCAACGCGGCGTTCTCGTCCTGCAGTTTCTCAATGGCCTTCCCGAACTCCTTCTGCACGCCCAGTACCTGCTTCACTTCCTCAAACTGCGTGATTTGCTCGTCTACAAAAGCTTCGGCCACATCGGCGGTGACGGCTTCAATACGACGCACGCCCGCGGCTACGGAGCTTTCGCTCACAATTTTGAAGAAACCGATGTTCCCCGTGTTTCGCACGTGAATACCGCCGCACAGTTCAATGGAGTAGTCTTTATTGAACGTGATGACGCGTACAAAGTCCCCGTATTTTTCCCCGAACAAGGCAGTAGCGCCCAGTTGCTTGGCTTCCTCAATGGGCACGTTGCGGCGCTCGTCTTTCTCAATAGACTCCCGGATACGCTCGTTAACTATCCGCTCTACCTCGCGCAACTGCTCCTCAGTTACCTTGGTGAAGTGGGAAAAGTCAAAACGCAAAAGCTTGTCGCTAACTAGGGAGCCTTTCTGGTTCACGTGGTCGCCCAACACCTGCTTCAAGGCGGCATGCAACAAGTGCGTAGCCGAGTGGTTTTTCTTGATTAACGCGCGGCGCTGGCTGTCTACTTTGGCCACTAGGGTTTCTTCCAGGTTCTTTGGGAGCTCCGTGGTGATGTGCACAATCAGGTCGTTTTCCTTGACGGTGTTAATCACTTTTACTTTGCCCGACTCAGATTCCAGCACGCCAGTATCACCTACCTGCCCGCCGCTTTCGGCATAGAAAGGGGTGCGGTCCAGTACCAGGTGGTATTCCTTTTTATTTTTAGCCGTCACCTCGCGGTAGCGAACAATCTTCGCCTCCGTGGATTCTGCGTCATAGGCTATCCATTCGGTTTCGGTGTCTGGCTGCAACATCACCCAGTCGCTTTGCTCAGTTTGCGCGGCGTTACGGGAACGGTTCTTCTGCTGCTCCATTTCTATGGTGAAGCCTGCCTCGTCAATGGTCAGGCCGCTTTCCTTGGCTATTAAGGCCGTTAAATCCAGCGGGAACCCGAAGGTGTCATACAATTCAAAAGCGGTCTTGCCGTCAATGGTGTTGCCATTGGCTTTAAAGGAATCCTGCAAAGCATCCAGACGCTTCAGGCCGTTCTCTAAGGTCCTCAAAAAGGCATTTTCCTCCTCTTCAATCACGCGCTGCACAAATGCCTGCTGGGCCTTCAGTTCCGGAAATACGTTCGCCAGCTGGTCGGCCAACACCGGAACGATGGTGTTCAGGAACGGCTTCTTGAAATTCAGGTAGGTAAACGAGTAACGAACAGCCCGACGAAGGATTCGACGGATTACATAACCTGCCTTATTGTTGCTCGGTAACTGCCCGTCGGCGATGGTAAAGGAAATGGCCCGGATATGGTCGGCGATGACCCTGATGGCAATGTCTACTTTCTCGTTTTCACCATAGACTACGCCGGCTTCCTTGGCAATGAACTGAATCATCGGCTGGAAAACGTCGGTGTCATAGTTGGAACGCTTGCCCTGGATGGCCATGCACAAACGCTCGAAGCCCATGCCCGTATCTACGTGCTGCGCAGGGAGTTTTACCAGAGAGCTATCTGCCAGACGGTTAAACTCCATGAATACGTTGTTCCAGATTTCAACTACTTGTGGGTGGTCATTGTTCACCAACGACTTTCCATCTACCTGGGCCCGCTCTTCGTCTGTACGCAGGTCCACGTGAATCTCAGAGCAAGGACCGCAGGGACCGGTATCGCCCATCTCCCAGAAGTTGTCTTTTTTGTTGCCCATCAAGATGCGGTCTTCGGCAATCATGGTCTTCCAGATGTCAAACGCCTCCTGGTCCATGGGCAGGTTCTCAGAAGCATCGCCTTGGAAAACGGAAACGTACAGCCTGTCTTTGGGTAATTTGTATACCTCGGTCAACAACTCCCAAGACCACTTCAAAGCGTCTTGCTTGAAGTAATCTCCAAATGACCAGTTCCCCAGCATTTCAAACATGGTGTGATGGTAGGTGTCATAACCTACTTCCTCCAGGTCGTTGTGCTTTCCTGACACACGCAAACACTTCTGCGTATCTGCCACACGCACATACGGCGCCGGCTTGTTGCCCAAGAAATAGTCTTTAAAGGGCGCCATGCCTGAGTTGATGAACATCAAGGTAGGGTCGTCTTTCACCACAATGGGCGCCGATGGCACAATCTGGTGGCCTTTGGAGGCGAAGAAATCTAGGAACTGCTGACGTATCTGGGCCGAGGTCATGTATTTAAATAATAGCTTTGTAATACGAGGCGCAAAGTCTTGTAAATGCGAAAGAAAAAGCGAATTTTTGCCGTTTCAGTACACACCGCCTCACCTGCAAAAGTAAGCTTTTTTACCAAAATCTGGCGGCCAGTATAGCGTTTTCAGGCTGTTTTTCAGAAAACAAGCTAAAAACGAAAAGAGTCCTGAGTTCTGAGTCTTGAGTCCAGAGTCGATTCAAGGATGTAAACCAGACTCAGAACTCAGAACTCAAGACTCAGAACTAAACCAACAGTGCCTTACAAAGAACGCGACATAGAAAAGCAATACTACAGCATTGGCGAAGTAGCCGCCATGTTTGAGGTGGCTCCCAGCCTAATCAGGTTCTGGGAAACCGAATTTGACATTCTAAAACCCAAAAAGAACAAGAAAGGAAACCGTCTCTTTTCGCCTAAGGACATCGAGAATCTGCGTTTTGTCTACCACTTAGTGAAAGAGCGTGGGTATACTATTCAAGGCGCTCGAGAAATGCTCAAAACCCGGGGCGTACAGGCCCGCGAAAAGTTTGAAATGGTGCAAAGTCTTGAGAAAATCAAGGAATTCTTAACCAGCATCAAAGCGCAACTACCCTAGTTAATGGCAAATGGTGGAGTCGCTAGTAATTTTACATGAGCGAACTTTAACACATCACCAAGACTTCATTTTTGGCTTGTTTTCTGGAAAGTAGGGCAAAATGGAAAACTGTTAACTAAGGCTTATTGCTTGTCGTACCCACTTGCATGACCCAAGACTCGCGACTCAAGACTCTAAACTCCTACGATTTGCTGTATCAGGTAGCTCTGCCTTTGATACCAAGGGTTGGTGGCGGCAATGCTCGTACGCTGGTGCAGGCCTTAGGAAGTCCGGAAAAGGTGTTTGGGGCGTCTCTGGAAAGTTTATCTAAGGTCCATCGAATTGGCGAAGTGTTTGCCAAGAGCATTCTGTCTCACAAATCTGCAGCATTAAAACAGGCAGAACAGATTATCCTTCGCGCTGAAAAGGAAGATGTTCAACTATTGTATTATACCAATCCCGCTTATCCAGGCCGCCTTCGAGATGTACCGGATGCCCCGCTCCTGCTGTATTACAAGGGAAATGCAGACCTGAATGCGCAGAAAGTCATCAGCATAGTAGGCACCCGCAAAAGTACTGACTATGGTCAGAAAGTGACAGAGCAACTGGTGAGTGACTTGGTGAAGCATGAGGCCTTGGTGGTGAGTGGATTGGCCTATGGCATTGACATCATTGCGCATCGCGCCGCTTTAAAAGAAGGATTACCTACTGTGGGTGTTATGGCTAACAGTTTGGAGACTATCTATCCATTTGCCCATACCCAGGATGCCAAGAAAATGCTGGAACAGGGCGGCCTGCTCTCTGAATTCCCCTTCGGGACCAAGCCAGACGCGCCGCGCTTCCCATCCCGCAACCGGATTATTGCCGGCATGGCCGACTGTACCATTGTGGTGGAATCTACAGAATCTGGTGGTTCACTTATCTCAGCAGACATTGCGCACAGCTATGACCGCGAAGTAATGGCCGTCCCGGGCCCTATTACCTCAGAGACTTCGGAAGGCACCAACCAACTCATCAAAAGCCTGAAGGCGGTGCCCTACACCAAATTTAAGGATTTGGAAGAACTGCTGAACTGGGACAAAGCCCTGGCCGGTCCATCCGTGCCCAAAGCTCTTCCCAAGCGCGACTTTTCTGGTTTCCCAGAGGACGAGCAAAAAATATTGAAGCTATTACAACATGCCGGCCCTACCCATATAGATGTTCTGAGCAGGAACACTGATTTTTCCATGGGCCAACTGTCCTCGGTGCTCTTTACCTTAGAGATGAGCGGGCAGATCAAGGCCATGCCGGGCAAACTCTACGGCTTACTTTAAACAACAAAATTTCAAGTGTATCTAAACTACAACGGGCACAATCTGCCAGAGAACGAACTAGTTCTCCCCCTCACCAACCGGGCCTTCCAATACAACGACGGCTTCTTTGAGACCATGGTGCTGGTGTGCGGCGACGTTCGGTTTCTAGCGGAACACGGGGAACGGATGCGGGAAGCGGCGGCAGTGCTACGGTTGGAACTGCCAGATGACCTGCAACCTGTTTTATTGGGAAAAGCAATTCAGGAGTTAGCCCTAAAGAATAATTGCGCTGAGTTTGCGAGGGTTAAGCTGAAGGTCTGGCGTGGTGGCGAAGGATTGTATACTCCCCAAACGAACGCGGTGGAGTGGCTTTTGACGGCTGAGGCCATGACTCCTTCTACTATGGAACCGGTGAGCATTGGCATTAGTACCTCTGTCTACACCCACGCCTCTCTCTTTTCAAGTTTCAAAGGCCCTAATTCCCCGGTGTACGTCCTAGCCAGCCTGGAGAAGAAGGAACGACAGCTAGAGGATTTACTCTTACTGGACACGCAAGGACACATCTCTGAACTCACGTATTCCAATATATTTTGGGTCGAAGGGAACACGCTCTTCACCCCTTCGCTAGACACCGGTTGCCTCAATGGCGTCATGCGCCGGAACCTTTTAAAAAAGGCGGCCATCGCACATTGGAATCTAGAAGAAGGGAAGTTTTTGCCTGAGGTTTTACATCAAGCCGAATTAGTGTTCAGTTCCAATGTCATGGGCTTGCGGCCAATCCAAGTCCTAGAAGGGAAACCACTCCCGCTGAACCTTAAGCTTTTAGAAGACCTTCGGCAGTTAGCGTTCAGGTAATTGTAAAACGTTTTTAGCCTGAATTCCAGGTTTCAGGCCAAAGACGAAGTTGTTCCTTAATTTGAAACCGCTGCATTGGCTTTCCAGACCCTTAAGAAATTGCCACCCAGAATCTTCTCGATATCTTTCTTTTTATAGCCTCGCTCTAGCAAACTTTTAGTGATGAGTGGATAGGTAGACACGTCCTCCAAACCCTTGGGCGCCGAACTGATGCCGTCATAGTCTGAGCCCAGGCCCACATAGTCTATGCCCGCCACCTTCACCACATGGTCAATATGATCTAGTAACACTGAGATGGGCGGATTCAAGGTAGCGGTCTCTTGGGGGAACTGGCTGTACAAGGCTGACCTTAATGCTGAGCCGGAGACTCCCTTTTGCTCCAGCGCTGTTATGTCCTCTTGGTGTTTACTGATGAAAGCCTTCACGCGTTGGTTGTATGTGCTGTCCAGAAACTCAGAAAAGAAATTGAGGTGCACTACACCGCCGTTCTTGGCCAAGGCTATGAGTTGGTCATCCGTCAGGTTTCTGGTATGCGGACAAAGGGCGGCAGTACAGCTGTGCGAGACCATGACTGGTTTAGTGGTGGTTTCCAGTACATCATAGAAAGTCCTCTCTCCTACGTGCGACAAGTCCACCAGCATGCCCAACTGGTTCATGCGCTGTACCACCTGCCTACCAAATTCGGTTAGGCCTTTCCGGCCGTTTCCTTTCACCTCATCTGCCGCCGAAGACGCCCACGTGGTGCTATTATTCCAGGTGAGGGTCAAGTAGCGCACGCCTCTTTTGTAGAAATGGTCAAGGTTCTCCAGCTTCTCCTCCAGCATGTGGCCGCCTTCCACGCCAGTCAGCGCGGCTATCTTCCCCGCCTTCACAGCCTCCCGCATTTGCTCCAGATTGTGCACTACTTGCAATTTGTCTGGGTTGCGTTGGGCGGTGGCTTCCAGGGAGTCTATCTGGGCATTGGCAAACGCGAATGCGCGTCCAGGTCCATAGGTTTCGTCACAGAAGACGGCAAAGACCTGTAGGTCCATTCCGCCAGCCTTAAGCCGCGCCAAATCTGTGTGCGCTTTGCCCGCTAGGTTATGGTCCATGGGCATTCCCTCCATCACCACCTGCGACAAAACATCATTGTGCGTGTCTACTAGAATGGCTTTCTGGTGCAGGCTTTGGTAAGATGGTGCGCACGAATATAAGAGGCCTAAGGAAAGGATGGTCAAGGCGCGTTTGGGAAGGATTAGCATGTAGCGGTAGAATGATTTACAATGCTCAGTTTAGACAAATGCCAGCATTCTTCCAAAACTTCCAGTCATAGAAAGTACGACTATAATACCACTAGATAACTAAAAGCGTTTTTGGCCTGTTTCCCAGAAAACAGGCCAAAAACGCAACGGTCAGCTTCTCCAATAAAGGGGAACTGACCGCCAATGCATTTAAATTAAAACTTGTAGGATGAGTTATATAGACCAACGGCCTTCCATGTTCTCCATGTATTTCTGACCGTTGCCGGTGTTGAGCAAGAGTATCTGTTCGTGAGAATGAAGCCAGCCTTGGGCTAAAAGCTTGCGGGCTGCCATCCACGTGGCTGCACCCTCGGGGGCAACAAAAATCCCTTCTTTCTGAGCAAGTTCGCGCACGCCCTCTACCATTTCATCTTCGGTGATGGCCATAACTGTGCCTTCAGATTGCGCTAACACGTCCAACATCAAGGGTTCGCCTAAAGGTCTTGGTACCGCCAGGCCATTGGCTAATGTAGGCAGTCCGTTGTATTGTTGTGAATTGTCTTGTAGTCCCAGATATGTGTCTACCAGAGGCTTGCAATTTTGGGCCTGCACGGCTACCATACGGGGCAGTTTCACGTCTTCTGGTAACCAGCCCAGGGCTTTCATTTCCTGGAATGCCTTCCAGATGCCAATCAAGCCGGTGCCGCCGCCTGCCGGGTACAGGATGACGTCTGGCAGCGACCATTGCAGTTGCTCCGCTATCTCATAGCCCATGGTCTTTTTGCCTTCCAGGCGGTAAGGTTCCTTGAGCGTAGAGACGTCCAAGTATTCGCCATGCTGGTTCAAGTGGCGCACGTGGACAGCGCAGTCATGGATGAGGCCGTCCAGCAAATGCACCTCGGCGCCGTACCAGTAGCATTCGTCTTTAAACGCCTTGGGAGTATGACGCGGCATAACCACCACGGCGGGCAATCCGGCTTTGGCACAATAGGCGGCCATGGCTACCCCTGCATTTCCGGCGGTGGGAATGATGCATTGCTCGGCACCCATTTCCAAAGCTTTGGAGATGGCCATGCTCAGGCCCCTGGCCTTAAAGGAGCCGGTGGGATTCTTGCCTTCATCTTTCAATATAAGATTTTCAAAGCCGTATAGGTTACCCAAAGTATTCAGGCTGAGCAAAGGCGTAAAGCCTTCGCCCAGGGAGACTTTGTATTTCTCGTCCAGCAAAGGCAAGACTTCTTGGTACCGCCACATGGTGCCTTCTCGGCCCATAAGGATTTCTCTGGCCAAGCCATCCTCAAGGTCATATTGCGCCAACAAAGGCATGCCACAGCAGGGAGACACGCGCTGCAAAACATCATGGGAATATGCCTGGCCGCATTTAGAGCAGGTTAAGGTAGTAATTTGGCTGATGGTGGTGAGGGAATTGGAGGTCATAACAAACACATTTGCCTTGGCAAGTAGGGCAAAGGGTATGACCAAATCAAACAGCGTTTTGGTATAGCCTATTCCGTTTTGGAATATTGGCGCTTCATAAACTGGATGAAGTTCTTATAAGGCGCATTGTTCTCGGTGCCTTTGCGCTGAATAAAATTAAAGGTGCGGTGCACGTGCAGGTCCTTGATCTGCACTTCTACCAATTCCCCTGAGGCTAGTTCTTTCACCACCGCCTGCCGGGGCAAGAACGCCAGGCAGGTGTCTACACGCACAAAGTTCTTCAAAGCTTCGGTGCCACCCAGACGCACCCGCACGGGCAGCTGCGCCAGCTTTATTCCTTTCTGTACTAAGGCCTCTTCTAACACCGCCAGCGTGCCAGAACCCGCCTCTCTAATGGCCAGTGGTATGTTGTAAAGGTCCTTTACCTCCAGGTTGTGCTTTTTAATAGGGTTTCGGTGAGAACAGACGGCAATTACCTCATCTGACAGAAAAGGCGTGTAGGTCACCTGGCTCACTTTGTTAATGCCCTCAATAATGCCCAAATCAATGTCATGGTCCAGCAGCGCCTTGAGAATGTTTTCGCTGTTGCGATTTTTAAGGCTCAACTGCACCTGCGGATGCTGGGTAAGGTACGCCGACAAGACGGGGGGCAGGATGTACAAAGAGATGGTGGTGCTGGCGCCCAGAACCAGGGTGACTTGCGGTTTAAAGTCCTGGCTTAGCAGGGGCAGTTGCTGGTGCAGGTCGTTTTGGATTTCCTGCACGGCCTCCAGTTTCTCGAAGATGAGTTTGCCAGCGGGCGTCAGGCTGATGGTATTGCCGTGACGCTCAAACAGACCGGTCTTGTAGTACTCTTCTAAGGCCTTAATCTGCTTACTGATGGCACTCTGGCTTATGTATAGTATCTGGCTGGCTTTGGTAAAGCTCAACTGCCTGGCCACTTCAAAAAAGACCCTGTGTTTTTGCGAGATCACTGCTTTTACGGTTTATATAATACGCTTATTAACTAAATACGGTCTAAGGTATGGCGAGTGCGCTCACTGTCAGTTAAATTACCTGTATTAACCGTGCCGGCTGGTTCAAATAGTAACACAGAAGCTTCTTTTTCGGCGACGGGCCTATGCTCTATACCTCTGGGTACAATTAGAAATTCGCCTTCTTTTACCAAAACGCTCCTGTCTCTGAACTCCATAGTGAACTCACCGTGTACTACCAGAAACAACTCATCCTCATGGTCATGGTGGTGCCAGTCAAAAGCGCCCAGAAACTTAGCCAACTTCACCTGCTGTCCGTTTAACTCGCCAGCAATCCTGGGGTTCCAATAATCCTTAATTTGAGAGAATTTTTCTACTAGGTTTACTTTATCCATTTTCTATAATTCAAAGGAATTTTAAAATGGAAAGTCCAGACTTGTGACTTTCCTAACCAGAGCCCTAAGGTAATAAAAAAAGCCCCCGGCGTGACCGAAGGCTTTTCTGCATTTAAATCTGTGCTAAACAATCAGCGTTGAGTATTCATCTGATTTTGCAATTCATATAGTTTAATGATGGAACAGCACCGGCCGATGCCTTTTTTGGCGCATGGCTTTCAGTTTATCTGATAGCTGATCGTTCATGTTTCCAATACCTCTGGAAAGGTTGGCTTTGTTTCTTCGCATGGTTTCCATGCTGGTGCTGCCCATTGACGGATTGATACCACGTATGCGGTTCCAATAGATGGCCACCAATCCAGAGGCACAGGCAAAGGCTACAAACCCGATGACCCTGTAGGTGGCAACTACACTGTCTGGTGTAGAAAAGGCCAACAGGAAAATCCCGGCAAAAAAGCCGAGGGCAAGCAAAGTGGGTAAGGTTCTATTCATAGCTTTACATTTAAAGATAAAAAAGACTACATCTTGTCCAAACTTCCTTGGCCTCTAGCCAATACATTCTCTCCTTATTAGTATACGTTTCTATATAGAAAAAGTCATTTTTAACTATGCAATTATTTGTAGCTTTTTAGCAACAAGTTTAAGAGCAATTTTACAGGTTGCACCTCCTAATTTTCAGCTAGTTTTACATGGAAAAACATCAATAACCATTAACATAGGCATACTCTTTTAAGGGATGGCCCAATGGTTTGCTTTTGTTTTTCGCTACCCATTTAGACGCTTATGCGTAAGCGCTTCAGGAAGTATCTGGATCAACTATGAACCTCACCCAACGCTACCAACCGTCCCTAGCCCTCTTAACCGACATGTACCAATTAACCATGGCTCAGGGCTATTGGAAACAACAACGCGCCGAGCAGGAAGCGGTCTTTCATTTATATTTCCGGAAGAACCCTTTCAATGGTGGCTACACCATCAGTGCTGGTTTGGAAGATGCCATTGACTTGTTGCAGAACTTTAAGTTCACAGAACAGGACACCGCTTTTTTGGCCCAACTGAAAGGGAACCAGCAACAACCTCTGTTTGAAAAGGAGTTCCTAGAATATTTAACCCAACTAAAATTCACTTGCACGGTAGACGCCATTCCAGAAGGGACGGCCGTGTTCCCCAATGAGCCCTTGCTACGCATACAAGGCCCCATCTTGCAATGCCAATTACTAGAGACACCCTTGTTGACCATCCTCAACTTTCAGACGCTTATTGCCACCAAGGCTGCCCGCATGGTAGACGCCGCCAAAGGCGATGCCATCATTGAGTTTGGAATGCGAAGAGCGCAAGGTCCGGACGGCGCGCTGTCTGGCACCCGAGCGGCGTTTGTGGGCGGCATTGGCGCCACTTCCAATGTGTTGGCGGGGCAGCTATACAACATTCCCTTAAAGGGTACACACGCGCACAGCTGGGTTATGTCTTTTGACGATGAAGAGGAAAGCTTTGAAACCTACGCCAGCGTTTACCCAGATGACTCGGTGTTTCTAGTAGATACCTACCATACCATGGATGGTGTCAAAAAAGCCATTGCCGTAGGCCAAAAACTACGGGAAAAGGGGCATGAGTTGAAAGGCATTCGGTTGGATTCAGGGGACTTGGCCTATTTGAGCATTGAAGCCAGAAAACTACTGGATGAGGCTGGCTTTGAGAAGGTGTCTATAGTTGCGAGCAATGACCTGGACGAATACCTCATTGAAAGCCTGAAACTGCAAGGCGCGCGAATTGACACCTGGGGCATTGGCACCAAGCTCATTACCGCCTATGACCAACCAGCGCTGGGCGGCGTGTTCAAACTGGCGGCGCTTAAAAACGAGCAGGGCCAGTGGGACTACAAAGTAAAACTCTCTGAACAACTCATCAAGGTGTCTACGCCGGGCATTTTGCAGGTACGCCGTTTTTATGACTCCGGTACCTTGGTAGGCGATATGCTGTATTCAGAGGATGCGGGCATTGCCAAACCAATCACCATGGTGCACCCCAATGACCCTACCCAGCACAAGAGCTTCTCTGACACCTGCACGCATGAAGACCTCCTAGTGCCCATCTTTCAGGAAGGCCAGTTGGTGTACACCTCCCCTGCTTTGCAGGACATTCAGGCCCGCACCAGACAACAGGTAGAAAGCCTCCATGAAACCTACCGCCGACTCTTAAACCCACACATCTACAAGGTGGGCCTGGAACAGCAACTGCACCAGAAGAAGATGGACGTGATAGTGGAACTCAGAAGCCGGGCAGATTAAAGCCTACAGGCTGGTGCTTTGGATAACCTGTGCGCCAAGAGCCAAAAGGTCTGCCTTGGCGCGCTCAAATCCTTCTGGGCTGATGGCCCGAGTGGCATCTTCTAAGTAGTAGGTGGTAAACCCTTCCTGCAACGCGTCTTTGGCCGTGAAGTACACGCAATAGTCAGCAGCCAGGCCGGCCAGGTACACTTCCGTCACGCCTTTGCCCCGCAGGTATTCTGCCAGGGCTGTGGATTTTAAATGGCCGTTGTCATAAAAGCCGCTGTAAGAGTCAATCTCGGGGTTGGTGCCTTTCCGGAAGATTGCTTCTACCCGGTGCATGTCTAGCGAAGAAGGGAAGTCGGCGCCGGGGGTAGTTTGAATGCAATGGTGGGGCCACAACACTTGTTCCAACCCGTTGAGCGAGATGGTTTCAAACACCTTTTTACCGGCATGCTGCCCCGCAAAGCTTTTATGGTTGGCCGGGTGCCAGTCCTGGGTAGCCACCACCAACTCAAACTTGTGCTGGAGGTGGTTCACAATGGGCAGGATGGCGTCCCCTTCGGGCACGGCCAGAGAGCCGCCGGGCAGAAAATCATTTTGGATATCAATGAGTAGTAAGGCTTTCATAGGTTCGGATTTTGGGCTGTTTTCTGGAAAAGAGGCCAAAAACAGCGGATGGTACCTTCTCTTATACTACTAAATCATAGCGCTGTTCTGTGAGCGTCTTTCCGAAGTCTGTACTCTCCTTCTCTTGGCTCAGCTGAAACCCGTAACTTTTGTAGAGGCTGGCGGCCTTGGTGAGTTCATGCGTGGTCCAGAGGTAGGACGTTTGATAACCGCACTCATGCAGGAAGCCCATGTACTGGTCCATCAACTTTTTGCCCAGTCCCAGCCCGCGGTAACCGGGCGTGATGATGAAGTAGCGCAACTGGGCCGCCTCTCCTCTATCCATTAGCAATAGAAAGCCCACTATTTTACCGCTATGGTCCGCCACCCACACCCGGTTCCTTTTATCATCATACTGTTGGTAGAATTCGGCTAGGCCCGCGGCCACGTAGGCTTCAAACGCTACCCCAAAATTATATTCCCGCTTATAGAGCAAGCCGTGCAAGTACGTGACGTAGCCGATGTCGCCGGGTTGTAAATAGGTCCTGATGGTAATGTCTGACAAAGAAACGGCCATAGCGGGAATTACTGCTTGAGGTGGCAATATCTTTATTCAGGTTCAGAAAAGAAAATGATGCTAGAAACGCCTTTACCTTTTTAACCTGTTAACTTTTATCATTCGATATAAAGAGCCGTTTTTCGCCTGATTTCCAGAAATTAGGTCAAAAACGATGCAGGTGCCCATTTGCTTTTGAGGTTTTAACTTTCAGCTAATCCTTGGTTCAGCCGTATAGCCATCAGCCTGTTTAGGTTGATTACTTGGCAATCTGTGCATGAAAATACTCTGGACCTACCTCAAGCCCTACAAGTGGCTTATCTTCCTGTCTCTTCTGCTAGCGGGTGCTGCCCAGCTGTTAAACCTGGTGGACCCCATCATCTTCGGGAAAATCATTGACGAATACGCCCTTCGGCAAAAAGCTTTAACCGAGGATGAGTTGGTTTCAGGTGTCCTGCGCTTGTTGGCCATTGCCGTGGGGGTGGCCTTGCTGTCTAGATTGGCCAAGGCTATGCAGGAATACGTGGTGCGATTGGTGGTGCAGAAGTTTGGGATGCAGATTTTCAATGACGGCATCCGGCAGACGCTGCGCTTGTCTTACCAGGAGTTCATGAACCAACGCAGCGGTGAGACCTTGTCCATCTTACAAAAGGTGCGCACCGACACTGAGCGGTTCATCAATTCCTTTATCAATATCTTGTTTTCCTCTTTGGTGGGCATCGGGTTTCTGGTGTGGTACGCCGTGACCAAGCACTGGGCGCTGGTGCCGGTATTCTTGATAGGCATTCTGGTCTTAGGCGGACTCACTGGCTTGCTCAGCAACAAGATCAAAACCCTGCAGCGCAGCATTAACCGCGAAACCAACAAAATGTCGGGCGTCATCACCGAGTCTCTGCGCAACATTGAACTAGTGAAAAGCCTGGGCCTCACCTTTCAGGAAATCCGGCGCCTGCGGGACCATACACAGGAGATCTTTGCGCTGGAAATGGTAAAGGTGCGCAAGGTAAGGACGCTCAGCTTTCTGCAAGGTTCTGCCTTAAGCCTGCTTAAGCAATCCATCCTCTTCATTTTACTATGGCTCATCTTTAGGAAGGTTCTGGAACCCGGCGAGCTGATTGCCATGCAGTTCATCACGGCGCAAATCTTCACCCCCTTGCAAGACTTGGGTAACATCATCCTGCTTTACCGCGAAGCCGACGCCTCCATCCAGACCTATGATGCGCTCATGCACCGGCCCATTGAGACCAACCCGGAGGAACCCATTGAGACCGGCCCCATTCAAAGCCTTCGGTTTGAGAACGTGGTGTTCCGGCACCAGGACTCGGCCACCAATGCCATTGACAATATTTCTTTGGAAGCCAAAGCCGGTGATACCATTGCCTTCGTGGGACCCAGCGGATCGGGTAAGTCTACGTTGGTGAAGCTGTTGGTGGGCCTGTACAAACCCGTAGAAGGCCAGATTTACTACAACGGCATTTCTACCAATGACATTCGGTTTAACCCGGTGCGCCGGCAGTTCGGGTTTGTGACGCAGGAGACTCAGTTGTTTTCGGGCACGCTAAGACAGAACCTGCTATTTGTGAAACCAGATGCCACGGAGGCCGAGATGCTGGACGCGCTGGAGAAAGCCTCTGCCATGACCTTGATGCACCGCTCAGAAAAAGGCCTGGATACCACCATAGGCGAAGGCGGCATGAAACTAAGCGGCGGAGAACGCCAACGCATTTCCATCGCTCGCGCCCTCTTGCGCAGCCCGCGCCTGCTCATTTTTGACGAAGCCACCTCGGCGCTGGACTCCCTCACCGAAGACGAGATCACCGACACCGTCAAAGAAGTTTCCCTTTCTGGAGAGCGCATCACCATCCTCATTGCCCACCGCCTCTCCACCATCCTCCATGCCAATACCATCATCGTGCTGGAAAAAGGCCAAATAGTAGAAACCGGCTCTCATGAACAACTGGTAGCGCTGAAAGGCCTCTACTACGCCATGTGGCGCCAACAGATTGGAGAACGGGAGTAGTGATTAATGATTAATAAGTGAAGGTAATGACACGCATTTCGTCCCTCTTTGAAGGGGGTTGGAGGATGATTACTAAACCTGATAATGAGATCCTGAGGATCAATTTTAATTCTTCTATTGCACTTGGATTTTGTTCTACTAGCACCTCTGTCATCCCCCTACCCCCTTCAAAGGGGGACGAAATGCGTGAAAGAATTAATGTGAGAATCGCATTGATTAAAGTCATTCCGTTTTTGGTCTACTTTCCAGAAAACAGCCTAAAAACGAATCCAACTATTCTTCCTTAACAACCAACCTCCGCATTGCCCACAACCCCAGCAACGGCCCTATGGCGAGGAACAGAAACCAATAGCGCGGGTCTACCATACCTTGGATGCTTCTCAAGAATTGAATGCTGACAATGGTGAGCGCGAAGCCCAGGGAATTGACAATGTTGAGCGCGGTGCCTTTAACTTGGGCCGGTGCGTTCTGGGCTACCAGCGTGGAGAACTGCGGAGAGTCCATAGGCCCGGCGAAACCCCAGACCAACAGCACACCCAGGAAAACGACCAACGGCAAACCCATCAACCACGGCGACAGCAGACAGCAGACAATGGAAACTGCCAACGCCCCGAAAGCCGTCTTCGCGCTGCCAATGCGGCCAGAAAGATAGCCGCCCAGCACGCAGGCCACGGCCCCAATGCCGATAATAGCAAAGGAAAGTAAGGGAATGTTGAGCTGAGCGTCTGGATGCGCCTGGGCGTAAAAGGCAAGCAGGACCGGCACGAAGGCCCAGAGGGTGTACAGTTCCCACATGTGCCCGAAGTACCCAAACGCCGCGGCCCTGAATTCTTTCTGCCGGAAGATTTGGAAGAAGGCTTTGAAATTGGGTTGCGTGTTTTTGGTTCTGTGCGGACCGTCAGGCACCAACCAAAACAAGCTCAGCCCGCCCAACACCGCCAATCCCGAAGTCCCCCAGATGACGTAGCGCCAATTCAGCCCTTGGGTGAGGCTCTTGAGTAGATGCGGAAAGGCCGTACCCAGCACCAGAGCCCCTACCAGAAACCCCAGCGCCTTGCCCAAACCGCGTTGGTGGTAATCTGAGGCTATCTTCATGCCCACCGGGTAAATACCCGCCAAGCAAAAGCCTGTCAAAAACCTTGACAGCAAGAGCGTACTCAACCCACTGGCGCCCAACAAACTCAAATTACACCCCGCTCCTGCCAACGCGCACACCAGAAACACCTTTGACGGCGAGAACCTATCTGAAATGGTGAACACTGCAAACACCAACGTACCCAGAATAAACCCCAACTGAACCGCCGACGTGAGGTGAGGCAACGAACTGGCCTCCAACTGCAACAGCGGAATCAGCTCAGGCAACACCGCATTGCCCGCAAACCAAAGAGAGGTGCAGGCAAATTGGGCAAGGACGATGGTGGGGAGAAAAGAACTACGCAATAATATTTATGATTAATTAATTTTGATTTTTATATTTTTAAAAAAAATTATTAATACCATAATTGAGGATGTGGAAATAAATGGTAAAATATTTATTATAAACAAATTACTATCCTTAAACAATGAAAGGATATTATTTACTAAGTTTCCATCAAACGAAACTTGTGAAAAAACAATTATCATAATAATGCATGTTGCTATTATTGATATTATTGTTGCTGAGTAATTTTTTAAATTAAAATATTTGCAAATTATTGAAATTATAATTACCAAAGTTGCTATTAAACTTTCTCTTAGAACACCAATTAATAATAAAAAAGAAGTTAATCTAAATATTCTATCAAATTCATTAATTTCAAATATTGAAAAAACTACAAATAAAATAAGATCTAGTAAAATTAGGTATTTTAGGAAGATAAAATCTAGCATTATATAAATTGGCTAATTTTAATAATTTATGTATAATTAATTCAAGGAATTAATTATCATCCTTTAAAAATAAAATATCAGTCCGTAAGAAATCACAGAGTGAAGGTAATGGTTGATTAAGCCTTTTAATAAATGGCTCAGTATTTTTATATAATCTAGCAACTTCAGGATTGTCCCCTTCTATTGTATTCATTAAATTAATTAAATAATAAGCATCTTCTTTGATCCCATATTTATACCTTACTTCTGAGAGTAAATAGAGCGCAGGAACATTAGTGGAATCAAGTCTCAAACTTCCCCTTAGCATTTTATCGTAAAGGTCTAATCTAGTATTATAATTGATTTTCAAGTAAACTGTTAAGGATAAAATGTCATAGGAATCCCTCCAATAGTCTTCTATGTATCCACCCAATCCATTCAAAAAAGGCTTTTCACCATTCATATTAATTATTCCTTCTGTAACAACTAGTGATGATATCTTAGGATTAAGTAGTTTAGCCTGTTTGAAGTCTTTTTTATAAAGAGAATTTATAAATGCTATTGAAGAATCTTTGTGATTAGTTAAACTTTTTGTATTTGAGTATTGTGAGAAGCTATATTCTATTTGATAAGGGGTAATTGATTTTATTGCTTCATTATTAATTTTTGAATTTTTACCACACCCAAAGAATGAAACAACTGTGCAAAGAATACAATAGATTTTTTTACTATTTGCAAACATATTTATTTAAAAAGTTAAAACTTACCTAAACACTAGCTAATTCAACTTAACGATTATTGAAAAGGTGTTTTTGAAATTCCATTTCCTATGAACTGATACTTACACCGCCACTGGCGCTTTAATCCCCGGCCACGGCTGGTAGTCTTCCAGTGTGAAATCCACGAACTCTTAAACTACACTATTAACTTGAGGTTCACTTCTTCTATTTATTACCTTTCTTTCATCAGTAGTAGCATCTATTATTTCTAAATCTAATTGATTAGATAAATAAAGTACGTCATCCATGATTTGGTTATACTTGCCTTTTCCTGCACATAAATAATCTAAATCATTGATTCTTAAATTTAATGCTGTTTTAACATCACTAGAATATGTGCTTAGGCCAGTTCTGTAATTCTGGTTTCTATAAACAGACCTCATATTGACTATAGATATCCGTTGAAGGTTTGGTAGTTTCTTCCATTCTCCAAACCTCAATCCAAGTAATCCCCAGTATTCTCTGTATGTTGAATCTGCAAAGTTTAACTCAAATCCCTTTCGACCTCCAAAAATGAAGGCAGTAATACCTAATAAAATAAGACCTAGAAGAGGGTATTGAAATAAAGCGAGTAACCCTCCTATCGCAAACCCTGCTCCCATTATCTTCCCGTGCACAGGAAAGAAATCATCTGTTTTTCTACTATATATTTCCATTAAAATTTATCTTAAATATTTTTCAACTCATTTTAATTACTGCAGTCAGACAGATGTTTACACCGCCACAGGCGCTTTAATGCCTGGCCACGGCTGGTAATCCTCCAGCGTGAAATCTTCGAAGTCAAACCCGAAGATGTCTTTCACGGCGGGGTTCAGTTTCATTTTGGGCAATGGGCGGGGCTCACGGCTTAACTGAAGTTCGGTTTGCTCCAGGTGGTTGGTGTACAGGTGCGTGTCGCCGCCGGTCCAGATGAATTCGCCGGGTTCCAGGTCGCAGACTTGGGCCACCATCTTGGTGAGGAGCGCATAGGAGGCAATGTTGAAGGGCACGCCCAGAAATACGTCGGCTGAGCGTTGGTAGAGCTGGCAAGAGAGTTTGCCCTCGGCTACGTAGAACTGGAAGAACGCATGGCACGGCGGTAACTTCATGTTGTTGACCTCGGCCACGTTCCAGGCACTCACAATCAGGCGTCTGGAGTCTGGGTTGTTCTTGATTTGCTGGATGACCTGCGCAATCTGGTCAATGTGTCCGCCGTCGGGCGTAGGCCAGGACCGCCACTGCGAGCCGTACACCGGGCCCAGGTCGCCGTTGGCATCGGCCCATTCGTCCCAAATGCTCACGCCCCGCTCCTGCAACCACTTTACATTAGTTTCGCCCCGCAAAAACCAGAGCAGTTCATAGATAATAGACTTGAGGTGCACTTTCTTGGTGGTCACCAGCGGGAAGCCCTCTTGCAGGTTAAACCGCATCTGGTAGCCAAACACACTAATAGTACCAGTGCCGGTACGGTCTTCTTTCTTCACGCCCTTGTCCAGAATATGGCGCATCAAGTCTAGGTAAGCCTGCATCTTTTATAATTAGAAAGTATGAATTAGAAATTAGAAATGGGTGGGACCCATTGTTGCCTTGAAGATAGGCAAAACAAGACATTCAGCTTTCAACATACTTCTACTTATTTCAAAAAAGTAACCAGGCATAAACGGAACGCAAATAGTACCTATATTGAAAGCTGAATTCTAACCTTCCCTAACCAACATGAAAAAAACCATGCTGGCTGGACTGTTGGCTTGCGGCCTGTTCGCGTGCCAGAAGTCCTCCAACCAAGACACCGAGGGCGGCTCCTCTGCTTCGGGCACCAGAACCAACCTCAACGGCCTGCTCAAATCCTACTGGGACACCAACAACCGACTGTTCCCCCTGGACGCCACCGCCCAAGGCGATAACCGCTACAACCACCTGTTGCCCAATGACAACACCCAGGCCTACCGCGACACTCTGCAGAACTTCTACCAGTCCTACCTGGACAGCCTGCAACAGTACAACCGCGAGAAGCTTGCTGAGAACGACCGCATTAGTTATGACATCTTCCAGTATGAGATGCAGACGCGCCTGGAGGGCCTGAAGCTCAACACCTGGATGATTCCGTTCCAGCAGTTCTGGGGCCTGCCCTTGACCATGGGCCAATTGGGTTCGGGCACCGGCAACCAGCCGTTCAAAACCACCAAAGACTATGACAACTGGCTGGGCCGCGTGCAAGGCTTCACCGCCTGGGCAGACAGCGCCATCGGTAATTTCCGGTCTGGTATGGCTGCGGGCGTAGTCTTGCCCAAGCCTTTGGTGGCCAAGATGATTCCGCAGCTGGAGGCCCTGGTGGTGGCAGACCCTACTAAGAGCTTGTTCTACTCGCCTATCCAGAACTTCCCGAAAGAAGTGCCTGCCGCCGACAGAGCGCGCCTGACGGAGGCCTACAAAAAAGCCATCACTACCCAACTGGTGCCTACCTACCAAAAGCTGGCCACGTTCCTGCAGAAAGAATACCTGCCCAAAGCCCGAACCACTACCGGCATAGCAGACGTGCCCGGCGGAAAGGACATCTATAACTACTACGTCAAGTACTGGACCACCACAGACAAGACCCCAGACGAAATCTATGAGACCGGTAAGAAAGAAGTAGCACGCATTAGAGCCGAAATGGAGAAGGTCAAAAACCAGGTTGGCTTTAAAGGCGACATGAACGCCTTCTTCCAGCATCTCAAGTCTGACCCCAAGTTCATGCCGTACAAGAAACCCGAAGACGTGCTGAACGCCTTCCGGGCCATTCAAGCCAGGATAGAACCCAACCTGTCCAAGATGTTCGGCCGTACGCCTAAAACGCCGTTTGAAATTAGACAAACCGAAGCCTTTAGAGCCGCCTCTGCCTCTGCCGAGTACAACCAAGGCTCCCCAGACGGCACCAGACCGGGCATTTTCTATGTGCCTATCCTGGACGCTACCAAGTTTGCCACCACCTCGGGCATGGAGTCTTTGTTCCTGCACGAAGCCATCCCCGGCCACCACTACCAAATCTCCCTGCAGCAGGAAAACCAAGACCTGCCAGACTTCAGGAGATTTGCCTGGTACGGTGCCTACGGCGAAGGCTGGGCCCTGTACACCGAGTCCCTGGGCAAAGAGCTAGGCCTGTACCAAGACCCCTACCAGTACATGGGCGCCCTGGGCGATGAGATGCACCGCGCCATCAGGCTGGTGGTTGACGTGGGCATGCACACCAAAGGCATGACAAGAGAGCAAGCCATCCAATACTTTATGGAGAACATGGCCATGTCTGAAGAAGGCGTCATTGCCGAAGTGGAGCGCTACATGGCCATCCCCGGCCAGGCCCTCTCTTACAAGATTGGCCAATTGAAGATTAGAGAACTCCGCGCCAAGTACCAGCAACAGCTCGGCTCCAACTTCTCCCTGGCCGCCTTCCATGACGAGTTCCTGAAAGACGGCGCCATGCCCTTGAAGATTGTAGAAAAGAAGATGGACGATTGGGCACAGAACCAAAAACGATAGCTTTTGGAGTCCTGAGTTCTGAGTCTAGAGTCGCGAGTCTTTTTTAAATATAGAAACTGCCGCTTTCCTGTTGGAGAGCGGCAGTTTTGTTTTTAGCCTGTTTTCTGGAAAATACCCCAAAACGGGCTATTGCTTTCCTATCAGCAGACCAGAAAAGCAGAAGAAAGCAAGGCGTGGGAGACAAGGCTAACCATTGTCTCTACATAGGCACCGCGCCAGCGAGAAAAGGCATTGCAACTTCTCAACCAGCAGTCCGCCGGCCCTTGACCTCGGGAAAAGAGACTGGTTAATTTAAGTCTCTTTTCCCGAGGGAGAAAGTAATGACGTGTCTATTGGTAGAAGTTTAAGCTCACTATGAAACGAATCACTTCTCACGGTGCGTCTCTGTGAGCCCCCGCCCTGTCCGAGCGGTCAGCGAGTTCGGGGGCTCTTGATTCTTTTGGTTACTTTTCTCATCAAGGAGAAAAGTGACAGACCTGAGCAGAAAGTAACAGAAGAGAGATTAGGAAGGACAGAGTTAGGTGGTATTGGCGGAAATAAAAGAATCAGATAAAGAAGTCATCCCCCAACCCCCTTCAAAGGGTGACAAAAAAGCTCCATGCAAAAGGAAAATCATTTTTGAGTTGATTTCTGAAAACAAGCCAAAAACGACCGGCAGAAAAGTTACTTTTGTGCGTTGTCTGTATTAAGCGACAAGAAGAACCGTGAATCCTATGAAAAAGCTTATTTCCTTTAGTTTAGCCCTTGGTTTATCCCTGCCATTGTCATTGGCGGCCCAAACCCTGTCGGCGCCTCCTGCCAGCACGCAAGAAACCAAACCGAAGGCTTCTAAGTCCATTGCCAATTCTACCGCGCCCAAACCACCGGTGCCGCCCGCAGGTACCGCCAAAACGACAACTACCAAAACCACTACCACCAGCGCTGGGTCATTCAAAGGAACAACAGCAAGTACCTCTACTACAAAGGTCCCAACAAAGTCTACTACCCAGACCACTACTTCTTCCAAAACCAGCGAAGAAACCAAGGACAAGGAGAAAGCCCCAACACCGCCGCCAGCACCTTCCAAAGTGCAACGCCTCATCACTGAGCGGGAGCAATTGGTGTTAAAATACGACTACCTCAAAACACAGGAAAACAGCTTCTGGGGCAATGCCTCTAAAGAAGACTTGATTGCCGTGGTAGAAGCCTTGAAAGCCATTCTTCAGAAAGACTCAGAGATTATCCTAGCGGTAGAGCAAGAGAAACTAGAGGCCCGCAAAAACGCCGCCCAGCGCACTGCCCAATTAGAAGCAGAGACCAAGAAACTAAATACCCAGGTACAAGGCGATAAGCGTGTAGTGACGGACAACATCTATGAAATGAAGACCTCCTTGGTCTACGCCCAAAACCTGAACCGCCGTTTGTCCAAGCAAATCACAGACCTTCGTGAGGAGTTGGAAACCGCTGAGGATGCTAAGTTTGAGCATGACGCCATTGCCTTAGGCTTTTTCATCTTGTCCCTGGGCTTGGTATTCTATGTCATTCGGCTTAAAAACCGGATTGGCAACTTACAACAGCACCAAGAGGAAGAAGTAGAAGCGTGAACGAAACGCTAGTACCGCTGGCCCAATACCTCACCTACGCCCAAGCTGTTGACCTTTATAATGACCTGATGGGTATAGAGGTAGTAGCCTTGGTAAAAAGCTGCGGCCCTCCCACCCTCCCTTACGGCGCGGGTACTTATTATCAGTTATTGGTCAAGCAACAAGACCTTCTCCCAAGTCAAATTGTTTTAGCTGAGTTTTCACAAAAACAAGCCAAAAACGAAAGCCTGGCTCTTGCTTGCCCACGTTGCAGCTCTACCCAGGTAGGACTTAAAGCTAATTTATCCTGGTGGCGCAAAATCATTTACGCCGGTACCACCGTATGGAAATGCCAAACCTGCCACAGGACGTATTTTAAATAAATAAGACACAAGACATTGGACACAAGATTCAAGACGGTAGGTCTTGTCTTAGGTCTTACATCTTGCGTCTTGCCTCTATAATTTAATGAACGACATTCTCAACGAATTACTGGACGTAAAGGCCCTGCTCAAACTGGAGCAGGAAGAAGACCGCAAGCAGTACCAGCTAAAGAACGCCCTCACCACCATTGCTGAGCGCAAGCGGCTAGGCATCTGCTGGTACCCCGTGCAGATTACCAAGCAGGAAGTAGGCTTCGGGAACAAGATGGTAGTGGAGCTGGAGCGCTCCTCGGGCCGCGACCAGTTGCACATGTTCCAGGCGGGTTCCTCGGCGTCTTTGTTTACCAACGGGGACGGTGGGGCCTTGAATGGTGTGGTGCTGGAAGTAAAACGCAACAAACTGCGCCTGGCCACCTCCAAAGAAGACCTCCCCGACTGGCTGGAGGAAGGCGGCCGGCTAGGCATAGAACTCACCTTTGATGAGGTCAGCTACCGCGAGATGGACATTGCCCTCATGAAGGTGATGGAAGCAGAGAAAAGCCGCTTGGCCCAGCTGCGGGACATTCTGTTAGGCAGTGAACCAGCTACGTTCAGAAGAGAGAAAGAATTTGCGCCTATTGAGGTGTTAAACCCGTCGCAGAACGCGGCGGTCAAAAACATTATGCAGGCCGTAGACGTGGCCATCATCCATGGGCCTCCGGGCACCGGCAAAACCACCACCCTGGTGCAGGCCATCCTGGAAACCTTGAAAGCCGGTGAGCGCCGCTTATTGGTGACTGCGCCTAGCAACACCGCCGTGGACTTGCTCACTGAAAAATTGGCCGAGCAAGGTGTGAACGTGATTAGAATAGGCAATCCGTCTAGGGTCTCTGAAGTCTTGCTGGAGCATACCTTGGATGCGCAGGTCATGCACCATCGTGACTACCGCCAGCTCAAGAAACTGCGCAAGTCCGCCGAGGAATACAAGGCCATGGGCAGTCAGTTTAAGCGCAACTTTGGCTGGGAAGAAAAAGAACAGCGCCGTCGCTACAAAGACGAAAGCAAGAAACTGCTCAATGAGGCAGAGGACGTGGAGCGCTACATCACCGAGGATTTGCTGGACCACGTGGAAGTGGTGACTTGTACCCTGGTAGGCTCGGCTAACCGCGTGATTCGGCATTTAAAATATGACACGGTGTTCATTGACGAGGCCGCACAAGCCCTGGAGCCTGCCTGCTGGATTCCCATCACCCGTGCCAACCGCGTAGTACTGGCCGGCGACCACCACCAGTTGCCGCCCACGGTCAAATCCATGATTGCCGAGCGCAACGGCCTGGCCAAAACCCTGTTTGAGAAGTGCATCGCGCGTCAGCCCGAAACGGCGGTCATGCTCACCACGCAGTACCGCATGCACCAGCACATCATGGGCTTCTCCAACACCCAGTTTTACAAAGGCGAATTGCAGGCGCATGAGAGCGTAGAAGCCGCCACCTTGCAAGAGGTGCATCCGCAGTTTGACCCGGGCTTGATTGTGGAGTTCATAGACACGGCCGGGTGCGGCTACAATGAAACCACCATCGCCGAAGGCAGCAGTACTGCCAACCCAGAGGAGGCTGATTTGCTCATTAAGCATTTACTTAACCTCTTAACGCCCTATGAGCCCGCCGGCCTGAACGAGGAAGGCGAAGAACGTCCGTTGAAGATAGGCATCATCTCGCCGTACCGCGCGCAAATCAATTACTTGAAAGACCAGGTAGAGCATGAACCCAAACTGCACCAACTGCAACAGCGTAGGCAGCTGTCGGTGGGCACGGTAGACTCCTTCCAGGGGCAGGAACGGGACATCATCTACATCTCCATGGTGCGCAGTAACCCAGAGGGTGAGATTGGGTTTCTGGCCGACATTCGCCGCATGAACGTGGCCATGACCCGGGCCAAGAAAAAGATGGTGATTGTGGGCGACAGTGCCACCTTGGGCGAGCATCCTTTCTACCAGGAATTTTTGACCTACGCCGAAACCATTGGCGCCTACCGCAGTGCCTGGGAGCTGTTATCGCCCGGCGAGGCGGAGTAAATCTTTTGGCTTCGGGATTTCGTTAGAGGCAAATACTTGTACCTTTACCCTTTCAATACACCTATAACCAACAGCTATGAAAATAGAAGAAAATAAAGTGGTGACGCTCACCTACGAACTTAAGGTAACCAACGAAGAAGGCGAGTCAACGCTAGTAGAAATTGCCGACGACGAGAACCCTATGGTGTTCTTGTATGGCGTGAGCGGATTGCCAGAGAAATTTGAGCAGGAATTGTCAGGCAAGGAGTCTGGCCAGGACTTCAAATTCACTCTTTCTTCTGATGAAGGCTACGGTGACCTGGACGAGAGCGCGGTGGTGCCGGTTCCAAAATCGGTGTTTGAGGTAGACGGCAAGATTGACGAGGAAATGGTGCAGGAAGGCAACTACATTCCTATGTCAGATAACGAAGGAAACCACATGCAAGGCCGCATTGTAAGCGTGCATGATGACCACGTTTTAATGGACTTCAACCACCCACTGGCTGGCATGGACATGCACTTTGAAGGCAAAGTAGTGAGTGTGCGCGATGCGTCTCCAGAGGAGATTGCCCACGGCCACGTACACGGCGAAGGCGGACACCACCACTAAGAATTACTGTAATATAAAGTTATGAAAAAAGGCGGACTTGATTGGGTCCGCCTTCTTTGTTTTTGGGCTGTTTTGGTGGAAGTAGGCTAAAAACGATAACCTATGATTTTAAGTGCAAGGTGTTAATCCGTTCTATTTCCTCTTCCACATACTTCTCCAAATCTGGAAAAAAGCGATTGAATTCTTGGTGGTAGAAGTCATAGTTAAGCTGTAGCTCCTCGCCGGCAGTTTCCATGTTAGATTCAAACGTAGTGCGCCGGCTCAAGCCCTTTAAGGCTTTAGAAATTCCCCAAACCTGCGCATATGAAACCAGCCAGTTCTGGTTAACCATATAAGGTAAAAAAGTCTGCACTTTTGGTGGAAGCCACTCCGGTCTGCTTTGGATGGCGGCGTAACTCTCTTCGGCAAAAACATCCAAAGGCACGGCACTGAACTGCTGGAAGTTGGCGGCCAGAAAATGGTCATAGTATACATCTGCCACTACGCCTGCGTATTTTTTGTACAAAGGTCGAAGGCGCTCTATCGTTTCCTTGACCACGGCGTGGCTGTCGGTGAACTGGTCAATGAGGCGGTGGAGCTTGATTCCCTGTTGAATGCGTTCCGGGAACTGTAGAATCTGGGCGCCGCGCACGCCATCGGCTATAAAATTTCCGAACTTCAGTTCAGGGTCATTGCCAGACAGGTACAGGTGGGCCAGGTAGTTCAAAACAGAAAGTGTAAAACCAAAGGTACACTTTACGGTTAAAGACTCAGGCAGTTCTTTCTAAGGAACCCTCAGAACAGGCTGCCCGTATTCTAGTACAAAACCGAGAGACCTTACCTACTATGGAAAACCAATCAAATAATCAGCAGAAAGACATTAAAACCCTGTTAGACAAAATAAAGGCCATTGACGTGGCCATGCTCAGCACTGTGGAGCCCGACGGCACCATTCGGTCGCGGCCCATGCGGCACATGAAGGCAGATGAGAATGCTACCATCTGGTTTTTGACCGGCTACGCCTCTGGCAAGACGCATGAGATTAAAAACGAAAGCCACGTGAACCTGAGCTACGCCGACCCAAGCAACAACCTGTATGTGTCCATCTCGGGCCACGCCACCGTGAACCGCGACCAGCAGAAGATTGACGAGCTTTGGAACCCTGCCATGAAAGCCTGGTTCCCCGAAGGCAAGGAAGACCCGAACATTGGCGTCCTGAAAATCACCATTGACCAGGCCGAGTACTGGGATTCACCGAACAGCGCCGTGGTGCATTTGTACGGCATGGCAAAAGCGATAATAACCGGAGAGCCCGCCCACCCCGGCGAAAACAAAAAGATTAATTTGTAGTTGATACAGGAAAGGGAGTTTCGGCTCCCTTTTTTCTTGCCCTATTGCTGGGCTTTGGCCGAATCCCGTTTTTCGGCTACTTTTAAGAAAACAGGCCAAAAACGAAGCACCTTGTCACCCTCTGCCCCTTTTTCCCCAGCGCACACTACCCTATCCCTGTTTGGCGTTAAACCCGGGCATTGGCGGTGGGGCCTGGCGCAGATGGGCACCTCGCAGCCTGCCTTGAGAAAAGTCAAAGGCCTCAACTTCTTCAAGCTCTTGGGCAGTGGGCAGGGCCGCGGTTTCAGCCTCAAGCCCAACTGGTACCGCTACGGCCTCATGGCCACTTGGGACTCCCCTGCCGCCGCACAGGACTTTCTGGAAGGCCACCCACTGTTGCAGGAATACCGGGAGCACACCTTTGAACAATACCACCTGGGCTTACAACCCTTGCAGGCGCATGGCCTTTGGAGCGGTAGGAATCCTTTCACCACAGAAACCTATCCTTCCCCAGATAACGCGCCCATTGCCGTGCTCACCCGCGCCACCATCCGGCTCACCAAAGCCATGGACTTCTGGAAACACGTGCCCCAGGCCAGCGCCAGTCTAGACGATGCCCAAGGCTTGTTAGCCTCCATTGGCCTAGGCGAAGCGCCTTTAATCAGACAGGCTACTTTCAGCCTATGGCAGAATGAGTCCGATATGAAAGCCTACGCCTATAGAACCGCCTCGCACAGGGACGTCATCACCAGAACCAGAACCCAGGGTTGGTATTCAGAAGAGCTGTTCGCCCGCTTCACTCCCATCAGCAGTCATGGCACCTGGAACGGGGTTGACCCTTTGGGTGGTTTGCTGTAGTTTAAAGAATTTCGAATACAATTATTGCTGAGAAAATTAAAAGGCTAATTCCAAAGCCATGAGTTTGGCCCTTTTCGTTTTTCGTGAATAATGAGTACAGGCTTAACAAGCTTAGGAGAATAAGCCAAGCAAAATATGGTTTATAAACGCTAAAGGATGGAAATGCCTTTAACATTTGCTTAGTGTCTCTATCCATATAATGGACTTCCTTTATAATTCTCAGCATTGGTGTTTGCAAGAGTTTAACCGGCCCATCAATCCAGATTTTAGACATATCCTCGGTGTCAAGAAATATCTTCCTATCCTTCACCACAATTGCTGTAATTAAGCTCGAATTATAATCACTATAGCGTGGCTTTGAATAAGTAATTCCATCTAAGTGAATTTCCTTCTCATTGACTACCTTTTCAATTAGAAAAAAGTCAACCATACATAGTAGTATACCAATCATCTCAAGCCACAAGATTGCTTTTCTCCAGCTTATGTTGTTTAGGTTTCTAACATTCATATTGAGCCTATATAGGCATAAAGATATAAGTTAGATTCATGTTTAATAGGTTTAGCCGCTCTAACAGGAAATTCCTTACTTTTGCGGTTAGCCTATGCAGGGCTACCCAATTGAACAAACCTGCCTTACAGCAGAAAACACATACGCCCATGTCAGCAGAGTACGACTACAAATCCATAGAGCAGAAGTGGCAACGCTTCTGGAGCGAGAACAAGACCTTCAAGACGGAGATTGACACCAGCAAACCCAAGTTTTACTCCTTGGACATGTTCCCGTATCCATCGGGGGCTGGTTTGCACGTGGGTCACCCGCTAGGGTACATCGCCTCTGACATTGTAAGCCGCTACAAGCGCTTGAAAGGTTTCAACGTGTTGCACCCCATGGGCTTCGACTCGTTTGGTTTGCCAGCGGAGCAGTATGCCATCCAGACGGGCCAGCACCCTGCCGTTACCACCAAGCAGAACATTGAGCGCTACATTGAACAGTTGAACAACCTGGGCTTCTCCTTTGACTGGGACCGCGAAGTGCGCACCTCAGACCCCAGCTACTACAAGTGGACGCAGTGGATTTTCATGCAGCTCTTCAACAGCTGGTACAACAACGACACTGACAAAGCGGAGCCGATTGAAACGTTGGTAGCCATTTTAGAGAAGCAGGGAAACATTCACGTGAATGCCGCCTGTGACGAGGACACGCCGCACGTGACCGCTGATGCCTGGGCCAGGTTAAACGAGAAAGAACAGCAAGATTTTCTGTTGAAATACAGACTGACCTTCTTGTCTGAAGCCGTGGTCAATTGGTGTCCGCAGTTGGGCACCGTATTGGCCAATGACGAGGTAAAAGATGGCGTTTCTGAGCGCGGCGGTTACCCGGTAGAGCGCAAGCTCATGAAGCAGTGGATGATGCGCATCACCGCCTACGCTGAGCGCCTGTTGCAAGGTCTGGATACCATTGACTGGCCTGAGCCGGTTAAGGAGATGCAACGCAACTGGATTGGCAAGTCGGTGGGTGCCGAGCTACGATTTCAGGTAGACGGCCATGAGCACAAACACATCACAGTGTTCACCACGCGTATTGACACCATCTTCGGGGCTAGCTTTGTAGTCTTAGCCCCAGAGCATGAATTTGTATCTGAGATTACCGCTCCTGAACAACGCGCCGAAGTTGAGGAATACGTAGCCTGGGCCAAGAACCGCTCAGAACGCGACCGCATGTCTGACGTGAAATCCGTGACGGGTACCTTTACCGGAGCCTTTGCCATCAACCCCATCTCTGGGGAGAAAATCCCGGTATGGATTGCGGACTACGTATTGGCGGGTTACGGAACGGGCGCCGTCATGGCTGTTCCAGGGCATGATTCCCGTGACTATGCCTTCGCGAAGAAATTCAATCTGCCTATCCCTGAAGTAGTAGCAGGTGGAGATTTAAGCAAAGAAGCCTTCGCCGCCAAGGAAGGAAAAATCATCAACTCAGATTTCCTGAACGGCCTGGAGGTGAAAGACGCCATTAAAGCCGGTATTCAGCGAGCCGAGGAACTAGGCGTAGGCAAAGCCCGCATCAATTACCGCATGCGTGACGCCGTGTTTGGCCGCCAGCGCTATTGGGGCGAACCCGTTCCAGTGTATTACAAAGACGGCATTCCTGCCTTGTTAGAAGAAAGCGAACTGCCGCTGGTCTTGCCAGAGGTAGACGCCTACTTGCCGACAGAGACCGGTGAGCCTCCTTTGGGCCGTGCACAAGACTGGAAATACCGCGGTGAGTTTGAGTACGAATTGAGTACCATGCCCGGTTGGGCGGGTTCCAGCTGGTACTGGTACCGCTACATGGACGCCCAGAATGACAAGGAGTTTGCGAGTAAAGAATCGATTGACTACTGGCAGAATGTGGACCTATATATTGGTGGTTCTGAGCACGCTACGGGCCACCTCCTCTATTCCCGCTTCTGGAACAAGTTCTTATTTGACCTGGGCATGGTAAACCAGGAAGAGCCCTTCAAAAAGCTCATCAACCAGGGCATGATTCAGGGTAGGTCTAACTTTGTGTACCGCATCAAAGACACCAATACCTTTGTCTCTTATGGTTTGAAAGACCAGCATGAGGTAACCGCCCTGCACGTGGATGTGAACATCGTGGAGAATGACATTCTGGATTTGGAGCGCTTTAAAGCCTGGCGACCTGACTTCGCGGAAGCCGAATTCATTCTGGAGGACGGCAAATATGTGGTGGGTGTGGAGATTGAGAAGATGTCTAAGTCGAAGCACAACGTAGTAAACCCAGATGTGCTGGTAGAAGAATACGGTGCCGACACTTTGCGCATGTATGAGATGTTCTTAGGACCGTTAGAGCAGTTCAAGCCCTGGAATACCAACGGAATGGACGGCGTGTACAAGTTCCTGCGTCGCTTCTGGAAACTCTTCATGGATGAGCAAGGGAACTGGGCTGTGACCGAGGAGGAAGCTACTCCTGCCGAGTTGAAAGCCCTGCACAAAACACTCAAGAAAGTAGAAGAAGACATTGAGCGCTTCTCCTTCGGGACCAGCGTGAGTCAGTTCATGATTTGCGTGAATGAACTAACGGCTTTGAAAACGAAGAAACGCGCCATTCTGGAGCCTTTGACCATTGCCCTGGCTCCTTACGCGCCGCACATATCTGAAGAGCTTTGGAACCGTCTGGGACACAAGGAGAGCATCACCTACGCCACCTTCCCAGAGTGGGAAGAGGAGTACCTCACAGAAAGCACCTTTGACTACCCAATCTCCGTGAACGGGAAAGTGAAATCAAAGCTCACCTTCGACCTGAAATTGTCTAAAGAAGACGTAGAGAAAGAGGTTTTGGCGTCTGAACAGGTTCAGAAATTGCTGGAGGGAAAGCCAGTGAAAAAGGTGATTGTGGTGCCTGGCAAGATTGTTAACGTTGTGATCTAGCGTTTTTGGCCTGTTTTCTGGAAAACAGGCCAAAAACGAATAAAAAAAGAAGCTCGACAGTAATGCCGAGCTTCTTTTTTTATGATAGAACCTTAAGGAGGTTATAGCCCAAGCTCTTCTTTTACTTTCCTAGGCAAGCCTTTTACCACCAAATCATACGAATGGTCTATGAGCTCAGCCAACAAACCCATTGGCAAGAAGGCTTCCGGCATGACTGTATTCCAGTGCTTTTTGTTCATGTGATATCCCGGCTGTATGGCTGGGTATTGTTCCCGAATCTCGGCTGCCCGCTCCGGGTCGCATTTCAGGGACACACCCCCAGCAAAATTAGATAGGCTACAGAGGGCAAACATTTTACCGGCCACTTTAAAGACAAGGGTATCTTGGTCAAAAGGAAGCGTTTCCTCTACATGTGGCTTCTGGAGGCAGTACTCTCTAAATTCTTCAATGTTCATGGCTCAAGTAATACAAAACCAACCAATCACGCAACAAATAGAGCTGCTTCTATAGTGTCAAGAGTAACCTAGTTGTAAGGCAAGAGGAAAGCTTTTGATAAAAAAATGCTCCCATGGTAAACTTAACAATAAAGCCTATCATGGGAGTTTGGATTAAATTTGGGATGTAAGTGGAGGATTAAATCTTGTATTGATTTCTTTCCTACTTCATACCAATGGAATCCTTTAGGTTAATACATAGATAAAAAAGAGTCCCGCTACTTCAGCAGGACTCTTTATCAAAAGCAGATTATCTGTACTTATCTGGTCATCCACTTAAACACCAGATAAATCAGACCCATTAAAAACATAACCATAGACACTTTATTGATCCTGTGCATGGTTCGCAGGTTAAAAGTGGTTTTACGGTTAGGGTCTTTCTTCCTGAAAAAATAAGTTGCCACTTCCGTGAAATCAAAAAGGCCTTTCATATATGCTGTCTTAAGAGTGCAAACTTAATGGTATTCCTTTAACAATTATGTGTCAAGAATGATTACCGAAATTGAGTAATTCAGGCCTGATTTCCTAAGGGCTCAATCCAATTGCCGTCTTCCCTAATCAATTCTATTAGCTCATCCACGGCGCGTTCTTCTGGAACTGATTTTTTGATTACCTGTTGGCCGCGGTATAGGGCAATCTTGCCTTTTCCTACACCTACATAGCCGTAGTCCGCATCGGCCATCTCACCAGGACCGTTGACTATGCAACCCATGATGCCAATCTTGACGCCTTTCAAATGGTCGGTGCGTTTTCTGATCATAGCGGTGGTTTCTTGTAGGTCAAACAAAGTACGGCCACAGCTTGGGCAGCTGATGTACTCTGTTTTACTCATGCGGGTGCGGGCAGCCTGCAAAATGCCAAAGGCCAGTTTATTCAAATTTTCTAAGGTATGGCCCCACTCCTCTTTGTCACGGTGGCTCAAATCTTGAGTGCTCAACAGTACGCCATCACCCAGACCATCAACCAAAAGGCCTCCCACGTCAGTGGCAGCATATAACTGCACCTCTTCATCTGTCAAGTCTTCATAAGAACGCTTGATAATGACCGGAACCGGTTGCCCTTGGTTCATGAGCCGAATGAAGGCCCTGCGCTGCTCTGGCATAGCATGCTCATTCTCCGTTTCAAGGACTAGCACTACATCAGGGCGGTTATGCAAAGACTCTACAAAGTCTTGGGTCAATTGACCGAAGGACGCCTGCACAAAATTGAGCTGTGGGTGCCAGGAATCTGCAGTCTCAAACTGGGCAGCCGTGTATAAAGGAAAAAGATCCTCCCGCTGCTCTACCTCTAGCCAAGCAGTATAATCCAAGATCTCCTTCAAGCCGTTGGGCAACATAAAGCCTATGGGGGTGCTGCCAGTATAGACATAATCAGCGCCCTGGTCACTCATATGGAATTTGTCCAGAGAAGGTGAATAGATATGTCCAATGGACCTAAGGTCATCAAAGGTAATCTCCTCCAGACGGCTCAGATCTGCGACTACACGGGGTACATTGTGTCCGCCAATATTAAGTACTTCGCGGGTTTCGCGACGATGGTACTGGAACGGAGTATAAGGTAATTCCTGAATAGGCTTAATCGGCGTATGACCTGCGCGGTGGGTATACCTGTCAATAAGCGCCTTGGCCACGGGGGCTTCCAACTCGGGCGCTTCGGTTAATGAAACACGCACAGTGTCTCCTAGGCCATCTTCTAGTAAAGTACCAATGCCCACGGCAGATTTTACACGGCCATCTTCTCCCTCGCCGGCTTCGGTTACACCCAAGTGCAAGGGATACGGTTGCATGCCTTCTTCTTCCAGTTTCTGCACCAATAACCTATAGGCCTGCACCATGACCTGCGTGTTGCTGGCTTTCATAGACAAGACCACGTCATAATACTGCATATCCTCGCAAATGCGAAGAAATTCCAAGGCGCTCTCCACCATTCCTAGCGGAGTGTCACCGTAACGACTCAAGATCCTATCAGACAAAGAACCGTGGTTGGTACCAATGCGCATAGCAGTGCCGTGCTCTTTGCAAATAGTAACTAGCGGCGAGAACCTAGCCCTTATGCGATCCAACTCTGCCTGGTACGTGGCATCTGTATAGTCAATGACTTGAAACTTCTTCTTATCTGCGTAGTTGCCCGGGTTCACACGGACTTTCTCTACCAGTTTGGCGGCTAGTTCTGCGGCGTTGGGCGTGAAATGGATGTCAGCGATCAAAGGCACAGAATACCCACGGGCCCGAAGTTCCTTTTTGATGACCCCAAGGTTCTCAGCTTCTGTGACACTGGGTGCCGTAATACGCACGTATTCACAGCCGGCTTCTACCATCCTGATCACCTGTTCTACAGAGCCCTGGGTGTCCATGGTGTCTACGGTGGTCATGGACTGCACCCTAATTGGATTAGTGCCACCCATGGCCAAGTCACCTATGCGAACTTCACGAGTCAGGCGACGGGTATAGTCAGTAAGGCTGGGGCAATAAATGCCGCCCAACGTAGAGGCTGTTGAATTCATAGGGGTGCTTGCGTCCATACTCAGATAACCAACGCTGTCCATACATTGTTCAGCGTACAATTTGTAAAATTAACATCATTTTCTGAGACCGGCGCACGCTTTTAGGATAAGTCCAGAGGGTTCACCTTACCAGGAGCCTCAGGGTCTGCCTCATCGTCCAATTTCCCTAATTCCTTCTTTATCCTGTTTTGCACCTCGTCGTCCTCCAAGGCGGTTTTCTGGTCTAACTGGTACATGTCTAAAGGATATTTCTTAGCCATCTCATGCAGAAAAAAGATGTAGGTGTCTATTTTATTGATGGCCTCAGACACAAACTGGCTTCCCCGGTCTACCTCCTCAGCTAAGCCTTGCTTCAAATCTTCGGCCTGCCGTATCTCTGCTTGTATATAATAGGCTGGATTGGTCCCTTTGGTCATTTCATTCACCAAACGTTCCTTAAATTCTTCTTGCTCTAGTTCCATGGTACAACTACCTCCTTCCTTCTCTCCTTGTATTTACGCTGGAAGGAAGGATTGGTAGTAACCTTAAGCACAAACAAAAGGAGGCTTTAGCCGTACAAAAAGGCGATTCTTTAAATTCTATGTACCATGTCACTGCCTTTCCTTAAAAAAAGCCACGCCCATGCTGCCCGTTTATTGCATGAAGCAGGCCTCAGCGTAAGTCAAATTCCGCAGGCCATTCAAGTAGCCAAAGATACTGTTGAAACTTGGGTGAACCGTGAAGTCGCCAAAGGGCACGCCACGCAAGCCTTTGAGATTTTAAAAGGTCAGGTACAGGAGAAAGGGCACAAAATCCTATTTGAGCAGTTACGTGAGCTAGTGCTAGTGCGGTTGATGATCCATTTAGGGCTGAAAAGTGTTTTGGCCAGTTCCATTGCTACGCTGCTTCTTCCGTTTGTCATGAAACGCATGCTAGATATTTTAGCCAGAAACCCAGAAGTAAGTGCTTGGTGGGCCAACCTCAATTTACGGCAGCACCTTCCTTCTACTGAAGAAATCAAAGCTAAGATTGAAACTGTCACAAACGCTTTGACTAACAAAAGCTCCAAAGAGGATATAGCCCTAACACAATAGCGACTCGTTTTTGGCCTGTTTCCTGAGAATTAGCCTAAAAACGACCTAAACTTGATTTCAAAAAATACAAACAAGAAAGGCGCCCCAATTGGAGCGCCTTTCTTGTTTGTATAAATAAAGTCTCTTAGTGAGAGAACATCATTTCTCTGTACTTCACTAGTGGCCATTGCTCATCGTCTACAATCAGTTCTAGCTTGTCTACGCTGTAGCGGATGGTGTCAAAGAAAGTGGTTACTTCTTCACAGTATCTGATGGACCGCTCACGGGTATCTTCTACCTTGTTCAACTCCTTACGGCGCTCAATCATCTGATCCACGTTAGACTTAATGGTGGTCAAGTGCTTAGAGATGGATTTGATGGTGTCTACCGTCGTTTGAGTGTACTGCTCTTCTTCCAAGCCAATTTCGCGCAAACCTTTGATGTTCTGCACCAGCTTGGTTTGATAGGCAACCGCTGTTGGAATCACGTGGTTCAAGGCCAAATCGCCCATTACTCTGGATTCAATCTGCACACGCTTCAAGTAATCTTCTAGAAGGATGTCATGACGAGCATGCAACTCTCGCTCATTGAAGATACCATGCTTGGTGAACAAGGAGATGGCTTGCTCATCAACCAATTTATCCAAGGCCTGCGGCGTGGTTCTGATGTTGCTCAAGCCTCTGCGCTCTGCTTCCTCTTCCCACTCTTTAGAGTAACCGTTTCCTTCAAACCGTATGGCTTTAGAAGAAATTACATACTCACGCAATACGTCAATGATGGCTACTTCTTTCTTCTTGCCTTGTTCCATCAACGCATCCACGCTGTTTCTGAAGTCAATCAACTGATCCGCTACAATGGCGTTCAACACCGTCATGGCGTTGGCGCAGTTAGCAGAAGAACCAACCGCTCTAAACTCAAACTTGTTACCGGTAAAGGCAAACGGCGAAGTACGGTTACGGTCAGTGTTGTCCAATAAGATTTCTGGGATTTTGTCAATGCCCAGCTTCATGTACACGTTATCGCCTTTGTCTAAAGGCAATTTGGCGGTGCGCTCCAGTTCGTCTAAAACTTCTGAAAGCTTAGTACCAATGAACACAGACATGATGGCCGGTGGTGCCTCATTGGCGCCCAGGCGGTGGTCATTGCTGGCCGAGGCGATGCTGGCGCGCAACAAGTCTGCGTAGCGGTGCACGGCTTTGATGGTAGTGATGAAGAAAGTCAGGAATTGAAGGTTCTCCTTTGGTCGGCGGCCCGGGCCTAAAAGGTTCACGCCAGTGTCTGTGCTCATAGCCCAGTTGTTGTGCTTACCGCTGCCGTTTACGCCTTTGAATGGCTTCTCATGCAACAATACTTTAAAGTGGTGCTTCTCGGCTACGCGATCCATGATGTCCATCAACAGTTGGTTGTGATCCACGGCCAAGTTCGCCTCCTCATAGGTTGGCGCGCACTCAAACTGATTAGGAGCTACCTCGTTGTGGCGGGTGCGCAATGGTATGCCTAGTTTGTGGGCTTCGGCTTCAAACTCTACCATAAAGGCATGCACTCTAGATGGAATGGCACCAAAGTAATGGTCTTCTAACTGCTGTCCTTTGGCCGGGGCATGTCCAAATACGGTACGGCCAGTCATGACTAAGTCAGGGCGGGCGTCATACAAGGCACGGTCTACCAAAAAGTATTCCTGCTCAATACCCAAGGTGGTAGTCACGCGGGTAACGTCCTTGTCAAAATACTGGCAAACATCTAAAGCGGCTCGCTCTACCAGGTCTAAGCTCTTTAACAATGGCGCTTTAAAGTCAAGAGCCTCACCGGTGTAAGAAACAAAGATGGTGGGAATACAAAGGGTACGGGCACCGGCGTTTTCAATGATGAAAGCTGGTGAAGTTGGATCCCAGGCGGTATAGCCACGGGCCTCAAAGGTATTTCTAATGCCGCCGCTCGGGAAAGAAGAAGCGTCAGGCTCCTGCTGCACCAAGGCATTTCCTTTAAATGTTTCTAACGCGCGTCCGTCAGAGCTAATGTCAAAGAAAGAGTCATGCTTCTCAGCGGTTTCTCCGGTTAAGGGCTGGAACCAGTGGGTATAGTGAGTCGCGCCTTTGCTCATGGCCCATGTACGCATGGCAGCTGCCACGGCATCTGCCAGGTTACGGTCAACCTTGCTCCCAGATTTAATGGCGTATTGCAGCCTTTTGAAATAGTCACCAGACAGATACGAGCGCATGGCATCAATGCCAAATACGTTACTGCCATAATAATCAGAGATTTTGTGGGCAGGCAGTTGAACTTCAACCGCTTTCCGCTGATTCACTAACTCTAAAGCTTTAAACCGAAGGATAGCCATGTGCTCTTAATGTTGTTGGTTAAGGAATGATGTAAAATTACACCTCCATACGGACATCGCAAACAAATGACTATATTTTTTAGGGTTGTTTTCTGATATTACCATACAAATTACATGATACCCCCCCTATATCTTATGGTGGTTTTTTATTTTAGAACTTAAATTTTTAAAACACCCCCTTATTTTCAACACCCATCCCTCCTTTAAAGGAGTATCAATTACCAGTATATTTGTGCTGTGAAACGAATCTTGTACAGAACCCTTTCCTACCTAGCCTTTTGGACCCTTCTATTTCAAGTAGCCAGGGCTATTTTTTTAGGCTATCACTCTTCTAAAACCGGAACGCTTGACTTTATAGAAGCACTCAAGGTGTTTGGTTATGGCTTTAGGATGGATATTTCCTTTGCCGCCTACTTAAGTGCTCTACCATTCCTGGTCTTTTTAATGGAAGTGGCCTTTAGAAAAGCGGTTTGGCTGAAAGTAATTAGGGTGTACACGTATGTTCTCATCCCGTTGGTGCTGCTCTTGACCACCATGGACCTGGAATTGTATGCGGCCTGGGGTTTTCGGTTGGATGCAACCCCGTTGCAATACCTTAATACGCCCGCCGAAATGATAGCCTCTGCCGGGTCTGCGCCGGTGGGTTTGTTGGTGGTTCAATATATATTATTTGCCATTGTTGCTATTTGGGCCTTTAAAAAACTGAGCCAAACCTGGGAACGCAGTCCACATCATAAACAAAAGCTGCTGTTAGAGTTGGGGGCTAGCGTATTTCTAGTGGCAGTCCTTATACTCCCTATTAGAGGTGGTTGGCAGCAGATCCCCTTAAACCAGAGTGACGTCTACTTTTCTCAGAACATGTTCGCAAACCATGCGGGCGTGAACGTGCCCTGGAACGTGATGCAGTCCTTGCTTCGCAAAAGCTACGACACCAAAAACCCTTATGAATACCTAGACGGCAAGAAGGCCGATGCCTTGGTGCAGGAGCTTTATACGCCTAAAAGCGATACTATCCCTTCGCTTCTCAGAACAAAAAAGCCCAACGTACTCTTTATTATAGTAGAGAGCTACACTGCTAAGCTGATTGGCGCCCTTGGTGGCCCGCCCGACGTGACGCCCAACCTGAACGCCTTGGCCAAAGAGGGAATCTTATTCTCTAATATATATGCCTCCGGAGATAGAAGTGAAAAGGGCATGGTGGCCCTGCTGAGCGGCTACCCGGTGCAAACCACCACTTCCATCATCAAGACCCCCAAGAAAACGGAGCGCCTGCCGCAGTTGGCCTCAGACTTAAAGAAGGAAGGCTATTTTACCAATTATTATTATGGAGGCGAATTGGCATTTGCTAATATCAAATCCTTTCTGGTTAACGGGGGCTATGACAAGCTGATTGATAAAAGCGATTTTCCGGCAGAGTCTTACAACTCTAAATGGGGCGCCCATGACCATATCCTCTTAGACCGAGTGCAGAAGGATTTAAAAACCATGAAATCACCGTTCCTGATGACAGTCTTCACCTTGAGCAGCCACGAACCCTACGAGGTGCCCATGCCCGCAAAGTTCAAAGGCCAGGATGAGGAGACCCAGTTCAAGAACGCTTTCCATTACACAGACTGGGCATTGGGCAGGTTCTTTACGGAGGCAAAAAAGCAGGCCTGGTGGCAGAACACCTTGGTAGTCATTGTAGCGGATCACGGCCACTTGTTTCCGGGCCGGGATGCCAATGACGCGCCCAGCAAATTCAAAATCCCGTTAATGCTGCTGGGTGGGGCCCTGGCGGTAAAAGACACTGTTATTTCTACCATTGGGTCCCAGACAGACTTGGTACCGACGCTCTTGCAACAAATGGGATTGCCTACACACCACTATGCCTGGAGCAAGAACCTGCTGGACGCCAAGGCCACTCCTTTTGCCTTCTATGTGTTTAATGACGGCTTCGGGATGGTGACGGCAGACGGGGCGCTTACTTTTGACAACGTGTCCAAAAAGCCCATTCAACGGGACAGCGCAGTGACAGACAAACAAGTAGAGCAAGGCAAGGCCTACATGCAAACCAGCTTTAACGACTTCCTGAAAAAGTAGAACCCGGAACCTTTTTCTCATTTTTGGCCTGATTTCAAGAAAAGAGGCTAAAAACGGACATTGGGCATTTGCCTTGAATCTCCGTATCTTTGCCCCCTGATTATGAAAAAGGTAGCATTTTATACACTGGGCTGTAAACTGAATTTTTCTGAGACCTCTACCCTGTCCAGAATCTTTCAGGAGCGTGGTTTTGAGAAGGTGGAGTTCACGGACACTCCAGATATCTATGTCATCAACACCTGCTCTGTCACAGACAACGCAGACAAGAAGTGCCGTAAGGTGGTCAAGGAAGCGCTCAAGCATTCGCCAAATGCCTTCGTCACTATTGTGGGTTGCTACGCCCAGTTAAAACCTGCTGAGATTTCTGAAATACCGGGCGTGGATGCCGTTTTGGGCGCCGCCGAAAAATTCCAGCTGGTGGACATCCTGGAGGGCTTTGTGAAAACCGGCAAGCCCCAGGTGCACGCCAGCGCCGTCTCTGAGGCCAATACCTTTGTCAATGCCTACTCCTTTGGGGACCGGACGCGCACCTTTTTGAAAGTACAAGACGGCTGCGATTACTCCTGCACGTTCTGCACCATTCCGCAGGCCCGTGGCAAAAGCCGAAGCAACACCATTGAGAAAGTAGTCCAGGAGGCTAAAGAGATTGGTGCTTCTGGCGTGAAAGAAATTGTCTTAACGGGCGTGAACACCGGCGACTTCGGGTTGCAGGACGGCGTGCGCGTAGAGAACTTCTTCCAGTTGGTACAGGCCTTGGATCAAGTGGAGAATGTGAACCGCTTCCGGATCTCGTCCATTGAGCCTAACTTGTTAAGTGAGGACATCATCAACTTTGTAGCCAACTCCAACCGGTTCATGCCGCACTTCCACGTACCCTTGCAGTCGGGGAGCAACAAGATTTTGAAGTTGATGCGCCGCCGCTACCTGCGCGAGTTGTATGCCCAGCGAGTGGACTGGATCAAGACGTCCATGCCCCATGCCTGTATTGGAGTGGATGTGATTGTGGGCTTCCCCGGGGAGACCGAAGAAGATTTCCTGGAGACCTACAACTTCCTGAACGACCTCAATATCTCTTACCTGCATGTGTTCCCCTATTCAGAGCGCGCCAACACGTCGGCCATAGAGTTGCCGGGCGTGGTGCCGCAGAAAACCAGGAACCAGCGCGCCGACATGCTCCGGATTTTGTCAGAGAAAAAGAAACGCGCCTTCTATGAAAGCCAGATTGGCTATGAGGGCAAGGTTCTGTTTGAGGCAGACATCACGGATGGCTACATGGAAGGCTTCACCGAAAACTACGTGCGCGTGGTAGCCAAATACGATCCAGTCATGGTGAATGAAGAAAAACACGTGCGTTTGACCAACATCACCGCTGCCGGGCTCATGGAAGCCGAAGAAACCTTTGCCGAATTTTTAGCGCATTAAAGAGCCTTGACTATAAAAAGCCCCGCTTTCTACATTAGACGGCGGGGCTTTTTTATGCTTTAAAATAAAATGTAAAGTTTATTTGTCATTTGTAAACTATTCTTTACATTTGACAAGCAAACTTTACATGTCATGAAAACACGTTATCTCTTTCCGCACCGGTTTAAGAAACTTGGGTGGGTTTTGTTGATTCCTTCGTTGCTCCTTGGGCTGCTGCTTACCAATGAGGTTATTTCCTTCCCTTGGTTAGAGATGAAAGTTTTTGCGCTGTATGACCCGGCCATGCTGGGTGAGAAAACAGGCACTAAAGAAGCGTTTGAAATGATTGAGAACAACTTGGCAGACGAGATCATAGCCTGCCTGCTCATTGTCAGTACCCTCTTAGTGGCTTGCTCAGAAGTGAAAGAAGAAGACGAATTCATAGGCAAACTAAGGTTGGAGTCCTTGCTATGGGCCACGTATGTGAACGCCGCCTTTTTAATCTTCTGCCTCTTCTTTATCTATGGGCTGGGCTTTTACCAAGTCATGGTCTACAACCTGTTCACGCTCATGCTTCTATTTTTGGTGAGGTTCCAAGTGGTGCTATACAAGGCCTCTAAATTACCCGCGTATGAAGAATAACGTGCGTACTGAACGGGTGGCGCTTAAATTGACCCAAGAGGATTTGGCCAAAAAGATTGGCGTCAGTAGGCAGACCATCAATGCCATGGAGACCAACCGGTACATCCCCTCCACCGTGTTGGCCTTAAAGGTGGCTCAAGTGTTGAGCAAGAAAGTGGAAGAGCTGTTCAGCTTGGAGGACACCGACTAAACCAAGTTTCTGGGAAGCTTTTGTTCCTTATTTATGCTAAGATTGAAAAAGCCGATTTTGGCCTGTTTCAACCAAAACAGGCCAAAATCGGCTTATGCTTTATTGGGGGTCAGAACATTGTTATTTTGCCTAGCCAACCGTTGCGCTAAAATGCTGGCAATAACTAGTTGGAGCGCGTGGTACAGCATTAAGGGAAGCAGGATGATCCCCAAGGAGGCCGCGCCAGGAAAAATCACCTTAGACATGACGGTGCCGTGCACCAGTGATTTTTTAGATCCACAGAATACAGCGGTGATGGTATTCTCGCGGTGAAAGCCCAGCAATCTGCTTAACCCTTGCAACAAGCCAAACACCACAAAAAACAAGGAGACCATCGCCAAGCCCAGCAAGATCAAGTGCCAGGTACTTAGGCTTTCAAACAGGTTTTGCGCAAAGGAATCGCAGAAGCTGGAATAGACAATAAGGAGGATGATGCTTTGATCAAACAGCTTGAGCCGGGCTTTGTGCTTCTCAGCGAAGGCCCCAAATCGATGATGCAGCAAAATGCCTACCGTTACGGGCAATACCACCTGAAGCAGTAATTTCAGAATAATCTGGGTGAGGTCCATTTCGCCGGCAGCGCTGGTGCTCATGAACAGGCTCATCCAAAACGGTGTCATAAACACCCCAATCAAGCTGGAGATACTGGCGTTGAAAATGGCGCTGGGAATGTTTCCGCCGGCAATGGACACCATTACCACCGAGGAGGATACCGTGGAAGGCAACGCCGCCACGTAAAATATGCCTACCCATAGCATAGGATTCTCAATGTCGGGGAATAGCAAATAAGCAGCGTAGACGATCAACGGAAACAACAAGAAGGTACCGGCCTGCACCACCAGATGGAGGCGCCAGTCCTTTAAACCTGCCCTCAGTTTAGTAGGGCTCAACCTTAGGCCGTAAAAAAAGAAGATCAGGGAGACGCCGTACGTGGTAATCTCTCCTATGGGCAAGGGCCCTTCTTCAGCTCCCAAATCTGGATGTAGATACGCCAGGAAAATGGCCAAGAGTATCCCAATCAAAAAACCGTCCAATCCTATTTTCTTCAAAAAAGAAGTCTTGATAATTGGCGCTTGTTCTGGTACGGATTGAGGCATGGTGAAAGGTGTATGAGTGACTCTCCTATCGGCAAAGATGCAGGACAGTCGGCATTTAACAAATCCAAGTGGTCAGCAGGCGCATGGTTTAGTGTTTGTTTTCAAGATGGTTTTGCAAGGCACGCTTTGTCTCCTTCGTTTTTGGCCTATTTCCTGGAAAATAGCCCAAAAACGAAAACACTTCTTCTTTTAGACTCTTACTGCTAAGGCCTATCTGCAAGGTGAGGTACTGTACTAAATCGGGCAGCAGATGTTCAAGAATGAACAAATTAAAATTATGTCACAATCTATTTCTACTGGAAATCAGCCAGTTAGATATCCGGCATCCCTTTGGCAACAGTTTTGATAAGGCATGACCAACTTGTAAGAAGGTTGTAGACCTCTTATGGCATGGCTCGGTTAAAAAAACATGGTCAAGCAACCAAAGCGTCTATGTCTTCATCTATGGGTTATCTGCGGAGCACCATTTAACAATTCGTCACCCTTTCCATTATTGCCCAATCCTATGAAAAACATCTTCTCATTTCTCTTTTCATTTCTGTTCTTCTCCCTGTCCCTTGCTGTACACGCCCAAACACCTGGCTCTTTAACGGGTCTGGTGAAAGATGAAAAAGGCGAACCCTTGAGTTACGGGACCATCGCTTTGCTTAAAAACCCAGGTGCCACGGTCGTAAATGGGGCGGGAATTGAAGTGGATGGCTCGTTTAAGTTGCCCTCGCCAGCGGCTGGTACCTATGTGCTTAGGCTAAGTGTGATGGGGTTCCAAACTTTGGAGACAGCTCCCTTCACTGTGTCGGAGGTGGGTTTTACCAAGAACTTCGGGACCCTAGTGGTGAAATCAGATGCCAAGCAATTGAATGAGGTGACAGTGGAGGCCATGCGCCCAACAATTATTAACCACCCAGATAAAATGGTAGTGAGCGTTGAGGGAACGGCCATGGCCGCCGGTAGCACCGCCCTAGAAGTGCTGGCAAAAAGCCCAGGCGTGTGGGTGGACCAGGATGGTAACATTCAGTTGAATGGCAAAGCCGGCGTGAAAGTGATGATTGACGGGAAGTTAACCTACCTATCTGGAAAACAATTACAAACCATGCTGCAAAGCATGCCCGCCGATAATGTAAAAGACCTGGAGATCATCAGTAACCCTTCGTCCAAGTTTGACGCCGAAGGAAACTCGGGCATCATCAATATCAACCTCAAACGGAATACCCAGACTGGGTTTAACGGAAGTGTGTACTCGGGTTACCAATACAACAGAATGCACGGCTACAATGCGGGAGGAAATGTCAATTACAAGGAGAAAAACTGGAGCACGTTTGCCAGCGCAGACATGGCCCGCCGGGTAAACTGGCGCAAGAACACCATGTACCGCGAATTTAATTTTTCGGATACAAAAACCATTTTTGACCAGGAGGGTGATGAAGAGGGCATCAGGGACATTCCCTCCATTAGGTTAGGGGCAGAGGTGGACATTAATCCAAAACACAGCTTAGGAGTCACCTATAACTGGACAAGCCTCACCTTTGACAATTTTTATAATACCAATACCTACCTGATCAGTGAAACTGCGGCCAACAGCCAGTACATTGAAGCACGCAACACCATTGACGGCCGGTACTACAATGGTACCCTCAACGGTCATTATCTATACAAAATAGACACCCTGGGTAGTACCCTCTCCGCAGATATTGACTATGTAACCATCCTGGACCAAGACAATTCAAGATTTTCTAACAGCTATTCTGCAATTGGAGGCGCGCACCCGTACCATCAGGAACACCTTGGCAGCGACAACCCTACCCAGTATTCCATCTACTCTGCCAAGGCAGATTATACCAAGAAGTTCTTAAACAAAACCAAACTGGAGGCAGGCCTAAAAGCCAGCTATGTTGAGTCTGACAATTTGCTGAAGTTCTATACCCAACTAGGCGCCTGGAAAGCCAACAATCCCAACCGCAGCAACCACTTCATCTACAAGGAGAATATTTTTGCCGGGTACCTGAACTACACCATGAGCTTAGGGAAGCAGTGGAGCGTACAAGCGGGCTTGCGGGCTGAACAGACTGTCTCTGAAGGGTACTCGGTGACCTTACAGGAAACCACTCCAAGAGAGTATCTGGACCTCTTCCCTAGCGTATTCCTGCAACAGAAGGTGAATGACAACTACCAAATTACTTACAACTACAGCCGCCGCATTCAGCGACCAAATTATGACAGACTGAATCCGTTTGTCTTTTACCTGGACCCCTTGACATGGGCACAAGGCAACCCGCAACTTCGGCCTCAATACTCCAACTCAGTACAGGTCTCCCAAACCTGGAAGAACACTTACATCCTGACGTTGGGCTACTCTAAAACGACAGATTTTATTGCCGAGATTCCAATACAAAGAAACGAGTCTAATACTACGGTGTTTGGCCCAAGAAACGTGGATGACCATGACTCCTACTTCGGGACGGTGATTGCTCCGATGAAGGTTTCCAACAAATGGGACATGAACAATACGCTAACGACTGGGTATCAGAAGTTCTCCATAGTCCTAGAGGAGGCAAGACAAGAGAATAAACAGTTTTATTACATGGTTAACTCCAACCACAACATTCAACTGCCTTACAAAACCCGTCTGGAACTCAACGCCGGGTACCAAGGTCCTAATGCCTATGGGTTATATAAAATAGATCAGACATGGTGGATAGACGCCGGCGTGAAGCGATCTTTCTTTGAGGACAAATTAGAGGCTTCCCTATCGGTAACTGACATTTTTAAAACCAGAAGAGTGATTGGTTCAGCCAACCTGGGAGAGAATGTCAATAGTTTTGACCAGTACTTCGGGGCCCAGAGCGTAAAACTGAATCTAAGATACCGATTTAACAAAGGCGAAAAATTTGAAATGAAACGCCGCAACACCAACCTAGACGAATTAAACAGAGCTGGTGGCTGATGAAATTTCCCTCACCAAGGACCTTTTTACCCCTGGTGAGGGAAATTATTCTTTAAAGAAACCGTCCATAGTCCTATCTTAATTTTATAGAGTTAGCAGCTTCTTGTTCTTATTTAACTTATTGATTAAGAATATTTTCAGGCCGGTTTTTAATTTAAAAACCACCCTCTACCCACTTTAAAGTGCATTTGTGAAAAATAATTGAAATAAAATGAAACAGTACCTTGCGTTACATAGTACCTTATAATATCTTTGTCTCGACAAGAACTCAAAATACCCACTGCGCCATCTATGAAAAAGAAATCCAACTTCAGAAAACAAGCCACCGAAAGCGTGTATGAAGTCCTTTCGGTGTCTAAGACAATTATGCTCTCCTCTTTGCTGTTGGCTTCCTCAGCCGCGTTGTGCTGGGGCTCTATTGCCGCGGTTGAACTTCTGTGCCCCTAGGCTTTTTTTTTGCCCATGTACCTTGCATAACCAAGTACCTTACACATTTCACATCATATTGCATAATCCATGAAAAAGCTATTACTCCTCTTCTTCTCTCTCATGTCCATGATGGCAACGGCCCATCAAACCCAAGCACAAACAGCCGGCCAGTTGTCTGGCCAAATTGTAGACCACAAAGGTGAGGCCATGAGCTATGGCACCATCACCCTTCTAAAGGCCTCAGACGCTTCTTTGGTGACGGGTGCTGCCGTTGAGGTGACGGGTGACTTTAAAATGAAAACACCGGCCCCAGGCAAATATTTCTTGAGGGTAAGCGCCATTGGCTTTGCCAATACAGACCTGCCAGCTTTTGAGGTAACTGGTCCTACTTTTTCTAAGGACTTCGGGAAGGTAGCCTTGCAGCAAGATGCCAAGGCTTTGAAAGAAGTGGTGGTACAGAGCCTTCGGCCTACCGTAGATGTTCAAGCAGACAAAATGGTGGTAAGCGTTGAGAATACGGCCATGGCGGCGGGCAATACCGCATATGACGTTTTATCCAAAAGCCCTGGCGTTTGGATTGACCAGGACGGTAACATCCAGCTAAACGGTAAGGCGGGCGTACAAGTCATGATTGACGGCAAGCTCACCTATTTAAACGGGAAGCAGTTACAGACCATGTTGCAGGGCATGCCCGCCGAAAACCTCAAAAACCTGGAGATCATTGCCAACCCCTCTGCCAAGTTTGACGCCGAAGGTACCTCGGGCATCATCAATTTGAACCTGAAGAAAAACACCATGACCGGCTTAAACGGGAATGTGTACGGCGGGTATCAATACAACACCAAGCATGGCGCCAACGGCGGTGCCAATGTAAACCTGAAGCAAGGCAAATGGAGCTCTTTTGCCACTGCAGATCTGGCCGAACGTCCTAAGAAAAGAACCTTCACCATGGACCGTGTTTTCAAGCAGGAAGGGGAAGACACCCGTCTCATCATGGCAGGCGGCGAATTTGGGTCTCAGTTTTCTAAATCTCTGCGCGTGGGAACTGACTATGACTTCTCAAATAGCCACAGCATTGGGGGTACGCTTAACCTTTCGCAAAACAAGGCAAATACTGGGGTCAACACCAATACCAGATTTAACCAGGACCTGAGCACCACCCTTACTCATGATAACAGCAAGTTCACCAACGTGAGTGGCAATGCGCATTACCTAGGTAAACTAGACACAGTGGGCACCACGCTTTCAGCAGATATAGATGTGGTAAGGATCACTGACAGAAGCACGGGGGATTTCTTGAACAAGCAATTCCTAGCGGGTAGCACCACCCCTTCTGACCAAGAACTGCTAGAGAACAGCAATCCTACCTCCTATCAGATATACTCAGCCAAGGCAGACTATACCCGCTTGTTCCCGAAAGTGAAAGGCAAATTGGAAATTGGAGCTAAAGCCAGCTATGTGCAGTCAGACAACCAAATTGATTTCTATCAAGTGGAAGGCAATAGCCGCACGCTGGATTTTGGACGCTCAGACCACTTCATATATGATGAGAACATCTACGCCGGGTATGTAAACTTTAGCAGAAACTTAGGCACCAAGTGGACCTTGCAAAGCGGTTTGCGCGCCGAGTACACTGATTCTAAAGGTAATTCCTTGCCTTACGCCAAAGTGACCCCAAGAACGTATCTGGACTTCTTCCCTAGCATCTTCTTGCAGCAGCGGGTTTCTGACAATTACCAAATCAGCTATACCTATAGCCGCCGCATCAACCGCCCACGGTATGAGAACCTGAATCCATTTGTGTTCTATATTGACAACAACACCTTCGCCAAGGGAAACCCGCTTTTGAAGCCAGAGTATACCAACTCTTTTCAAGTGACCCAGACGTTTAAGAAAACCTATAACCTGGTGTTAGGCTACGCGCATACCAAAGATGACATCACCGAAGTTCCTGAGCCGTTCCCCGCTGAGAACAAGTTGATCTTTATGCAACGCAACGTAGAAAGCAAAAACATGAACGCCACCCTGATTCTTCCCATCACGGTCAATCAAAAATGGTCCATCAACAACAACGCCACCTTGGCTTACCAAGAATATAACACTATCATCAAGGAGCAGAACATCAACAACAGCCGCATGATGTTCATGGCCCAAAGCAACTCTAATATCTTGTTGCCGAAAAACTTCAAATTAGAAGCCACAGCCGGCTACCAAGGCGCGGGCGTCTTCAACGTCTATAGAACCAACCCAAGCTGGTTCATGGACTTAGGCATAAAACGCTCTTTCTTGAAAGACCAACTGGATGTGACCTTGAACGTGACGGACATCTTTAGAACCCGCAAAATGCAAGGCTACTCAGACGTGCAGGGCAATACCAACACCATTGACATGTACCACTACAACCAGAGCGTACGCTTAAACCTACGGTACCGCTTTAACAAAGGTGAAAAGTTTGAAATGAAACGCCGCAACACCAATCTGGAGGAGCTGAACCGAGCCGGCGGTAATTAATTTTCTTCTTTTTCTGCGCATCGTCCGTTTTTTGCCTATTTTCACGACAAAACCACAAAAACGGACTTAGGAAAACCACAGATGAATCTGTCTCCGTTCTAAGTTGAGGCAAATGCATCTGTGGTTTTTACCTTTACACTACCACCTTTATTAATTCTTTCAAGTGAACGTTACAAAAAACCTATTGACCGTTGCCGCCGCCGCTTTGTTGTTGGCGTCCTGCAAAAATGATTCTGCTCCTGCTACCACTACCACTGCTTCTAAAACCACTACAGAAGACAAAGCAGAGACTACCGGCACCACTACTGCCACAGTGGCCGCTCCAGAGATTGTGTACATCAATGCAGACTCCTTGCTTAAGAATTACCAGCACTTTAAAGATGCACAGGCCCGTCTAAAGTCTAAGTCTCAGCGCTTGGAGCAGGAATTGCGTGGCAAGGCTACTTCTTTCCAGAAGGAAGTGGGCCAGTACCAGCAGGCTGGTCAAGGCATGACCAATGAACAGCGTGCAGCTACTGAGCAGCGTTTGGCGCAGAAAGAGCAGCAATTACAGGCTCAGAACCAGAATGCCAGCAACCAGTTGGCCAAGGAAGAAAACGAAGAGATGAAAAAAATCTACGACAAGGTAGAAGCGTATCTTAAGAAACTTAGCGCTGAAAAAGGCTACAAAATGGTTCTTTCTTATACCCGTGGCAACAGCGCCATCTTGTACAGTGACGAGTCTTTGGACATCACGCAAGACGTCTTAAAAGGCCTAAACGAAGAGTACAAGTCAGCCAACAAAAAATAACCAAGAGTATCTCCAAAAGAAAAGCCCTACCATCACTGGTAGGGCTTTTTTATGTCTCAAAATCTTGAAAAGGCAGATGTACTGTAAGCTTTTTATCCTTTTGAATGAATATTGATGATAGCCATGCTGGCCTGAAAATATCCTGCTTAAAAGCCTTCTGTTTTTAGCCTGTTTTCTAGAAACCAGGCTAAAAACAGATATGACTAATAGAACCTATTAATCCGCTGGCTGCGCCCTATCGCGAAGTAAAGGATCCAGCCCAGCACCGGCACAAAAATGACCAGCAGCAGCCAAATGATTTTCTCTACATCGCTTTTGAAATCGCTCTTTAGAATATCCACCAACGCCCAAATCCAGAGGATAGTGGGAACCAAGAAAATCAAGGAAAGTGCCATTATGCCTAACCCTGCTAATTCACCAATGAAAAGGAACATCGATTTTTAAATTTAAAGATGTGAGAAGATTTGCGTGCTTATTCGTAACGCAAGGATTCAATAGGGTCTAGCTTAGAGGCTTTGTAGGCAGGATAATACCCAGACACCAAGCCCACCGAGATACAGATGGCTAAACCTACCATCATCCAAAGCCAAGGCACAAAGAACTCGCCTTGGCCAATAAGCATGGAGATGCCGTTGCCCATCAAAACGCCTAGAATAATACCGGCCACGCCGCCTAAAAGACAAATGACAATGGCTTCAATCAAAAACTGAGTTCTAATCTGCTTGATGGTGGCACCTAAGGCTTTTCTTATACCAATTTCTCGGGTACGTTCTGTTACGCTTACCATCATGATGTTCATGAGGCCAATAGAGGCGCCTAACAAGGTAATGAACCCAATCAGGAAGCCTCCTGTACGCAAATATCCCGTTATTTTATCCAATGTCTGGGCGGCAGAGTCGCTTCTGGTAATCTCAAAGGAATCTTCCTGGCCTAACTTGTCCTGGCGTACTTTGCGCATGATACCGGTTGCTTCTTCCATGGCGTAAGCCAAGCTGGTACTACCAAGAATAGCTGATTTGATGCCGAAGGTTAAAGGCTCTGGCGTGGGTATCTGGGTAGCTGCTTCCATAGGAATGATGATGAGACGGTTGCTTCCGCCGCCGCCCATGCCGCTGCCTTCGCTTTTAATCATGCCCACTACTTTAAACCTGCGACCCAACGTTAGAAGGCTCTTCCCTTCTGGATTTTGTTTAGGGAAAAGTTTCTCGGCTACTTCCTTGCCTATGATGGCCACTGGTGCACCTCCTTCCAATTCTATAGAAGAAAACGGCCGACCGCGCTCCAAGTCATAGTTTTCATTTACCATGAAGTTCTCATCGCCTCCCACAATGGTGATGTTGGGGTTGGTTTTGATATTACCGGCTTTTACCGCGGCGTTCCAAGTTACGTAGGTAGACAAGCTCACGCGGGCTTTATCCAGCATAAGTTCTTTGTATTGCTTGGCTTCAAATTCTGTGATGGGCGGATAGACCTTGCTTTGCCGGCCACCCTGCCGGTTGTTGTCATACTTTTGCTCAATGTCAAAAGAGTTGGCGCCCAGGTTGGCAAACGTATTACTCACCGAATACTTGATCCCTTCAATAGCCGTTAGAATACCAACCAAAGACATAATACCAATGGAGACAATCAAAGCGGTTAATACGGTCCTGAGCATGTTGCCCTGAATAGACCTGAAACCCTCCTTTGCGTTTTCTAACAGATTCATAGTTTGGTGAGGTTGTTGCTCTTTGGTTATTAGTCGTATAACCTGTTACTTTCTTACTGTTATAAAAGTACTAGTTTTCCCGATTACAGCCTGTTTTTCCTAAATTTGTTTAAAACTAATTCTTGATCAAGATGTTGCGCCGCATTCTTTTACTTTTTCTGGGATGGTGCTTGTCGGCTCAGGCTGGTTTTGCCTCCTACCTGCTCTTACCCATGGACGAGACGCAGAATAACCACTTAAAAGCCTATGGCATTGCCTATTGGGCCTTGCAGCGTCAAGTAGAAGTGGACTGGCTTTTGAACTACAAAGGCGGCGCGTTTGCCTTTAAACAGGCTCAGCAACTAGAGAATGAGTTGGTGGTGCGGGGCATCAGCTACCAGACCATCTCAGATGCGCAATACGGCCAGGTCTTAAATGAGATTGCCGCGCAGGAGTCTAACATGGACGTCATGAAGCTGGAGAAAGCCCCCAAGATTGCCGTCTACTCGCCTAAGTCCAAACAGCCTTGGGACGATGCCGTGACATTAGTCCTAACATACGCTGAGATTCCCTATGACATTGTCTTTGACCCCGAGGTACTGGAAGGCAAGCTACCCACCTATGATTGGTTGCATTTGCACCATGAGGACTTCACGGGCCAGCAAGGAAAGTTCTACGCCGCCTTTAGAAACGCGCCCTGGTACCAGGACCAAAAACGTGAAGCCGAGGCCATTGCCAAGCGCTTCGGGTTTAAGAAAGTGCCTGAATTGAAAGGCGCCGTGGTGCAGAAAATACGGGACTTCACGGCGGGCGGCGGGTTCATGTTTGCCATGTGCTCAGCAACAGATACGTATGACATTTCGCTGGCCGCATTTGGCGTAGACATCACCGAGTCCATGTTTGACGGCGACCCTTCAGATCCTCAAGCCCAGCAGAAGCTCAACTTTGACAACACCTTTGCCTTCAAGGACTTTACCTTGGTGCGCGACCCTTTTCAATCTGAGTTTTCTAACATTGACAACAGCCAATTGGAGCGCCAGCTGCGCGAAGACAACGACTACTTTCAGTTGTTCACCTACTCGGCTAAATGGGATCCCATTCCTACTATGCTCACGCAGAACCACGCCAAGACCATCAAAGGATTCATGGGCCTGACTACCGGTTTTAAGAAGCGTTTGATAAAATCTGATGTGGTAGTAATGGGCGAAACCAAATCCATTGACGAGGCCCGCTACATGCACGGCACCTTCGGCAAAGGCACCTGGACCTTTTATGGCGGCCATGACCCCGAGGATTACCAGCACTTGGTAGAGGAAGAACCCACTGATTTGTCCCTCCATCCCAATTCTCCGGGCTACCGATTAATCCTGAACAACATCCTCTTCCCGGCGGCTAAAAAGAAGAAACAGAAAACGTGATTGTTAATGGCTGCTTGTCATTTGCAGATTGCTTAAAACCAAAAAGCGTTTTTGGCCTGATTTCCGGGAAACAGGCCAAAAACGCTTTTTGGTTTTATACTTCAGAAAGAAATTCAACAATCAGCAATTGACAATCAACAATCAATGCATTCTGTCTGGTCTGTACTCTAGTTTAGAGATGATGTCAGCCTCAATCTGGAGCAGTTCCTGAAAGCGGGCGTCAACTATTTCCTTTGGCATGTATTCTTTGGCAAGCTTCACAAAACTCACGTAATGGGCCGCTTCTGACACCATCAGTTCATAGTAGAACTTCTGCAAGCCCTCGTCTTGAATGTTCTTCCAAAGCAACTTAAAGCGTTCGCAGGAACGAGCTTCTACCAAAGCATTCACCAGTAGGTGGTCCATGAGCTGTCGTTCGCGCTTGTCACCTTTTCTAATGTGCTTGCTTAATTCGGCTACGTACTCATCATTTCGGTTCCTGCCCAGGGAATAGCCGCGCTTTTTTAATTCTTCCAGCACCCGCTCAAAATGGCTCCACTCCTCGGCTACTAGGGCTGTCAGTTCCTCCACCAGCTTGGTTTTGTCTGGGTACTTGACAATCAAAGAAATTGCCGAGCTGGCTGCTTTCTGCTCACAATAGGCATGGTCCACCAGAATCTCCTCAATGTTCATTTCGGCTATGTTCACCCATCGCGGATCTGTAGGAAGCTGAAGTTTTAATATACTCTTGGCCACTAGATAGATTTGAAGATTTAGAAATGTAGAGATTCGGAAACGGAAGGATGAAATGGAACTTGGGTTTTAGGTGAAACCAGCTGCTATTCATGCCATCGTTTTTGGTATGTTTTCTCGAAAACAGACCAAAAACGATGGCCAAGAATCCTTACAAATTTCCTTTAGTCATAGAAATTCCAGCGCAACCCGAAGATGAAACTGAACGGATTGGCCGTGTACACTGGCGTTGTGAAATAGCCTTGCTCCCAGGCAGAGGTCACCGTGTTTATGTTGCTTAGCTTCAGGAACAGATTAATGGTCTTGATGTCGGCGTTTAGGAACAGGTCCAGCACGGGGTACTGGGTTACCTTGAATTCGTTCTGCAGGTAAAACTGTTGGGTAACGGGCATGTAGGCATCTGCATAATACCCAGAATGCCAGTTAGCCTCTACTCCTGCCTGTACAGTGATGGCGTTTTTGAACATGGGTCCCTGCGCATACAGTTTTCCGGTCCAATACCATTCAGGCATTCTAATCACCTTAGGACCGGTTATGCTATTATAGTAAAGTGTGTTGTCCAAGACCAAAGCCTTCCAAGTAAAGCGGTGCTGGAGGTTTCCCTGCACCAAGAAATTAGTGCCGGTCGTTTGGGCTGGCTCTGCCTGGCGTCCACTCAAAGAATCCTGGAAATACACGTGGTTGTTGAGGATGGTGTACTGCACCTGGGCTCTTAGGTAATTATTAAACGCCGAAGCCTCTAACTGTGCCGTGGTTTGGTCTGCGGTGGTATTCTCAAACCTGTTAAACCAGTCAAAATGGTTGCTGTAGTGAACCCGTTGCAACAAGGTGGGTGAATACGAGGTGCGGGTTTGGCTCAGAGACAACCATTTGAACCGGGCCTGGGCCGTGAGTCGGTAATCATTTCCGCCAATCTGCAACTCGCCGTCAGTGGTGACATAGATATCGTTCTTAAGCCTGAATTGGGCCTCGCCGCCCACAAAATTATCAGCTATGTCTAAGGTTGACCCAACTTCATTGTATGAGATGGGGTCTGTTGGCAAGGCGTTACGCGAAGAAATTTCATACTGACCGTCCCGGCGTTTTACATACGCCCGGTAGACAAAATATTTGGTGCTCCCCATCACCCCAAACGTGTTTTCCAACTGTCGGTACAAGGTGTTGTCCAGGGTTTCATTAGGGTCTAAGATTGTTCTGGGGTAAAAAAGAAGCTCATTGGTGCTGGTAGACGTCCCATAAGGAATGTTTTCATCTGCAAACCGCGTCTCTTGGGATAACCCATTCAGGGTATGGTAGAGCTGTAAACCTGAACCCAATAGTTTATACCATTGGGTGGCATGCAACGTGTGCCGGTTTTCTTTAGAGAAAGCGTTGTTTAGCCAAACCGGTTCGTTTTTGTAATCAAACAGATTGTCATCTTCATCTTCTAAAATTGGCCTAATACCTCCTGACTCAATCTGCTCATGCGTGGTCATGGCGTAGTTGGCCATGATGCGGTAGCGGTCATTCTCACTGTAATAATGAGTAAAGGCCTGCAGTCCGTAATGGTCCACTAAATCATAATCTCTTGGATTACCAATCTGCCGTTTAGTCCCAATGCGCTCTAATCCTAATCCAACGTTCCAGCGCGGATTAACATTACGCGTATGCTTGGCCCTAAAAATCTGCTCCCCTAAAGACCCTTGCAGATAGTTTAAGAATGTGAAAGGCGATTTGGTATCATAGTATTCTATTTGGTCAGGCTTGACGGCATAGAGGTCAAACGCGTTACGGCCGGGTCTGGTGCCTAAGGTTCCCGGCATGCGCCAGAACAAAGACTGGGAGGCAGTACCCACATTGCCTAGGTTTTGCTGCAGGCTGGAGTCATAGTACCAATGCCGCACGCTATGAAGGTTACTTAAAGAAGTGTCTATAGGTGCAGAGGCAAAATTTCCCTTAAAGATTTGGGCCTCATACAACACGCGGGTGGTTTTGGAGCCATAGATGGCTTTGGTGGAGTCGTCAATAATTTGCGCCTGCGCGCTCAAAACAGAACTTCCCCAAAGGAGGGTGGCCGCAATAAATATTTTTCTAAAAGTCACGGTCAAAATTAAGAATTTATATGGAACCCCTCTCCTGTAATGGCCACCTGTAGATATTCATCAAAAGAGGGAACATGAGGCCAGAACTCGTTTACAATAGGCACATAAAACAAAGGCACTTCAGACATTAGCTGAGCATTAGCTGGTTGCTGCCATTTAACAGCATCCTTCTGTGTCATTACAATGGAGACATAATCTTTGTCTACCACTCTAGTCCAATACGTGTAAATTTCTTCTATACGGGCAGGAGAATATTCAGCGTGGTCAGCCTCTTCAAAATGTTGTAGAATCTCATAGTGCTGCTCACGCAGGTATTCAACCAAGGGAGTTGCATTGACAATGCCGGTCACCAAAACCAACTTTTTTGATAAGGTTAACCCGCTTCCAAACCCAACTGCCTGCCCATAGCGAACCCTACTGAAAAACACTGGAATCTCTGCCCTACTGAACTCCTGTATCTCCTGAGTTATTGCTTGCTGCTCTTGAAGAGATAAAGACTCAGGGCACTTGGTCACCACTATGGCATCGGCGCGCTTGGCTCCATTTCTAGGCTCTCTCAACCTGCCCGCCGGAAGTAAAAAATCTTGGGTGAAAAGTCTTCCAAAATCTGTCAGCAACAAATAAAAAGAAGCTTTCACCGCCCTATGCTGAAAGGCGTCATCTAGTAGAATAAGGTCTAAATCATGATACAGAGCTAATAGCTTTTGTATTCCTTCGGCCCGCTTTTCACAGACAGCCACTTTCACGTAGGGTAGACTTTGCAGGTATTGAAACGGCTCGTCGCCCAAGGAAAGCGCGGTGGCTTGTTCATTGCCTAAAACAAAGCCTTTGGTCTGGCGCTTATAACCCCTACTTAGGATGGCTATGTTTTTTCCTTTGTACAAGCGGGCCAGGTACTCCACCTGGGGCGTTTTGCCGGTGCCGCCCACAGAGAGGTTGCCCACACAAATCACCGGTATGGGTGCCTGGTAAGTAGCAAATACCTGCGTATCGTATAAGTAGTTGCGCACCGTCACCACTAGACCGTATAGCCAGGAGAAAGGCAAGAGCAGATACTGGAGAATACGCGGCATAGCTACCATAGAGGACAAAAGTAACTGAAATTTACCTTTCTTTGCAGACAAAGGTCTAACGTCCATTTTATGACCCAAATCAAAGAAGTCATTCAGGTATTGGAGCACTACGCGCCTCCAGCCTACCAAGAGTCCTATGACAACTCCTCTCTGCAAGTTGGCAATCCAGACGCGGAAGTAACCGGCGTATTGGTGACCTTGGATTGCACCGAAGAAGTAGTCCAAGAAGCGCTGGACCAGAACTGCAACCTGATTGTGGCCCACCACCCGGTCATATTCAAAGCCTTGAAAAGTTTGACGGGCAAGACAGTGGTAGAGCGCATTATTTTGAAGGCATTCCAGCACAACATTGCCATTTATGCCTGCCACACTAACCTGGACCATGTGCACAATGGCGTAAATGCCAAACTCTGCGCTAAATTAGGGATTGAGAATACTAGAATATTGGCTCCCAAGCCACAGCTCCTCACCAAACTGGAGACCTACGTCCCCTTGGAGGACACTCAAAAAGTATTGGACGCGCTGCATGCCGCTGGCGCCGGCCAGATTGGCGAGTACTCAGACTGCAGCTTCCGGATAACGGGTACGGGACGGTTCACCCCATCTGCCCAAGCTAACCCTCATATTGGAGAGCCCTGCAAAACTGAGGAAACCATTGAAAATAAGATTGAAGTGGTATTCCCCAGCTTTAAGCAAAACCAAATCATGCGCGCGCTACTGCAAGCCCATCCTTATGAAGAGGTAGCTCATTACCTAGTAGCCTTGCAAAATGAAAACCAAGAGGTGGGCGCTGGCATGGTGGGTGAACTAAAGGAAGCCCTATCTCCAGAGGCCTTTGTCCAACATGTGAAAGAGTCACTGGAAATCACTACCTTTAAGCATACGGCCTGGCCCAAGGAACCTATCAAACGCGTGGCGGTCTGCGGCGGGGCCGGTAGTTTTCTCATTAAAAACGCCAAACAAGCGGGTGCCCAGGTCTTCTTGACCGCTGACTTAAAGTACCACGAGTTTTTTGAGGCGGGAACTCAAATGGCCCTTCTAGATGTAGGACATTATGAGAGCGAAGTTTATACGAAAGAGTTGTTCTATGATATATTAATAAAAACTTTTTCTAATTTTGCAGTCAATTTGTCCTATATCAACACAAATCCAGTCAGACACAGCTAATAATATACATGGAAAGTACTGTAGCAAGTAAATTAGATGCACTCCTAAGACTTCAGAGCTTAGATTCTCAATTGGACGAAATTCTGCGTGTACGCGGTGACCTTCCTGAGGAAGTGAGAGACCTGGAGGATGAAATTGCCGGCTACCAGGTACGCGTAAGCAAGTTTGATGAAGAAATAGCTGATTTGCACCAGAACATAGCCAACCGCAAGCAGGCTATCAAGGATGCAGAGAAACTCATCAAAAAATATGAGGAGCAGCAGGAGAACGTTCGCAACAACCGCGAGTTTGACGCCATCACCAAAGAAGTAGAACTTCAGAAGCTGGAAATCCAGATTCAGGAGAAGAAAATAAGAGAGGCTAACTTCCAAATTGAGCAGAAGAACACTGACATTCAGGAAACCAAGTCTAAACTGTCTGAGCGCCAGAAAGATCTTGACACCAAAAACGGTGAACTACAGGTGATGGTACAAGAGAGCGAAGAAGACGAGCGCAAATTGAACGCCGCCAAAGAAGAAGCCAAGCAGCACATTGAAGAGCGTCTATTGATGGCCTACAACAGAATCAGAAAGAACGTGCGTAACGGTCTTGCTGTAGTGGCTGTGAAGCGTGACGCCTGTGGTGGTTGCTTTAACACGGTTCCGCCGCAACGTCAGTCAGACATTGCCTCTAAGAAGAAAATCATTGTTTGCGAGCACTGCGGACGCGTGTTGGCAGACGTAGAACAAAAAGCAGTGGTAGCATAACTCTTACCTTGCTTTACAACAAAAAGAGGATGGCCCAGGCCATCCTCTTTTTGTTTCTATTAAGTAGAACCTATTAATCCATGCGTCAACTCACTCTCTCTTATCAAGACTTACCTGTTCCTATAGCGCAATGGAAACAGCAAGCCTTGGCCTGGGCACATCATGGACATGAGGTAGTGGCGTATTATGAGCCGAATCAAATACCTTTCCGTCAAGGCGCTTTCCAGAATCTGCTTGGATTAAGGAAAAATGCTGCGGGATTGATCCAGGAGGGCATTGCCCGTTCTTTTAACGAGCTTCAGCAGTTGATTGACCAGTCGCTCCAAACTCCAATTTTTGGCTACCTCACTTATGACCTAAAAAACCAGATAGAGGAGTTACAAAGCCAGCATCCAGATCATATAGGTTTTCCAGAGCTGTACTTCTTTCAGCCGGATACTTGGCTTGAATGGACCGAGGGAGAAGTTCAAATATGTTCTTTTACAGAAGACCCAACTCAAATTGCCGCTTCAATCCATAACACTCCGTTTTTGGCCTCTTTTCCAGAAAACAGCCTAAAAACGAAGCCTAGAATCCTTAAAGAAGACTACCTTCAAACAGTTGAGAAGCTTAGAACTCATATTCTGGAAGGTGATGTATACGAAGTAAACTACTGCCAGGAGTTCTTCACAGAGAAGGCCAACATTGATCCTTTGGCCGTCTTCTGGCAATTGAATGCGGCCTCTCCTACGCCTTTCGCGGGCTTTCTGAAACTAGAGCAGCGCTATCTACTGTGCGCCAGTCCAGAGCGATTCCTTAAAAAAGAAGGCGACTTGCTCATCTCCCAGCCCATCAAGGGTACCATCAAGCGCGGCGCTACGTCAGAGCAAGACCAGGCCAACAAACAAGCCTTAGCCTCCAGCGAAAAAGAACAGGCCGAGAATATGATGATTGTAGACCTAGTCCGGAATGACCTCAACCGCATAGCCCAAACCGGCACGGTTAAGGTGGAAGAATTCTTTGGTCTTTACCCTTTCCAATATGTTTGGCAGATGATCTCTACCATAGTGGGCAAAGTTGGGGCTTCTGTTTCTGCAATGGAGATCCTTAAAGCCACCTTCCCGATGGGCAGCATGACGGGCGCTCCTAAGATTAAAGCCTTGGAGTTGATAGAAGAATATGAGCAGACCAAGCGCGGCTTGTATTCGGGGAGCTTTGGGTACTTTTTACCCAACGGCGACTTTGATTTTAATGTGGTGATCAGAAGCCTACAGTACAATGCCCAGAACTTATACTTGTCTTTTGAGGTGGGCAGCGCCATCACCTATGACTCTGACCCAGAGCAGGAATACCAAGAGTGTCTTTTAAAGGCCGCCGCAATTACTCGGGTTCTGGAGCAGAAGTAAAAAAATGTGCTTCAAATGTTTGCCGTGCCATTTACTTCTGGCTTCTTCTTTACTATTAAAGGGCAAATTATCTTATCAATCCAATCTTACCTATTACTAAATCCTTTACATAGTGAAAAAAACCTCTACTATCCTAAGCATCCTTCTTGCCGGAAATTTTTTAATCTCAAGCTGTGCCTCTTCTTATAAGCCTATTAGGCCAGAAACCATTAGTTATGATTACAACAGCACTACTGTAGATCCCAACTTGACTACTTCCTTTGCCTATGATGTCTTAACCTTAAGAGACAATAAAAAATATGCAAAAAAAGAAGTTAAAAGCAACTTGAGAGTAGTTTCTGTAAAGGTTGTTAATAATACCAACGCTCCAATCCATTTAGGGAAAGACTGCAGATTGTTAATGGGTGAAAGAGAAATCATTCCACTAGATCCTGCCATTGCCAGTAAAAAACTAAATCAAGGAGTACCTATTTACCTTTTATACTCATTGCTATTCTTAAATATCACCAAACAATCTGGTGATGGCTATGCTTCTAAAACGTCTACTACCTCTATCCCCATTGGTTTACCAATAGCGGCCGGCAATATGATGGTAGCTGGTACCGCTAATAAAATTATGCGGGCTGAACTTACAGGCCATAACATTTTGAATAAAACTGTTGGTCCCGGCGAAACAGTTTATGGCATTGTTTGCCTTACAGAATCAGTTACAGGAAAATTAAAATTCGATATAATCAGAGCAAACTAGTTTTTACCTGATTCAATGAAAAAGCACCTGTTATTTAATTAGCAGGTGCTTTTGCGTTAAAATAACTCTGACATTCTGTCATCAACGCGCAGTTTTCAGTATCTTTGTCTTTTTACAAGTACGTTATGCACGCACCCATTCTGGACTTAGATTTTATAGATAGCCGCACGCCTGATGAAGCAGCGGCCGCTTCCTGTGACACCAAAGTGAGCGTAGATACCTTCACTGGCCGTCAAAGGAAACTCTACATAGAAAGCTACGGCTGCCAGATGAACTTCTCTGACAGCGAGATTGTCTCTTCCATTCTCTTCGAGGCCGGCTTTGACACTACCTCAGACTTAAAGCAGGCAGATTTAGTCTTGCTAAACACCTGTTCTATCAGAGAGAAGGCTGAGACCACCGTACGCCACCGCTTGCTGCAATTGCAGCACATGAAGAAGAAGCGCCCTGGCATGATGGTGGGCGTTTTGGGCTGTATGGCAGAACGCTTAAAAAAGAACCTACTGGAAGAAGAGAAAATGGTGGACCTAGTAGTAGGCCCAGACGCCTACCGCGACCTTCCTTCCCTCATCAATGAAGTAGACAGCGGCCAAAAGGCGGTGAACGTATTGCTTTCACGTGAAGAGACGTACGCCGACATCAACCCCATCCGGTTAAACAGCAACGGCGTGAGCGCTTTTGTGTCCATTATGCGGGGCTGTGATAACATGTGCTCCTTCTGCGTAGTGCCATTTACCCGTGGCCGTGAACGCAGCCGTGACGCACATTCAGTAGTGCGTGAGGCTGAAGAGCTTGTAAAAAATGGTTATAAAGAAGTAACCCTGCTGGGTCAGAACGTGGACTCTTATAAGTGGACCTCTGAGGATGGCGCTGAGCATGTGAACTTCGCTCAACTCTTAGAACGCGTAGCCTTAATCAGCCCAGATTTGCGCGTTCGCTTCTCCACTTCGCACCCCAAAGACATTACAGATGAGGTGTTGTACACCATGAAAAAGTACGACAACATCTGCAAGTACATCCACCTACCTGCCCAAAGCGGAAACTCCAGAATCCTGGACTTGATGAATCGCACCTACGACCGTGCTTGGTACATTGCCCGCGTGGATGCCATCCGGAATATTCTGGGCGAGGAGTGCGCCATTTCCACGGACATGATCTCGGGCTTCTGCTCTGAGACGGAAGAGGAGCACCAGGACACGCTAACCCTCATTGACTACGTGCAGTACGACTACGCGTACATGTTCTTCTATTCTGAGCGCCCTGGTACGCTGGCTGCGCGTAAGTTGGAAGATGACATCCCTTTGGAAGTGAAAAAGCGTCGCCTGCAAGAGGTGATTGACTTACAACGCAGCTATTCCTTGATCCGGAATGAGAAGACGGTGGGCACCGTACAGAAAGTGTTACTGGAAGGATTCTCCAAGCGCTCCCAAGACATGCTGAGTGGCCGCGATGATAAAAACCGCATGGTCATCATCCCTAAAATGGATTTCCAGAAAGGCGACTATGTGAATGTGCTCATCACGGGCTGTTCAGTGGGCACCTTGTTTGGCGAACCTATCCTATAATTTGAAAATTTGGAGATGAGGAAATTAGAAGATGGTTTTCCTCAGGCGTTCCAACAGAACCTTTCCAAATCTTCACATTTTCAAATCTTCAAATTTAACGCATGCGCGAACTAGATATTCAGTCTGTAAAGCAACGGTTTGGGATTATTGGCAACTCGCCTTTACTCAACCACGCCATTCAGGTGGCGGTACAAGTGGCGCCCACAGACATGACCGTGCTCATAAACGGCGAAAGTGGTAGCGGCAAAGAGTCCTTCTCTAAGATCATCCATCACCTGAGCCCGCGTAAACACGGCCAGTTCATTGCCATTAACTGCGGTGCCATACCAGAGGGCACCATTGACTCAGAGTTGTTTGGCCATGAAAAAGGATCCTTTACCGGTGCACAAGAAGCCAGAAAAGGTTATTTTGAAGTGACCAACGGAGGTACCATTTTCCTGGATGAGATTGGAGAGATGCCGCTGGGCACCCAAGCACGTCTGTTGCGCGTGCTGGAGAATGGCGAATTTATCAAAGTAGGTTCGTCAAAGGTTCAGAAAACAGATGTGCGCGTGGTGGCTGCTACCAACGTCAACTTGATGCAGGCCGTGGAGCGCGGACAGTTCAGAGAGGACTTATACTACCGTCTAAACACGGTTCCCATCTCCGTGCCGCCATTGCGTGAGCGCGGCGAGGACACGCATTTGCTGTTCAGGAAATTTGCGAGTGACTTCGCGGAGCGCTATCATGTAAAGCCCATTTCGCTATTACCTGAGGCGGTACATGAGTTGTTGCGGTATCGTTTTCCAGGGAACATCAGGCAATTAAAGAATATTGTGGAGCAGATTTCCGTTCTGGAGTATGAGCGTGAGATTACGGCAGACACGTTGCGCAAGTACTTGCCAAAAGAGCAGGTAAATCAATTGCCGGCCTTGATGCCGCATGATCGGCCTACTGACGGCGCCAACAATTTCTCTGAGCGTGACTTGCTGTACAAGGTGCTCTTTGACATGCGAAAAGACATGAACGACCTCAAGCAATTGGTGTTTGACATTCTTTCGCATCAACAAGAGGATGCCGAGCTGCTAAAGGCCAACAGTCACCTGTTTGAAGAAGTGAAAGCTGTAGACAGACCAAGCCATGCGCCTGTCTACCGTGGCACCCAAGAGCGCCGTGACGGTTTTGTGATTGCCATGAACGAGGAGGAAGACGACTACGAAGAAAAAGTAGAGGACATCTCGCATGAAACCGAAGAGGAAAGCCTTTCTTTAGAGCATAAAGAAAAGGAGATGATCTTGAAGGCGCTCAAAAAACACAACAACAAGCGCAAGTACGCCGCCCGTGATTTGGGTATCTCTGAAAGGACCTTATACAGAAAACTGAAACAGTATGATATTGAAGATATGTAAGCTGGCCTCGGCGTGGGCATTGGTGCTTTGCCTGACCGTGTTCCTGGGAGGATGCTATTCTTTTTCGGGGACCAATATTTCGCCGGAGGTAAAAACCATTTCTATTACTAACTTTAACAATGCATCTGGTCAGGGTCCGGCTAGTTTGCAGCAGTGGGTGACCGAAGACTTTAGAGACTACTTCCAGCGAAATACCAACCTGCGCGTTCTTCCGCAAGGCGGCGACTTACAGATTGAGGGTCAGATCATGGGCTATTCATTTAGTCCGGCTGCCATTCAGCGCACAGACTCCCCTGCCAATAGAGGTGGACTGGACCAGGCGGGTGCCAACAGATTGACCATTACCGTGCAAGTTAGGTACACAGATACAAAGAACCCGGCTAACAGCTTTGACCAAAGCTTTAACAGCTTCTTTGATTTCCCAGCTAACCAAGACATTAATCAGATTAACAGAGGTCAGATCAATCAGATCATGGATAGATTAATCTATAATGTGTTTACAAAAACCGTCGCTAACTGGTAACTTCGCACACCAGAACCAACCCATACGCATGAATAAAGCGGCCTTTTTAAACATTATACGGCAAGTAGCGCCCATCCAGGACCAGGAGGTTGAAGACCTGGAAGAGTTGGTGGCGTCGTTCCCGTATTGCCAGACCGCTCACATTCTGCTGGCTAAGGCCGCGTATGACCGGGGCAGTATGCTCTCTACGCAGAAAATGCGCAGGGCCGCCGCCCACGCCTCTAACCGCCAACTCCTCAAACGCATTGTCTACGCGCCTCCTATCCTGCACAATGCGGTGGATCAAGAGGTCTTAGAAGAAGAGGCACCGGCTGTTTTTGCCCCAATTCCTGGAAACGAGGCCAAAAACGCCTTCCCAGAAGTTGCCCCCGAAGAAAGCATCTTACAGGCCTTAGAAAATATTTCAGAAGAGGACCTGCTGGACGTTGAAACCGATGTCCCAGATGAGATAGAGGAACCAGAAGAAGAATCCATTGAAGAGCAGCCTATTGAAGAGCCTGCAACTGAGGATGAAGCGGAGATTGAAGAGCCTTCCCAACCAGTTGATGCTACTCAAATCCTGGGAGAAACCATTTCAGAGCCTCAACTTCAAGTGGTAGAGAATCCATTAGAGGATTCTGCACCTGAGGAAGAATTTATTGCTGAATCTGAATTAGAGCAGGAAGCTTCATATGATCTGCTTGATGAGCAGGATTCTGCTTTTATAGAGAATTTCATTTTAGAAGAAGATCAAGCATCAGAAGAAGAATCAGAAGAAATCCAGCCCGAACTCAAGGAAGAGGAATCTGTGTCTGTTCCTATAGATATAGAGAAATTCGCAACAGAGGCCTTAGATGTAGAAGATGCAACGATAGAAGGTGAGTCTTCCTTGAATGACGAGCTAAACTATTCCACTTTTGAAGAGGATAATGAAGCACCTTCTTTAGATTTTGCTGAAGATACAACTGAAGAGGCTGAACTCGCTGCCATTAGCTTGGATGAAGAAGAGCCAACTCATTTAACTTCTCTATCATCTATTGAAGACCAACCTGTAGATGCAGAAATAGAGGCTGATTTTATTACCAACGCCGTCCAAGGATTAACCTCCCACAAGACAGCGAATGAACAACCTGTTGAGGAAATCCTTTTAACAGAGGAGCCAGCACTTGAATCCATTATTGCTGCCGAGCTGCTAAGCGAGCCAGTATCTGAGCAGGAAACCATTGCAGAGGACTCTTTGGAGCTACTTCCTAATGAAGTTGAAATAGAAGGCCTTATTAATGCTGACACTCAGGCAATTGACGTATCTAAAGAAGAGCCTGAAGTAGATGCATTGCCTAGCTCAGAAGAGGATGAGCTGTTCAGCTTGATGCAGATTGATGGTTTAGCCACGCTTTCGGCTCCTATTCCTAGCGTAAACCTTTCGCACGCCGAAATCATCTCTGAGCTTACCTCCCGCCCAGAGCCTATTGAGTTCATGCCAGAAGAAGCTGTCCTTCAAGAAGAGGCAGTAACAGCTGCTATCATTGAAGAGGCCCCTTTGGTGGTGAACACAGAGTTGGCAGAGTTTGTAGCGGAATTGCAAGGCCGGCCAGTAGTTGACAATCATGCTTTAGAAGGAGAACAAACTTCCTACCCTATGTTGCAGATGGCGCCAGTGGCTGCTGCAACGTCAGAGGTGGAAACGGAGAAAGACCCCTACCTGAGCATTTTCTACCATAATAGCCTGGCGTATAGGATGGATTCCAGCCGCATGGGCGAGACCATTCAGTTACGGGATGACCTGACCACCTCCAAGCCCTACTACTTCCAGCCAGACTTGATCCTGGAGCACGTGAAAGGCAACGGGGCCATGGAACAAGTAGTGAAACCGGTGGCCAAGTTAGATGTTCAACTCAGCATCATAGACCAGTTCCTGAAGTCCAACCCCAAGCTGAAAAGCATGGCGCATTCCCAGCAGAAGAATGAGCCTCAGGAGGACCTTTCAGCTAAAAGCTCTAAGATTAAGAAGAACCTGGCATCAGAGAATCTGGCCCTCATCTTCATTAAACAAGGCAAATTCAAAAAAGCGCTCAAAATTTATGAGCAGCTTATTATGAAATTCCCCGAAAAAAAGAGTTACTTTGCCGAACAGATTGAAAAATTAAGAAACGAATTGTAACATGTATATTGCTCTGATCAGCGTCATCCTTTTCCTTTGCGTATTGTTAATCTTGGTGGTTTTATCCCAAAACTCCAAAGGAGGCGGACTTTCTAGCCAGTTTGGTGGCGGCGGCACCAGCCAGTTAATGGGTGTGAAACGCACGGGAGACCTTTTAGAGAAATTGACTTGGGGCTTCGCCATTGGAATCATTGTGTTGAGCCTAAGCTCACACTTTATCTTGAATGGTTCTAATGAAGTGGAAAGCCGCAGCGTGAACGAGCAACGTGCCGGCCAGGCCGCCCCAGCTGCCGCACCAGCCCTTCCACAACAGAACACAGCCCCTGCCCCAGCGGTGGCAACACCAGGAGCAGGCACAGACTCGGCTGAATAATTTTAAAACCGATACTAATACAGCCCTTTATAAGGCCCCGGACTTCACCGTTCGGGGCCTTTTTTTGTCTTTACCGTTTTTGGCTTACTTTTAGGAAAACAGGCCAAAAACGGTGAGCCTCGTGCCTTAACTGCCAAAGTGATCCGTAAGAGAAATGCGGTGGCAGGCAAAACTTGAAAACTTGGCAGACAAACCCTGACAAATCGGGCAAGAATGTCAGGAAAGGACGTTTGGCACAGGAATGGCAATAAGGCAATGCGTCCTGGCCACTCCGTTGGCGGACATAGAATTAACTTAACCTTATATCATAAGAAAACTATGGCATTAAACATCAAACCAATTGCTGGAACCGCGAACAGAGTGATTGTAGAGCCAGCTCCGGCAGAAGAGAAAACTGCTTCAGGGCTTTACATCCCAGACACTGCCAAAGAAAAACCACAGAAAGGAACGGTAGTAGCTATTTCAGAAGAAGATGGCGAAGGCAAAAAGCCATCTGTAAAAACTGGTGACCAGGTTTTGTATGGTAAGTACGCCGGCACTGAGATTTCTTTGGACGGATCAGATTACCTAATCATGAAAGAGTCTGACATCCTGGCGGTTCTTTAATCACCCCTATTGTATCTAAATCATCAACCATAACCATTGAAAGAATAGTATGGCATCTAAGAACATTACCTTCGACATCGAAGCCCGTAACAAAATCAAAAAAGGCGTTGACACTTTAGCCAACGCTGTGAAAGTAACCTTGGGCCCTAAAGGCCGCAACGTGATCATTGACAAGAAATTTGGCGCGCCTAGCATCACCAAAGACGGTGTGACGGTTGCCAAAGAGATTGAATTGAAAGACGCCGTTGAGAACATGGGTGCTCAATTGGTGAAAGAAGTAGCCTCTAAAACCGCCGACATGGCTGGTGATGGTACTACTACTGCCACTGTTTTGGCCCAGGCTATCTACACGGCCGGTTCTAAGAACGTGGCGGCCGGTGCCAACCCAATGGACCTGAAGCGCGGTATTGACAAGGCCGTTACCAAAGTGGTAGCTAACCTGAAGGAGCAGTCTAAGAAGATTGAAAACTCTTCTGAAATTGCCCAAGTAGGTACTATCTCTGCCAATAATGACGTGGAAATCGGGCAGATGATTGCCGATGCCATGGACAAAGTGGGTAAAGACGGTGTGATCACGGTTGAGGAAGCCAAAGGTACTGAGACCGAGGTGAAGACTGTAGAAGGTATGCAGTTTGACCGCGGTTACCTGTCTCCTTACTTCGTGACCAACCCAGAGAAAATGGAAGCCGAGTTTGAGAACGCTTACATTTTGATTTATGACAAGAAGGTTTCTACCATGAAAGAATTGCTTCCAGTATTGGAGCAAGTGGTTCAGACTGGTAAAGCTTTAGTAATCATCTCTGAAGACGTAGACGGCGAAGCCCTTGCTACATTGGTAGTAAACAAACTGCGTGGTTCTTTGAAAATTGCTGCTGTGAAGGCGCCAGGCTTTGGTGACCGCAGAAAAGCCATGTTAGAGGACATCGCAATCTTGACGGGTGGTACTGTTATCTCTGAGGAGCGTGGTTACAAACTGGACAACGCCACTTTGGACTACCTTGGTCAGGCGGAGCGTATCATCATTGACAAAGACAACACTACCATCGTGAATGGTCGTGGCGAGAAAGATGCTATCTCTGGTCGTGTGAACGAGATCAAGTCGCAGATTGAGAAGACTACCTCTGACTATGACAGAGAGAAGTTGCAAGAGCGTCTGGCTAAATTGTCTGGTGGTGTGGCTATCCTTTACATTGGTGCTTCTACTGAAGTAGAGATGAAAGAGAAGAAAGACCGTGTGGATGATGCCTTACACGCTACCAGAGCTGCCGTAGAAGAAGGTATTGTAGCTGGTGGTGGTGTTGCCTTGATCAGAGCCATTGAGGCCTTGAACGACGTAGACACCCGCAACGAAGATGAGAAGACTGGTGTGCAGATCATTCGCACGGCGCTTGAGTCTCCATTGAGAACGATCGTAGCCAATGCTGGTGGTGAAGGTTCTGTGATTGTAAACGAAGTACGTGCCGGTCAGGCTGACTACGGTTACAACGCCCGCGACGACAAGTTTGAGAACATGTTTGCCGCTGGTATCATTGACCCAACCAAAGTAACGCGTCTTGCTCTTGAGAACGCTGCTTCTGTGGCGGCCTTGTTGCTGACCACTGAATGTGTGATTGCTGATGAGCCTGAAGAAGGTGGCGCAGCTGCCGGTGGTGGAATGCCAGGCGGTATGGGCGGCATGGGTGGCATGATGTAATCATCTCCCCAGCAGCACACGTTGCATATAAAAGAAGCCCCGGCCAAATGGTCGGGGCTTCTTCATTTTTAAGGGCATTTCATTTTTGGCCTATTTCTAAGAAAACAGGGCAAAAACAGTGATTACTGGATTTCTTTGATCTTGATATTGATGGTGTGCGGGGCCTTTTCATCGCCGCCGAAGTACGGATACAATTGATAGCCCTGCCCTTCTCCGGAACAGCTCCGCTCATGCTCTACCTTTTTGTTTCTAACCTGATAAGTGTATTTGCCATCGGTTAGGGTCAGTTCGCAGACATAGCTTTTGTTCAGGTCAATGTCTGTGATATAAGTTGAGGTGTTCTTGCCGTTTTTATAGGAATAGGCATGTAACTCTAATTTGCCTTTGTACCATCTCCAGCCAAAACGTGCGCTAGACACGTGATGAAACGCGCCACAATCAGACATGCCATACAGCTTGTTGATGTCCGCTTGATTGTTAGGATCTTTGGTGGTGTAAATGGCCGTGGAGTCAAACTTCACCTCAAACTTGATTTTGCTCTTTGTAAAGGTCTTCAACGGGTTGGTGGTCTCATGCTTTCCAGCGGAAATCACATAATTGATTCCTTCTTCCGTTTGAGGCAGATTTGTTACCTCAGGAGTGAGTAGCTCTTCCACAGAACAGGAAGAAAGGAAGATGATAGAAAGAAGAATGAAAGGTCTTGTGAGTAGAGTTATTTTCATACGCATAATTAATATGGTATAAAATTAATCCCAACTTTGCATATGACCTACAGCAACTTCCTTTTCCTTAGAAGGTTAATAGCAAGTTGTTGTTATTGTATAATTATATTTTTTTTAGGCTTCGTAACACCGATCAATTATTTGGCTCATAGCACATATTGTACAAATCTTCTAAAGTGCCATTAAAAACATTTAGGTCTGCGTTTCCTTTAATGCCCTTTAACCTACCTGTATCTGTGTGTTGCCAAAAAGACCATTTATGATCATTGATTTTGTGACCATTCTCTGGTGTATAATGCGCCAGCCATAACGGGTAGCCATCAAAATGCCCAACCAAGTGCTTTTCATAAAAAGCATAATTGGTGTAGATAATGGGTTTGATGTCATACTCATCTTCTACGGCGTCTAACCATTCCTGCACTCCTGCTATAATTTCTTCGTCTGATTGGTGGTTGGTTACTTCTACATCAATAACCGGGGGCAAATCCCCTGCCTCCAGATGCACCCTATCCAAAAAATTCTTGGCTTGGTCGGTCGCGTTGCGTGATGGCAAAAAGAAATGGTAGGCTCCCCTTAATACACCATGCTTCTTAGATTCCCGCCAGTGTCTGGAGAAATACTTGTCCTGGTGAGAAATGCCTTCAGTAGCTTTAATAAAGGTGAACACTATCTTCTCTTTCTTCACCTGCTTCCAATCCACTTTACGCTGGTGATGCGAAATATCCAGGCCTAAGACTTCATAGTCGTTCGGGCGGAAGGTGGTGAGCGTATTGGAATGGGTGGCTTCCTCAACTTTGTGTTTAAGGAACTCTAACCTTCCACCCTCCTTGTAATACTCCATCCCCAGGCGCAACACAAGAAAGGCTCCTATGCCCAATAGCAACGGCTTCCACAAGGAATTAGAATCCTTTGAGGATGGGGCATTCTTAGAAGGGCGCTTGTAAGGTCGTTTGGTGGCCATATAGGTTGGAGTGCCTCAAAGATACGAAGTAGCGACTGCACCAAAAAAGAAAGCCCCACTGATTCTCTCAGCGGGGCTTCCCAAATATGAAAGTGAAAAGACTAAGCGCCTCTTCCGTGCATCATGTGCAATAATTTTTTAGCAATGGCTACCAGCAGCAAACCAGCGGCAATCACAAAGCCCGAGATTAATCCGAACACTTGCAACGGACCCAGGATTTCTACATACGAAGCGATATACCCACCTGCAATCTGGGCCACAAACGGCGCCAGGAACCAAACACCCATCAGCATTGACGTATAAGCAAGCGGCGAAAGGCGTGACACCATAGACAAACCGATTGGTGACAGACAAAGCTCGCCAATGGTATGGAAGAAGTAAGTGGCAATCAGCCAGAAAATGCTGGCTTTTATGGTCTCATCTTCTACGTTGCCGCCTCTTTGCATCACAGCACCTACCATGAACAAGAAACCAACACCTAACAGAATCATACCCAAGCCCATCTTCACAGGAATGCTCAAGTCCTTGCCACGCTGGCTCAAAGATAACCACAAGTTAGCGGTCAATGGCGCGAAGGCTACAATGAACAAGGGGTTCACAGACTGGAACCAAGCTGTAGGGATTAAGAAGCCGAATACCTCACGGTCAATGTATTTGTCAGTGTACAAAGAAAGTGAAGAACCAGCCTGCTCAAACCCTGCCCAGAAGAATACTACAAACAGCGTAATGATGAAAATCACGGCCATTCTATCCGTTTCTTCCTTGGTCAATGGGGCTTTTACCACTGGGTTGTTCTTGTCTACCTTCCCATCTGGGGCAACACCCACGTTACCCAGATACTTAGGCGCTAACAGGTTGAAGGCCAATTGACCAATCACCATACCAATACCGGCGGCCAGGAATCCATAACGGAAACCATATTCGCTTACCGTGGTCACTCCATCAACTACTGTTTTAGTAGCAAAGATGTCCTCAGCTAAGATACCGCACACCAGAGGCGCAGCAAAGGCTCCCACGTTGATACCCATGTAGAAGATGGTAAAAGCAGCGTCACGGCGGTGATCGCCTTGCTCATACAGTTTTCCTACAATGGCAGAGATATTGGGTTTAAAGAAACCATTACCGATGATGATCAACAGCAAGCCCACCGCGGTCATCATTGGAATGCCCATGATGTTACCCTGGTTTTCAATGCCTGGCGTGGCAAACAATGAGAACTGGCCCAAAGCCATCAAAACACCACCAATTAAGATAGAGCGGCGCTGTCCAATATATTTTTCGGCTAACCACCCCCCAATGATGGGAGTAAAATAAACAAAGCCAGTAAAGTAGCCGTAGATGAGGTTACCGGTAGATTCTGCTATGCCAAGGCCGCCTGCTACAGCAGCTTTCGTGAGATACAGGATAAGAAGTCCCCGCATTCCGTAGTAGCTAAATCGCTCCCACATCTCGGTGAAAAACAATAGGTATAACCCTGGTGGGTGCCCTTTCTTAACGGTTGTTTCTTGCATGTGTCCTGGAGAGTTTTTAGTAAGTAATTGTTAGTTTGTGAGTGTTTTTTGAGAAATTCATAAAAGTAAATGTATCACCTTAGACGCATTTATTCAAATATGCCTCTTTATTAATAACTACAGCCACTTTCAAGCCAACTTATAAAACAAACATCCGTTAGGGTTTGCTATTATCTCCACCCTTTTTTGTAATTTTGTTAAACCAAGGCAATTGACGCCTTTCCCTATTATCAAAAATCAATTTTCAAACCTCCTTATGAAAGAATTTGGCAAGAAATCATCAGCAATGGAATTGACCAGCTTAGGTATTTCACAGGCAAAAGACGTGTACTATAACATGACTCCCGCAGAGTTAGTAGAAGAGGCACTGAAAAACGGGGAAGGTTTCTTGACTGATACCGGCGCCTTGATGTGTGACACAGGCAAATTCACCGGCCGCTCTCCCAAAGACAGATTTGTGGTGAGAGATGAGAAGACAGAGAACTCTGTTTGGTGGGGTGATGTGAACATTGCCTTTGAGCCTGCCAAGTTTGAGGCCCTTCACCAAAAGATGATTGCCTATCTAGCCGATAAGAATTTGTACGTACGGGATGCGTATGCTGGTGCTGATCCAGAATACCGTTTAAACCTCCGCATTGTCAATACCATGGCGTGGCATAACCTCTTCTGCAACAACATGTTCTTGCGCCTGAACGAAGAAGAGCTTGAAAACCATACGCCAGACTTCACTATCATCTGCGCCCCAGGATTTGAGGCAGACCCAGCGGTAGACGGCACGCGTCAGCCTAACTTTGCCATCATCAACTTTTCTAAGAAAATGATTTTGATTGGTGGTACGGGCTATGCCGGCGAAATGAAGAAAGGCATCTTCTCTGTCTTGAACTACATTTTGCCACATGAGCGCGAGACTTTGTCTATGCACTGCTCTGCCAACGTGGGCAAAGACGGTGATACAGCCATCTTCTTTGGATTGTCCGGTACTGGTAAGACTACTTTGTCTGCAGATCCTAACCGAGGGTTGATTGGTGATGATGAGCACGGCTGGACTAAAGACAGCGTCTTCAACTTTGAAGGGGGCTGCTACGCCAAAGTAATTGACCTTTCTAAAGAGAAAGAACCACAAATCTGGGATGCCATCAAGTTTGGCGCCATCGTAGAAAATACCCGCTTCATTGAGGGCTCCCGCACCGTAGACTACACAAACAACTCTGTAACAGAGAACACGCGTACCGCTTACCCAATCAACCACATTGACAACGCCATTGAGCCTTCTGTGGCTTCTATTCCGCAGAACATCTTTTTCTTGACGGCAGATGCATTTGGAGTATTGCCTCCAATCTCTAAGCTGAACAAGAGCCAGGCCATGTACCACTTCATCTCTGGATACACCGCTAAAGTGGCTGGTACTGAAGTAGGCGTAACGGAGCCGCAGACCACTTTTTCTGCTTGCTTTGGCGCGGCTTTCTTGCCTTTGCACCCCACCAAGTACGCTGAGATGCTGGGTAAGAAAATGACCGAGAACAACGTGAACGTTTGGCTGATCAACACTGGCTGGACTGGTGGTTCTTATGGAACTGGATCACGCATGAAGCTGCCTTTCACCCGCGCCATGATTACGGCCGCCTTGAATGGAGAGCTGAACGACGTTTCCTTTACCAAGCACCCAATCTTCGGGGTGGAGATGCCAGATGCCTGCCCTAACGTACCGGCAGAAATCTTGAACCCACGCAATACTTGGACCGACAAAGACGCTTATGACCAAAAAGCGAGCGAACTGGCCAAGGCGTTCGTTAAGAACTTTACTAAATACGCTGACTACGCCAACGAGGAAATACTGGCCGGTGCCCCAGAAGTGGCGGTAGAAGCTTAATCCTTTAGCAATTAATTTTCTTGAAATGAGTAAAAGCCTTCCCTCAAACGGAAGGCTTTTCTTTTTCTGGCAGTTCAATCGTTTTTAGCTTATTTTTGAGAAAACAGGCCAAAATCCATAACCTTATGCATGTTTTCTTCACCCCAGACATCTTCTCTTCTTCCACAACCTATGTCCTGTCTGAAGAAGAATCCAAGCATTGCGCGCGGGTTTTGCGATTGGGCGTGGGAGATTTAGTGCAGCTGATAGACGGCAAGGGAGGACAATTCCTGGGGCAGATTGCCGAGGCCACTCCTAAAAAAACCACCCTCCAGATTCTGGAATATCATTCTTCAGAAGACCAATGGGCCTTTAAAGTCCATATCGCGGTAGCGCCTACTAAAAACCTGGACCGCATGGAATGGTTCGTGGAGAAGGCCGTGGAAGTAGGCATAGACGAGATCACGTTTCTGCAGTGCGCCCGCTCCGAACGGAAGGCCCTCAACTTGGAACGACTCGAGAAGATTGCCGTGAGTGCTATGAAGCAGTCCCTTAAGACGCATCTTCCTCGTCTGCACCCGTTGACCAAGTACACAGACTTCCTCAAGACCGTCCCCGTGGAGAACACCTTCATTGCGCATTTGGTGGAAGGCAGCGAACGGCACTCTCTGGTTAAGAGCATCTCAGGGAATAATCATTATACCGTCCTGATAGGCCCAGAAGGCGATTTCTCACCTGAGGAAGTACAGCTGGCCTTGGCCAAAGGAATCAGGCCGGTGACCCTAGGTTCCAGCAGGCTTCGCACCGAGACCGCGGCCCTAGCGGCTTGTCATACCTTCCACGTGCTATTAGACGTTTAACGTTTTTGGCCTCTTTTCTGGAAAACAATGCAAAAACGAATTTTCCTTTTATTCCTTCTATTTATCCAGTGCGTTAGCATGGTGAGCGGCCAGCGGCCCAGCTTCAGGATTGCGCGCTTGAAATACGGCGGCGGCGGCGACTGGTACGCTAATAAAACGTCCTTGCCTAACCTCATCAACTTCTGTAACCGGGAATTGAAGGCCAACATCGCCCCGCAGGAAGAGACCGTGGAGCCCGGCAGCCCCGAGATCATGGACTACCCTTTCGTGCACATGACGGGCCACGGCAACGTGGTCTTCACTGAGGGCGAGGCTCAGAACCTACGCAAATATTTGGTGGGTGGCGGCTTCTTGCACATTGATGACAACTACGGCCTGGAGAAATTCGCGCGGCGCGAGATGAAGAAAGTGTTTCCTGAGCTTCAGTTTGTAGAGATTCCGTTCAACCACCCGGTCTACCATCAAAAGTTTGACTTTCCACGTGGCCTGCCCAAGATTCATGAGCACGACAACAAGCCTCCCCAGGGTTTTGGCTTAATTTACCAAGGCCGGTTGGTCTGCTACTTCTCCTATGAAAGCGATCTAGGCAATGGTTGGGAGGACCAGTCCGTGCACAATGACCCCATTGAGAAGCATTTGGCCGCTTTGCGCATGGGTGCCAATTTGGTTTCCTACGCCTTGACCAACTTTTAAGTACTTTATCAAAACATTGAAAGAATCCGCTTTTGGCATAATTCCATAGAAACAGGCCAAAAACGGATTCTCTTTTAAGTCTCTTCCAAGCCTACATCCTTGCGGTACTCAGAACACTTTTTCGTATTTTTGAGATTGTAGCCAGAGTAACTGGAAGAAGCGCATGGAATTAGCAAGATTAGAGATTAAGGGCTTTAAGAGTTTCGGGGATAAGGTCACCATTAACTTTGATAGCGGCATTACTGGTATTGTAGGACCCAACGGTTGCGGCAAGTCCAACATCGTGGACGCCATTAGGTGGGTATTGGGCGAGCAGAAAACCCGTAACCTGCGCTCAGACAAAATGGAGAGCGTGATTTTTAACGGTACCAAGAACCGAAAGCCCCAGCAACTGGCCGAGGTCTCTCTTACCTTCAACAACAACAAGGGCATTCTGCCTACCGAATACTCGCAGGTCACCATTACGCGCAAGTACTACCGTACCGGCGAGAGCGAATACCTGCTCAACAACGTTACTTGCCGCCTCAAGGACATCAACGACCTATTCCTGGACACCGGGATTGGCTCAGACTCCTATGCCATCATTGAGTTGAAGATGGTGGATGACATCCTCAACGACAAAGACAACTCGCGCCGTACCCTGTTTGAGGAAGCGGCCGGCATCTCCAAGTTCAAGGTGCGCAAGAAACAGACCATGCGCAAGTTGGAAGAAACTGACGCCGATTTGGAGCGTGTAGAGGACGTCTTGTTTGAAATAGGCAAGAACTTGAAGAGCCTAGAGCGCCAGGCCAAAACCACTGAAAAGTATTACTCCCTTAAAGACGAATATAAGAAGCTAAGCCTGGAATACGCCCGCCGCAACATTGGCCACCACCAAGAGGCTTTGGAGCGTCTGGAAAGCGACCTTAAGAAGGAAACTGAACGCAAAGGTGGTTATTCTGAGGAGTTGGTAGCGCTGGAAGATGCGTTGCAGGAGCAGAAGACCCTGGTTGACCGTACCCAGCTGCAGTTGCAGAACACCCAGAAAGAGGTGCACGAGCATACCAGCCAATTGCGCCAACTGGAAAACGAGATTAAGTTGAAAAGCGAGCGCAAGTTCTATTTGCAGGAACGCGCCAAGACTCTTCAGAGCCAAATAAGCCAGGATACTACCAACATTGGGCAGACCGAGGCCAGCCTGGGACAGTTGCAGAATGACCTAGAGGAGATTCAGGAAGAGCTACTCGTGTCTGAGGAGCAACTGGGTCTTACCAAAAAAGAAATGGAGCATGTAAATCAGCAGAAGTCTGATTTACAGAGAGAGGTGCAGGAGAAAACCCTGGCCCAGCGCCAGGTGCAGAATGAGGTGTTCACGCTCAACAAGAGCATTGAAATCACCCAGATGCAGATTCAGACGCACCGCGCCGAACTGGAGCGGATGCAGCAGATGGAAGGCTCAGAGAACAGCCTCCAGATGCAGTATGAAGATGCGCTCGCTGAAACCCAGCAACAACTGGAGGAAGCCCAGGCCCAACTGGTAGCGTTACAGGAGGCGGAGCGTCTCTTGCAAGAAGAAATGACCAATACGGAGGCCACCTTGCATGAATACCGCCAGCAATTAATAGACATCAACCGCCAGCTGGACTCCAAGAAAAACCAGTACACCTTGACCAAGTCCTTGGTGGACAATTTGGAAGGCTTCCCAGATGCCATCAAGTTTCTATACAAGTCCAAGACCTGGCAGAAGCCGGCCCCGCTCCTGTCAGACATCATCTCCTGTGACCAGGAGTACAAGGCCCTGATTGAAAGCTACCTGGAGCCGTACATGAACTTCTTCGTGGTAGAAACCGCCGAGGACGCCGTAGAAGCCATTCATCTCCTTAACAACCAAAACAAAGGCCGCGCCAACTTCATCATCCTTTCTGAGGTGGAAGATTTGGACGTGACCGCCACCATCAGCACCCCTAAGTACAAGGCGGCTCTGGAGACCGTCGCCTCTGAGGAGAAATACCATCCTTTGTTGCGCTACATGCTCAATGAGGTGTACATCAGTGCCACGTCAGACACGGAGTTGTACCTGAGTGACGGCCGCACCTACATCTTAAAAGACGGCTCCGTCATTAAAAAGCCATTGAGCGTTTCAGGAGGGTCTGTTGGGTTATTTGACGGCAACCGTTTGGGTCGCAAACAAAACCTTGAGAAACTGGCAGAGGAACTGGAAGCCTTGAAAGAGCAGTCTGAGCTGATGAAAAACAAAATCAGCACGCTCCAGCACGTTCTTCAAAACCAGAAGAACGGCACCCAGGCCGAGGCCATCAGACTGCAGGAACGTTCCATTAATACCCTGCAACAAGAGCTCATCAGCCATAAGGTGCGCTATGAGCAGTTCCAGTTGAACCTACAAAACCAGGCCAGCAAGAAGGATGAGCTGTTTGAGAAAATCCAGGAACTAGGCGAAACCTTAGCCGACCTCCTCCCCGATTCCGAAAGCAAAAATCTGGCCCTCAAAAGCTATGAGCAGGAGCTGGCGGGCTTAGCACAAGTCCTTGACAAACAGAACGAAATCATCGCCGAGGTAAGCGGTATCTTTAACCAGGAGAACATCAAATTCCATCAGCTCAAGAACCGCCTGCAAAGCATTCAGCAGGAACTGGCCTACAAGCAGAAGACCGTGATGAACCACCAGGAGCGCCTGGTGCAGTTGCAGGATGAGCTGGCCCGCGCCGAGGATGAGACCGCCACCTTGGAGCAGTTTGTAGAAGACCAGTCCTATCAATTGGAGGAAGGCCTGGTGCAGAAAAAAGACCTTGCCCAGCAACTGGACGAGGTGGAGAAAGCCTACTTCCATCTTCGCGGCGAAGTGGACGAGAAGGAGAAAGCCATCCGGGAGTTGCAACGTAAAAAAGAGAACACCGATGAAGTGTTCCAATCCATGCAGCAGGCCATCACCGACACCCGCATTAAATTGGTGGCCGTGTTAGAGCGTCTGTCAGCGGAGTTCAACATGAGCCAGGAAGATTTGGCGGAGGCCCCTACCGAGAAGCTGGACATCTCTAATGAGGAACTAAGCCAGCAGGTAAACACTATCAAGCACAAACTGGAGAACGTAGGACCGGTGAATCCCATGGCCGCCGAGGCCTACCAGGAGATTGAAACCCGTCACCAGTTCATCCAGACGCAGAAGAATGACTTGGTAGGCGCCAAGCAGCAACTTTTAGATACCATCTCGGAGATTGACACCGTGGCCAAAGAAAAGTACTTAGAGGCCTTTGACCAGATCAAGGACAACTTCATGCGCGTGTTTCGGTCCTTATTCTCTGAGGAGGATACTTGTGATCTGTACATCCAGGACCCAAGCAATCCGCTGGAGTCTAAGATTGAGATCATGGCCCGGCCTAAAGGCAAGCGTCCGTTGACCATCAACCAGCTGTCTGGTGGTGAGAAGACATTAACGGCCATCTCTCTGCTGTTTGCCATATACCTCTTGAAGCCTGCCCCGTTCTGTATCTTTGACGAAGTGGACGCTCCTTTGGATGATGCTAACATTGACAAGTTCAACAACATTGTGAAGAAGTTCTCAGGAGACTCGCAGTTCATTGTGGTGACGCACAACAAGCGCACCATGATCTCCACAGACGTGATCTACGGCATCACCATGCTGGAGGCCGGCGTGTCCAGGGTGATACCTGTAGACTTAAGGGAATTGGCTCCAGAACCTGAAGAAGCGGCCGCTCTGACAGCCTAATCTCAAAACAGCATAAATGAATCGGTCCGTTTTTGGCCTCTTTCCCGGGAAAGAGGCCAAAAACGGACCGATTTGCATTTCAGTATGGTAAGAACTACCGAACGCCCTGGCTAGGGTATTTGGCTGTAACGGTTCTGTAGAAATTAAGGATCTTTTCCATGTCCGCGTCAAAGTCGCCGGTAGGCTGAATCATGGGCCCAATGCCGGCCTCCTTTTTGGCGTAGTCCAGGTAGCCCATCACAATGGGAACGCCCGCGCCCAAGGCCGTGTAGTAAAATCCTTTCTTCCAGCGGGGTTGGTACTTACGGGTTCCTTCTGGCGTTACCAACATAACCAATTCGTCGCGCTGCTTAAACAAGTCTACCATGGCGGCCACTAGGTTGTTGTTCTTCTTGCGGTCCACCGGTATGGCACCTAAAGCTTTTAGGATGGGGCCCATCGGGAAGAAAAACGCCTCCTTCTTGATGGTGATTTTAACGGGTACGCCCATCAAGTAAAAGGCCGCGCGCGCATAGATAAAGTCCCAGTTGCTGGTATGCGGTGCCGCCACCATAATCGCCTTCTTCACCCCGGGAGGCATACCGCCTTTCAGCGTCCAACCGGAAAGTTTAAAAATGGATTTCGCGAGTAAATTTCCAAACATAAAGAGGCGTTTTGAGGATTGAGACTACAATGATACAAAAAATACCAGCCTTTTAAGCTGGTATTTAAACGATGTGAAATGGTTTATCTCTTCATACTCCGTTCTCTGAACAAGTAAACTTGCAAGCCAACATTGATGGACGGTCCCACCTCTGTGTAGTAATTGTCCTGGTTGGCAGGGTTCTTCTCTTTGTAGTAGGTAAACATGATGGCAGGCTCTACGGCTATCTTCGGGTTAATGAAAAGCGAATACCCCACGCCGCCCCTTATCTCAGAGATGTCCCGTTTCAGGCTATTGGATAGGTTATAGATCCCAAATCCATAGCTGGCCTCGCCGAAGATCCCGTTGTTCAAAAAGTACCTGGCAAAAGGCCCCGCCAAAATATGAGTGGACGGATCATTGTCCGCCCCGTCCATTTTGACGCTGGTATGCGATACCGTACCCAAAACGCCTACGGCCAAATCATTGATTACAAAATACCCGAACCTTCCCTGCACGTCTATCTGCTTCTTGGAGCCTGACTGGGTTGAGTTGCTACTAGTGTGATTTTCAATAGATCGATAGGCACCATTGATGCCACCGCCCACCATAATGGAGCGCTGAATAACCTTAGCGGCTAGAAGATTTCCCCTATTTTCTTGTGCGTGTGCCCTTGAAACTCCCAATAAGAGCAATAAAGTGTAAACCAATATCTTCATGCATACTAATCTGGTGATGAGCCTTATACGCTCCCAAACAAGCTGCAGTCTTGGTTATTTGAATATGATGATAGCACCTAGCCAAGAAAATGAACTGCTACTCCACCAACAGTTTCATCAGTTCCTTCTCTAAGGACTTAGCATACTGATAGCCTACCTCAAAAATCTCCTGGGCTTTGTTGATGGCATAGATGTGATAGTTTTTTAGGGCAGGCGGCTCCAGGAAGATAGAACATATGGCAATGCGCTGCTGCACATTGGCATTGATGGCCAGATGGAAAACGCGTTCGGTCACCTGCCTAATGCTTTTGATATCTGCCTGGTGGTTGACGGGGTTAACGTGCACGCCAATGATTTTATCACAGGTGCCGGTCAGGCACTCCACGGGTAGGTTGTTGAGCAGCCCCCCGTCCACCAGCAGCATTTCTTGGTGGGCCACCGGCTGAAACATGATGGGCAAGGCAGAAGAGGCCCTAAGGGCGTTGGCCACCAACCCTTCCGTCAGGTAGACGGTGCTGCCCTGGTTTAGATCTGTAGCCGAAATAATCAACTGGGTGGGAAGGTCCGCGAAGGTGATGCCCTCCAAGTGCTGTTCAAATATTTTAAGCAGCGCGTTGGAATGGAGAATCCCCTTGTTGAGGGCTGGCCGCAAAAATTGCGTCACAGAAACATCACGCACCAGTTCAAGAACCTCCTCTGGGGCAAAACCTGCAGCAATAAACGCCCCTGCAATCGCACCTGAACTGGTCCCTGATATTACATCGATGGGAATCTGCAACTCATTCAGCGCCTTAATGACGCCCAAATGCGCAATGCCGCGGGCTGCGCCGCCAGACAAGCAGACTCCTATGCGCACCATGATTTAAAGCGCTGACAGCGGGAAGACTTGGTCTACCCGGACGCCTTTTTCCGTTTGCTTTACGGTGCAGCACTCATTCACTGAGTCATGCTCTAAGAAAAGAACCCAATTTTCGGCAGCGGCCTGGTTCAAGAATGCTTCCTTCTCTTGCAGGGTGAGTAATGGCCTGGTGTCATAGCCCATCACGTAAGGCAAAGGTAAATGCCCAACAGAGGGTAACAGATCAGCCATAAAACAAACGGTGCGGCCTTTGTATTGAATACGCGGCACCATCATCTTATCGGTGTGGCCGTCCACATAGGTAACGTCAAAACCAGGTAGGAACTGTTGCTGCCCTACTTCTAGAAATGACAGGTGCCCGCTATCCTTTAAAGGCATTATGTTCTCCTTCAGGAAAGAGGCTTTCTCTCTGGGGTTAGGCACCGTGGCCCAAGTCCAATGGTCCTGGTTGCTCCAGTACTGCGCCTTCGGGAAGACCATCTCGAAGCTAGTGCCATTGCTGCTGTATTTCACAGAGCCACCACAGTGGTCAAAGTGCAGGTGCGTCAAAAAGACATCAGTGATATCTGAGAAATCAAACCCGGCTTTGTGCAAGGACTTTTCCAGTGAATCGTCTCCGTACAGGTAATAGTGGCTGAAGAACTTGGCGTCCTGCTTGTCTCCTATGCCGTTGTCAATTAAAACAAGCCTGTCTCCTGATTCTACCAGCAGGCAGCGCATGGCCCAACTGCAGAGATTGTTCTCATCTGCTGGGTTGGTCTTCTGCCAAAGCGTTTTGGGTACCACGCCAAACATAGCGCCACCGTCCAGCTTAAAATTTCCGGTAGGAATAGGGTATAGTTTCATAGAGAGAAAATGCGTTTTTTGCCTGTTTTCTGGAAAAGAGCCTAAAAACGGTTTCTATTCCTCTACCACGCCCATGGCGCTGAACTTCTCAATACGCTGCATGATGCGCTCCTCGCTGCTTAGCGCGTTCAATTCTTCCAGGGTTTCCTGAAGCTTTTTCTTGAGCGTCTTCATCATTTTCTCTGGATCTACGTGCGCGCCACCCAGAGGCTCCTTGATGATGCCGTCCACCAGTTTATTGCCTAGCATGTCTTTGGCGGTCAGTTTCAAAGCTTCAGCAGACTGTTCTTTGTAATCCCAGCTGCGCCATAGAATAGTTGAGCAGTTTTCTGGTGAGATAACCGAGTACCAAGAGTTCTCCAGCATGAAGACTCTATCGCCAATGCCAATGCCTAAGGCACCGCCAGAAGCTCCTTCGCCAATAATCACGCAGATTACCGGTACTTTGAGCATGAACATTTCTTTGAGGTTACGCGCAATGGCTTCACCCTGGCCACGCTCCTCTGCTTCAAGGCCCGGAAAGGCACCTGGAGTATCTATTAAGGTAATGATGGGCTTGTTGAATTTCTCAGCCAGCTTCATCAAGCGCAAGGCCTTGCGGTATCCTTCTGGGTTGGCCATCCCGAAGTTGCGGAACTGACGCTCCTTGGTGTTGCGGCCTTTCTGCTGACCAATGAACATGACCGTTTCACCATCCAATTCGCCAAAACCACCTACCATGGCTTTGTCATCTTTCACGTTGCGGTCACCGTGCAACTCCACAAACGTGGGCGACAGCCCTTTTATATAATCAAGGGTGTAAGGTCTTTCTGTATGACGCGATAATTGAACCCGCTGCCAGCGCGTAAGGTTGGCATAGGTCTCCTTTTTCAAGGACTTGATTTTCTCCTCAAGCGCCAGCACGGCATCTGTCACGTCTACCTGGCTCTCAGAGGCCAGTTTCTTCATTTCAGAAAGTTTGCCTTCTAGTGCGGCTATGGGTTGTTCAAAATCTAACAGCATAATCAATAGGTCTATATCTTATACTTATGTATACATGCAAAGGTAATTGAATATGCGAAGTTTAGTAATATCTGTTTTTGACAGTTTTAAACGAATTTTTTCCTTTTGAATCTGAGCCGGTTACCTCTTTCCTGCTTCCTTTTTACAGGTTTTTTAGGGCGCAGGCTTGTGTATCTTAATCTCTCCCCCTACATTTGCATCATCAAAACGGGGACGTATGGTCCTTGTGAGGATGTTGGTCCGGTAGTTCAGTTGGTTAGAATGCCGCCCTGTCACGGCGGAGGTCGCGGGTTCGAGTCCCGTCCGGACCGCAAGAAGCCCTCTCAGAGAAATCTGGGAGGGCTTCTTCGTTTTTAGGCCATTCCAAAACATTTTCCTTTTGAAGCCCCTTCTTTTCTAGCTGGTATCTCAATTCAAAAGCAGAGATGTTTACCCCCTTTTCCTACTGTTATCTAAGGGATTTCTCATCATTTCTTTGATTGTTTTACGTTATATCCTCAATGGCAACCTAACAGAAAACGAATGGAAGTGAATAGTACTTTTTGGATTGGTTTCAATGCCTTCGTCCTCATTATGTTGGCTTTGGATTTGGGGGTGTTTAACCGCAAGGCGCACGTTGTGTCTGTGAAAGAGGCACTCATATGGTCTGGCGTCTGGATTTCACTGGCCTTGGTATTCAACTCCCTTGTCTACTATTGGTTTGGGGAGCATAAGGCAATTGAATTTTTGACGGGGTATGTTCTGGAGAAGACCTTGAGCATTGATAATATCTTTGTCTTTGTCCTGATCTTCAAGTATTTCCAAATCCCTTCCATTTACCAGCACAAGATTTTATTCTGGGGCATTCTGGGGGCCTTGCTAATGCGCGTCATCTTTATTTTTGCCGGAGTGGCCTTAATAGAGAAATTCCATTGGTCCATTTATTTGTTTGGCGCTTTCCTTATCTACACCGGTTACAAGATGTTTACGGAGAAAGACAAGGAGATGCAGCCCGAGAAAAACCCCGTCATTAAATTCTTCCGGAAGCTAATGCCTGTCACCAATCAGTTGGAAGGCGATAAGTTTTTTGTAAAACAATCCGGTAAAGTTTTCGCCACTCCCCTATTTCTGGTGCTTCTTCTGATTGAAATCTCTGATTTGATTTTTGCGGTAGACAGCATCCCAGCCATTTTGGCCATCACCCAGGACCAGTTTATTGTCTACACGTCCAACGTTTTTGCCATTCTGGGGCTTCGGTCGCTTTATTTCGCGCTGGCTCACGTGATTCATCGCTTTGTGTTCCTATCTACCGGGCTGGCTTTCATCTTGATTTTTGTAGGTCTGAAAATGGTGACGGTAGACATCTTTAAGGTCCCAACGTTCATTTCATTGATTGTGATTGGGTTCATCATAACGATTAGCATTGTGTTGTCCCTCATAAAGACCAAGAATATAGACAAGGAAGGTGGTGAATCTTTACAATAGGAAGATCCGCCAGCCCAGCGCTTTAGCAGGAAAAATGGATGGGATTGTTTTCAAGAAGGGCCTAGTGAGTCGTTTGTAGTAAATTATTTTGCACTTCTTTCTATTGCGTGCTTGGATATCAATAAACAACTATATACATTTGCATCATCAAAACGGGGACGTCTGGTCCTTGTGAGGATGTTGGTCCGGTAGTTCAGTTGGTTAGAATGCCGCCCTGTCACGGCGGAGGTCGCGGGTTCGAGTCCCGTCCGGACCGCAAGAAGCCCTCTCAGAGAAATCTGGGAGGGCTTCATCGTTTTTAGGGCTTTTGCTTCGTCTTAGCCAAGTGTTGGTTTGTTATTTAGAGTTCAACTTAGGCGGCACGTAATTGCCTAGCATACTCTCATAGTCGTCAATAGCCATTACGGTCATTTGCCGGGCATCATAAGGCTGCAATACTTTTAGCCAATCTCTTTCCTGCAACCGGTTGTCTAGCCAAATCTCCTCGCTGTGCGGGGTGAGAATGACGGGCATGCGGTCATGATAAGGCTCTACTGCGGCATTGGCTTTGGTGGTGATGATGGTAAAGTGCGGGTAAAGCTCACCGGTGTCTTGGTGCAGGCTTTCGAGCCAAAGGCCAGCCAACCCGAAGGGCTCTTCTTGTTGCAAAGTAAAGCGATACTTCTGTTTTAAGGGCTTCGCTTTTTTCATGCGCTTCTTATCAGCTTCGCTCCTGATCGGGTTCCCGAACAAGTCCACTCCCAAGGTTCCGGGTTCTTCGGCTTTGGTCTCTTCTTCAAACTCCTCTTCCAATTCCTTCCACTCAAAAAAACCGTCAATGGGAATGATGCATCGGTTCTTAGGCAACAGCTCCCTGAACCTTTGAATGAAGAGCAGATTTTCTTCCCGTACGTTGAAGGGCAAGATGGGCTTGCCATCCTCTTGTTTGGTAGGATCTGCCCAAACCGCCATTACTGCTTTCTCTGCCGTGGAAGTAATGACCGGTAGTTGCTGAGAGGGCCTCGCGTCAAAATTGGGTTCAAAGGAAAGTCCTTCCAGCTTGGCGGCATACCGGTGAGCCAAAGGCACTTTCTTTCTTGAGAAGGAATATCGTCCGCACATACGCGTATACTTAAAATGAATTTGCTAAATAATGTTAGTATTAACCGCTTCTAAGTTAAACGACTTTTCATGCAAATGGCTTAGCGGGTCTGCTTGTTTCTTATGATGACAATAGATAAAAAGCTTCATTGTAGTTAAAATTTTGGTACTTGCCGTTTCTTTCCCCTTCCAACCCCTATTACTTCTTGCCTTATGTTGCCGAAAATCCTGAACAGCCTAAAAATTGCCGCCCTTAATGAAATGCAGGAGGCTGCCCTAACCGCGGCGCGCGCCAATGACATGGTGCTCTTATCCCCTACGGGTTCAGGCAAGACGCTGGGATTTTTGCTGCCTTTGCTAGAGCAACTGCAACCAAATTATAACGGGGTTCAGGCGTTGATATTAGTACCCACCAGAGAATTGGCCTTGCAAATTGAGCAGGTGTTCAGGCAGATGGGCGCTGGTTTTAAGATTGTCTGCAGCTACGGCGGCAACTCTACCAATACAGAAAAACGCAGTCTGGCTAATCCGCCGGCGGTGTGGGTGGGAACGCCCGGGCGAGTGGGCCATCACCTTCGGTCGCAGAACGTGGATGGGTCTACCATTAAGACCTTGGTGCTGGATGAATTTGACAAGTCCCTGGAGATGGGTTTTCAAGAGGAAATGAAGTTTATCATTGACCTGCTGCCCAACATCAACAAACGCTTGCTCACCTCTGCCACCAACATGCAGGAGATTCCCGCCTTCACCGGACTCAATAACCCCACCACAGTCAATTTCTTAAAAGACACTGCTTCTGCTCCAGACATTGACGTACGGGCCGTAGAGGTAATAAAAGACGACAAGCTACTCACCTTATTCTCTCTGTTATGCAAATTGGGCAACAAACCAGCCTTGGTCTTTTGTAACCAGCGGGACGCGGTGGAGAACGTAAGCGCCTATTTAAACAAGAAAGGGATTGCCCACGGCATTTTTCATGGCGGCCTGGAGCAACCAGATAGAGAACGCGTCTTGCTTAAGTTCAGGAACGGGACGTATCCCCTCCTCATAAGCACAGATCTGGCCGCACGCGGCCTGGACATTCCAGAGATAGAGAACGTGATCCATTTTCAATTGTCAGACGCCGAAACCTTTTTGCACCGCAACGGCCGCACAGCCAGAATGCAAGCCAAGGGAACGGCTTATCTATTACTTCATCCCGGAGAGAAACCTGCTTTCTTGCCTAAACTGCCGCCGTTTGAAACTTTACCAGCCAAACCAACGGTACCTGCCCCGTCTTTCTGGGATACGCTGTACATAAGCGCTGGCAAGAAAGACAAGGTAAGCAAAGGTGACGTGGTAGGATTGCTCCTGCAAAAAGGAGGCTTGGAGAAGGAGGACCTGGGTTTTATTGAAATACAGGAATCTGCTGCTTTTGCCGCCGTCAACAGAAACAAGCTGGATAAAACGGTACAATTACTAAAGCAGGAAAAACTGAAGGGCAAAAAAGTGAAGATTGAAAAAGCGTCTTAGGTAGTAAGCCTGGGCTTTAACGGAGAAGAGGCAGTAAACCACAGGTTGGGTTTCTGCCTCTTCTTTTTTGGCCTGTTTTGCGGAAAGTAGCCTAAAAACAGAAATTGAGGTGTAGAAGAGAAAATCGCTTCTGGGCACCTCAATTTATATGGGTTGGTCTGGCATTCTTTTTCCTGGGGTAAGGCGGCGGGCTTTACCCAAACGGAGAAGAAGTGACAGATAAAAAGTTGTACTATTGACTTGGGCGCTGTTTCTTGGCGTCTGCAGGGTCTTCTTTCTTTTTCTCTGGCGGTGTGGAAGAGAAGTTACCATTCTCGTCTACGTACACCATCATGGCTTCTAATGAACCACCAGAAGAGTTTTCCTGACGCTCTTGCTTGCGCTCTTCTTTCTCTTTCTTCTTCTTTAATTTTTTTTGCTCCAGTTGTTTCTTCATGAAACTGTTCTGTGATCTTGCCATATGGTCATTGTAAGGTGAAACAGGCGGCTAATTCCTGTGTGTATGCTTTCTTATACTCAAAAACAGGGTATTTGTTAAGAAAAGCCACAAATGAGGTAAACCTACCGGTTATGAAAAAATAGTCTGGGAAAGCAGGGAGTCCGCTACGTGGGTAGTTTAGCTGTTACAAATCAGGTTGTTTCTCTAAAAGCCCCCAAGAAACCGGAACCAGATAAAGAGAGAAGAAGATTAATTAAACCGCGCCGCCAATAAAGGCTTTCCAAGGATTATCAAAACTTACTCCAGCTTCTGCCAGAAGGGGAAATAAGAGAGGAGATAACGATTGCTTTCCGCTACAAAAATACGCATTTATATTGAGATACCCTAGCAAATCCCTATATGGGCAAACATTAATATTCTAAATTCTGGCTAGCTTAAATACAATTTAACCACGGGCTTGCTCCACTACCTTTCATCAGGCTAAGAATTAATTTTCAATGACTTATATCTTCCTAAAATTGCTTTTGGCTTTCACTGCTGGCAAGTGTACCTTTTATTTTAAATATTTCTAGGAAACTTAAACCGTTTGTCTACCTTTACTCACAGTAATTATAACAACTATCAGATGAATCAAGGTACAGTAAAATTTTTCAACGACTCTAAAGGGTTCGGTTTTATCAAAGACAACAGTGACAATCAGGAGTACTTTGTACACGTATCTGGTCTTGTTGACGAAATCAGAGAGAATGACGAAGTAGTGTATGATCTTCAAGAAGGAAGAAAAGGACTAAACGCCATCAACGTTAAGCGCGCTTAGTCTTTCGCTATAAAGACATAATGCTGAAAAGCCTCTCCCTTACGGAGAGGCTTTTTTTGTGTCTATTGTTTTCCGTTTTTGGCTTATTATCTGGAAAACAGGCCAAAAACGACAGCTATAATCACTTGAGCAGTAATCTTCGCCCTGCGTCTGGGGTGGTTCAATGTTACCCTGGCAGCCACTTCTTCCCTACTATTTCTGCTTTTACCTAGACATTACTACCTACTAGTAAGTATTCATTTTCCCACTTTTCTACCCGGAACTATCCCAAAAAGGCATAGTAGTGGACCGTGGTAAACCCAGGGGAAGGAATTAAAAATTGAAAAGAATCTTAGAATTAATGCAAGTTATTTCTGGCCTATTGTTTCCATAACCTTGGAATTTGTTTGGCGGTAACGGGAGAAGACTTTGGGTAGCCCCCACTGCCCAAAGTTTTACCTAATCCATCTTTCACCAAACAACACTCTATGTTAAAAGTTTACCAAACGCAAAAGAAGAAGCTGTTCGGCCTCTTCGTGCTATTGTTGCTCTCCGGAAAAGTTGCCAACGCACAGGCCACCCTGGACCGCACGCTACAACAAGTACTACAAACAGCCACTGCCCCGGTGCAAGTGGTGGTGACCTTTCATGGCGATGGTGCTCCCAACAGCACGCACCTGCAACTGCTCCAGTCTTTAGGCCTCACTCAGGGAATAACCCTCAAGAACCTTCCTATGGCAGGTGTCCTGGCCACTGCGACGCAGGTAGAAGCCTTGTCTAAAAGCCCGTATGTCCGTTCCGTCTTTTTAAACAAGCGCCTAAGCTACTTCAACAACAATGAAACGCACATCACGGGTGTGCAACGCATGCGCACGGACAAAGACATTATTGCCCGCAACAACGGCATGCCCGTTTCTGGCAAGGGCGTAACGGTAATGATCAATGACAGCGGCGTGGACGGTACACATGAGGACATCAAACTAGGCTCTCACCTGGTGCAGAACGTCTTGGGCTCTACCAATCTTAGCTCTCTTTCGTCCTTACTGCCGGTGACGTATTTAGAGAACATCCCTAATACAGACACCAACTCTGGCCATGGCACGCACTGCGCGGGAACCGTTGGCGGAAACGGCTCAAAATCCAATGGACTCTATGCGGGCGCAGCCCCCGGCGCCACCTTGGTGGGGTATGGTTCTGGCGCAGCTTTGTTGGTCTTGGATGCCATTGGCGGGTATGATTACGCACTTACGCATCAGTTCCAGTACGGCATAAGAGTCATCAGCAACTCCTGGGGTACCAGCGGAGATTTTGACCCGGCAGACCCAGTGAACATTGCCTCTAAGAAAGCCTATGACCACGGCATTGTCTCCGTCTTTGCGGCCGGAAATGAAGGACCAAGCTCAGATACGCATAACCCTTATGCCATTGCGCCGTGGGTGATCTCTGTGGGTGCTGGTGACAAATATGGCAAGCTCGCTGACTTTTCCTCTAGAGGCGTTAAGAACGAAGGCGGCACAATCACGGTAGACGGCGAGACCTGGACCTATGAGAATCGTCCTTCTGTGGTGGCGCCAGGCGTAGATGTGATCTCCACCAGAGTAATAGGTCCGGTGGCCTCCCTTTCAGCCCAGATGGATGTAGAACAACTAGATCCTGCGCACGTTCCTTTCTACACGCACATGAGCGGTACTTCTATGGCTACTCCGCATGTAGCTGGCGTGGTGGCGTTGATGTTAGAAGCCAAACCAACCTTAACGCCTGGACAGGTAAAGGAAATTCTCCAGAAAACGGCTACCAACATGCCCAGCCATGAATCTTGGGAAGTAGGTGCTGGTTACGTTAATGCGTATGCTGCCATTGACCACATCTACCGCAACACCGCTTTTGGAGCCACCTTGAACTACACTAGAAGATTCAACAGCAGCGTGAACACGGCCACTGAAACCAGCGCGTTTGCGTTGGATTTCAATCCAGTGGTGACAACTGGCAATCAGATCACGTTCAATGTGGCGGCTGGTACCAACAGCTTAGAGGCCAAATTCTCCACCACTGGTTTGTTAGGCCAAACTGGAAACCCGGTGAACCTCATTCTGCTATCGCCGTCAGGGCAAGAGTACAGATCTGGGATTCCGGTGGCGTTTGCCATTACCCCAGACAGAGGCATGGCCGTGGCTGCTCCTGAACCAGGAACCTGGACGCTAAAAGCCGAAGGATTGAATGGACTTGCCCTTCCTGAAACCATTCAAGGCACCTTGAGCAAATCCACCATCACAGGCACCACCGGGCTAGCAGACATTGTCGGGCACCCAGCAGAGGCTTCTATCAAGATGGCCGTAGGCGCTCGTTTAATGGACGGACTCACCACCGGCTTCAAACCGAATGAGTTGTTAAAGCGCATTCAGCTGGCAGATTACTTAGTAATGGGCCAGGCCATCCGTCAATTCATGCCTACCAATGGTTCTTTGACGGTGACAGATGTGACCGGATTCCAGTCTCTGTTGGCTGAATCTGTCCTTTCTAAAGGAGCTGCTTTGAGAGATCGCACGCATGCATTCAAAGGTGTGATGGTGCCTGCCGCCACAGGTAAATTCAACCCTAGCGGCTCAGTGACCCGCGCCCAGTTAGCGTATTCTCTGGTACAGGCTTTGGGCTTACAAGAGTTTGCAGTGCAACGCAACAGCAAGGCAGTGACGGTATCTGTAGACGGTAAAACCTACACCATTGAGGATGCTTCTTCTATTCCAGCTGGATTGGAAGGCTATGTGAGTATAGCACTGGAGCTGAACCTAATCAATGCCTTCTACACTGTGACGCAAGGACCTTTGGATTTATTCCCCACCATCCATGCCACGTTTAAACCAGCGCAAGAAGTGACCCGAGCCGAGTTTGCCGTAATAGTTACCCGCACGCATGCCAGCTGGAGTGCCGCCACTCAACCGGTTGCCTCTGCGTCTAACAGCACGGAGCGTTTAGCTTTGAACCCGAGCCAGAAACCCAACTACTCCTACCCTAACCCCTTCAGCGGAAACACCACTATTTCTTACGCCGTGGAGGACGCCGGATTTGTAACCATAGAAGTGTTTGACCTGAGAGGTAAAAAGGTGAGCACGCTGGTTTCTGAAGCCAAAGAAAAAGGTACCTACGCCGTACCCTTCAACGGAAGCAACTTGCCAACCGGAACCTACCTATATAAAGTGTCCACTGGAGCTAAGTCTACCAGTCACAAAATGGTGTTGGCTAGATAAGAATATTATCGTGTAAATGTAAAAAAGCCTTGTCCCTTATGGGCAGGGCTCTTTTTTTGCTGTCGTTTTTGGGGTGTTTTCCTGTAAACAGGCTAAAAAAGGAAATCCTTATAGTCCACAACCCAATCGCCATTTCATAGTATCTTTGTTAGACGCTAATTTCACTAGCTGCCTTCAGTGACAGATTCCCATAATTTACCTCATGGCTGAGACCAAAGACAAAGAAGCAATCCAACAGCTCTACAACAAAGTCCTGCCTAGTTTGGCAGAGCGCGCCTACAAGCACCTTACAGACGTGGTGGCTTTGTTTGATGACTTCAGGCTAGAGAAAGTAGTAGACACCTGGACCAAAGATAAAAACGCCGCTTCAGAGAATGAGATTAGCCTGGAGAATGGCAACGTCTCGCAGATTGGACTTCAACTGCAACTGCTGGGCTTTCAAAGGCCGGGCGCAAACGCGTTTGACTTGTACAAGGACCTGGTCTTTAAACTAGAGTATTCTTCCTACACTGTTGGGCCAGACAGAACTATTACCTGGCTAGAAAAACCCTACTACTATCAATGGTCTAACCAAGAGCTGGAAGACTTGGCCGTACAATGGACCGAGGAAGTGATTGACGACCTTACCCGTCAGTTACAGAGCCTTAAATAGCCTATCAGGTTGGTGCTTAATCTGGTAAACACTGGTTTAACAGCTTGATAAAGGCGGTTTCGAAAATATATTAAAGCCTTTTGTAAGAATTTAGATTTATTTTGTATAATATTGAACCTAAGGCAGCACATTGCTGTCTGTAGTGTATAATGAACAATAATATGAATCAAGGAACAGTAAAATTCTTTAATGGCGAAAAAGGTTTCGGCTTTATTAAAGACAACAACACCAATCAAGAGTACTTCGTACACGTATCTGGTTTGGTTGATGAAATCAGAGAAAACGACGAAGTAGTTTATGATCTTCAAGAAGGAAGAAAAGGACTAAACGCGGTTAACGTTAAACTTGCTTAGTCTTTCGCTATAAAGACATAATGCTGAAAAGCCTCTCCCCTACGGAGAGGCTTTTTTTATGCCTTGTTTTTAGTGATAGAATGAAAAATTGAGTGATTGAATGAATGAGGGATTGGATGATGCATTAATTTTTGAACGAATTCGTTTATAGCCTGTTTTGATAAAAAGAGCCGAAAAACAGCCTTAAATAAACAGTCTTGTTAAAACTGCTGTTTGCTTTTTTTCATCCTCTCATTCACTCAATCTCTCATTCATACAATAAGAATTACTCAGGCATGGCCAGTACAAACTCTTTGTCTGGGGCTACAGTTAGTTTATAGCCCTTGATCCAAGGGTTGTACATGCGAAGCGTTTTATAGTTGGTGCCTTGCTCCAAGGCAAAGGCTGGTAAATCTGTGATAGTGTTTCTTACGGTATAGGTTTTGGTAGGCAGAGGCTTATAGCCTTGCTCCTTAGGAAGTTCAAAGCCGTATTTGGAAGGATTGCCCAACACCTCTTTCAAGGCCAGAATTCTGAACATATACCGTGAGGTCTCGTCGTTGAGGTACAGGTCATAGTAAGAGCTCACGCCTTGGCGCTTGAGGGCCGCATCAATGCCACTCATTCCTCTGTTGTAAGAAGCGGCGGCATTGGTCCAGGACCCGAATTTCTTATAGGCCGTTTTCAAATAACGCGTGGCGGCCACGGTGGCTTTCTGCACATGGAAGCGTTCGTCTACTTCGGTGTTCACCAACAGGCCATACCCGCGCGCCGTGTCGGGCATCAACTGCCAGAACCCAGAGGCGCCCGCTGGGGAGGTCACCGGGCTGAAAAGACTCTCGGCGAGGGCCAGATAAACAAAGTCCTGTGGAATGTCATTTTCTTGGAGGATGCGCTCAATCTCTGGCAGGTAACGTTGCATGCGTTTCAGGCCCAGCAAGGAAGTGGCGTGTAAATAGGAATTCACCAGCAGTTCGCGGTCCAAGCGCTCAGCTACGTCCGGCACCTCCAGCGGCACGGGTTCGCCGGCAAAGGTCATGGCGGTTGGCAAAGTAGGCGCTTTAAAGATTTTGCCTTCTCTAAAGGATCCGCTTTCCTCGTCTTTTATCAATGATTGCTGGCTGCACAAATGCAGGGTGATGGAGATGACAAAAATTAGGGCCAGTGTTCTCCAGATTTGCTGATTCATGATTTCCTCCTTTTCCTGAATACCTAACAAAAGGCGTTCCTAAATCCTTATTACGAAAATTAAGGCCTCAACAGTTAAACGAACCGGCAAGGAATCTTAGTGCCAGTTAAAGGAGAAGCATGTAATTAAGAGTTGTGAGACCTAGACAATAAAGAAGAGAAAGGTTTTTCGTTTTCGGCCTGTTTCTGAGAAAACAGGCCGAAAACGAAACTGAATTTGTTAAGCGGCCACCCGCTGGATGATCACTTTGCAAGGAATGTCTGAAGTCACTTGAATGACGTGCGGCACGTGCAAAGGAACCTGATAATAATCACCTACGGTCAACGAAAATTGCTGCCCACCGGCGGTGATAATGCAGGAACCTTCTACAATTAAGAAACGCTCCAGTTGATCATGGTGCACCTCTTCACTGGATTTTTCCTTTAACCAGGCAATAGCGGTGATGACTTCTGGCGTGGCAGAAATGAGATGCGCATGAATATCCTCCAACTCTCCGGACAGGGCAAGGTCCGGCCGGTTTAGCCACTGACGGTAGTCTTCTACGGTGGAGGACGGGCTGAGCATAGGGGCTTCTATGGGAGCTTCACCTTCTTTCAGGCGTTCCATGTAGGCAATGGTAGCCAACAGCAATGGTTTTACGTTGGGGCAAGGCTCCACGGCATGGGTCTCCGCATAGGCTTCCATAGTCAGGCTGATGGCATCTAATTCTTCGCGCACCGCTGGGTGTTGCTCGGCCATTTGCTCTACCAAGGTTATTTCTTGAGGAGAGGCGGCGCCCATGACATACAGCTCCAGAAGGCCAGACTGTATCAGTTCAGTTGGTTGGTTCATGCTGCTTTTTGCGCTCCTATGTGTTTAAAGGCCATTTTAAGACAAGACGTAAGCGCCTCCTGTGCTATTCCCAACGCGTCGGCGGCTTGTTGGCAGGAATACCCTTTTAAGTAAATCAACTCCAGTGCCGCTTTTTCCTGTGGTTCTAGCAGGCAGAAAGCCTCCTGCAACTTCTTGTTTTGCTTGTTCAGTACAAAAGTAGTGCTTTCTGCAGGTTGCACAAGGTGCCCGTGTTTACCAGTGTTGAGGGCTTCAATGGCAATGCCCCTTGCAATGGCCAAACCCCAGGTTAAAAATCTGGTTTTGCTGGCGTCATACAAAGATATCCTGGACCAAATAGCCACAAACGTTTCTTGCAAAACCACTTCGGCGATGGAGGCATGCTGGACAATCTTAGTGATAACGCCCAACAATACAGGAGCATGGGTTGTATAAAGCTGCCCCAGCGCCGATTGGTCACCTTGCTTTAAGGCGCTTATCAATTGTTGCTCTGGGCTTTCTTGCAAATGGCCTCTAATCATACAAGCGTTTTAGGGTTGTCTCGGCTTGCCTCATTTCAACCTATAAAGGAAAAGCAAGGTTTAAGCAAGATACGTATATGTTGACAAGTTATCACCTTTTAAGACAGTAGTCCTTGCGCCAACAACCAGTCAAAGATAATCTGGTCCACCGCTGAGACCTTGTCCCTGTCTTTATAGGTGAGCCATACTATCTCCTCAATCTCCTGCGCTGCCTGTAAGATTCCTGCATAGTGGCCCGCGTAACACGTCATCTGCACCTGTATGCCCGCGGCATGACTGTCTGCCTGTGCCTGAAACGTGCCCAGGTAAACCAAGGAGTCTGGCAATAACCCAACACTTAACTCTTCCTGTATTTCTCTGAGCAAGGCTTGAGCATCAGTCTCCCCTGTCTCCCGCTTGCCGCCTGGCAGGTAATACTTGGTTCGGCCGCGGCTGCGCGTACTCAGAACCTTTCCATCCCTTACCTCAATCCAAGCCAGTTTATCAATTAGCGTCATTTTATAGTTATCTGTTACCTATTTGTCTCCTTTTCCGGGCAAATCAGAAATAATTTAAAATATTTTTTATTGCACTATTACCATTCGTCTTAATTACGTTTAGGGGTTTAATTCTTTTAAACATCTATTTCCTGTCATAGCGAATGATACTAAACCGTCATCTCTCTAGATTCAAATATAGATATCTAAAAATATAAGGAACGATTCCTGGCTAGCCAGCGTATTAGGGGTATAAAAAATAACAACACGATGAATCAAGGAACAGTAAAATTCTTTAATGACGAAAAAGGTTTCGGTTTTATTAAAGACAACAGTGACAATCAAGAGTATTTCGTTCACGTATCAGGTCTTGTTGACGAGATCAGAGAGAACGACGAAGTAGTTTATGATCTTCAAGAAGGAAGAAAAGGACTTAACGCTACCAATGTAAAACTAGCGTAGTCTAGCCCTATACATTCTCAAAAAAGCCTTCCCTTACCGGAGGGCTTTTTTTTTGCCCTTTTCTCAAAGTCCGTTTTTGACCTGTTTCTAATAAAATAAGTGAAAATCGAGTTTGAACAGTTTAAACCTAGTTGTTTTAATCATGGTTCATCCCCTGGCACGTGCTTTCTCGTAGAAATAGAAACACCTATCATTGCACGCCATGGAAGAGCAAGGCCAACCCTTTGACGAGGCTGTCTACAAAGAACTGAACCTGTATTTTAGGAGCAGAATACGCGAACTATTAGAAGAGCACCCAGATTTGCTTCGGCTTAAACAAGAAAATAAACTGCAGCTCTCTGACTTGGTGGTTTGTATGCACGTTGAAGACCAGAACCGCTGGCAGCGCTTCCTGCAACTAGACCAACTCAAGCTCAACCAAGACATCATGAACCATCTGGAAGGGAAAGGTGAACCCTTTAACCCCCACCACCGAATGGGCAATCCATTTGCGGACCTCACGGAGAACCCAGAAACGTGGTAGTAATTGATGATTAATGAGAAATGAATAGATTTAGATACCATCCAATGCTTCTAAATTCTTCACATCAAATTATTAATCATTTATCATTGGTCACTGATCATTACTCACCTGAGCGCGTCAAAGCTGTATTGGGCATCTGACCAAAAGGCGTCTAAAGCAATGATGCGGGGTTTGAAAAACGAGATGAGCGCAGGCCAGTCGTCCTTATTGAAGACGCTAACGGGCTTGATTTCTTTGTAGATGCGGCTTACCGTTCGGCCATACTCGTCTTCAGTGTGCAAGGCCCACTCCCATTCTTCCTCAAGGGTTTCATGCAAAAGGGTTTTAAGGGCCAAAAACTGCTCAAAGTAAAGCTCTTGTATCTCTGGGTCTGCCTGTGACATCTCAATGGCGATGGAGGCTGATTTTTTATCGGCGTCCATTTTAAAGGCCACGCCCGGCAACCCCGTCTTATAGTTCACCCAGTTGGTGCGCAACCCTTCCGCCGACAAGTGTGGCGCTATGTATTGCCCAAACGTGGTCCAGAAAGCTTGTCTAAGTTGCGAGGCCTGTTCTCTTGTGTACATTTGTCCTATAATTCAAAAACGGGAAGCAAGTTACCACTACAAACTGTTTTGTACGGCACATTCCCTTTGTTCAGCCCTTATTCCCTTGAATTTTTACCACTAAGTCTTTGCTTGAATTCTGACAATATCCTGTCATGAAGGACATTAAACTATCTACCGGATGAACTTCTATTTATAAGCTATTCAATACCAATAGCTTACTATTTGTCAGCTTGTTATTTTAAGCTAAATACCTAATAATAGGTATTCCATAAGTCAGGGGAAACTTTGTTATTTGCAATGCCTGGTAGATTTTGAAAGGTTCTACCACGGTTTTTTGTTTTGTCTGTTAAAAAGGGGACCTCGGGGGTGGTCTCCTTTTTACTTTTTATACCCATCCCGTCTGTAGGCAGCTCTCCATTCCGTGCCTTCAAACTTCAACCATTTAAAGCCTTCGCCATGGCGAAATCCCTTCTTTGACTTGGTGCCGGTACAACAGCCCAACGTACACCGCGTCAAAAATCAAGATGCCTAGGTAAAGTAAAATGAGCAAATAGGAGTCAGGGAAATACAAGTAAAACAGCACCGACGGGAATACCGTGCCCACCAGCTTGGCCAGCGCAATATAGATAGACTGACCCTGCACACTATACCGCTTTAAGTACATGCGCACAAACAGCACTGACATCATCAGGTTCTGCCCAAACGCTGCATAGATGCCAATGTACTCGTCAAATTCATGGGAAATGGCGGCAATTAGGAGCGCGGCAAACACCAATGAAAAGCTGAAGGTAGGATAGAACAAGCCTTTGGGCAAATGCGCTGGAAACTCCTTGCTGCCATACCGCAGGTACTGCACCAGAATACCTACGTCAAACAGAAACCACAAATAGTCTATGTACAACTGCGGCAAAGGGTGCGGGTGAACAAACGCGAAGATAAACTCCCAAGCCAAGTTAGCACACAACGCGGCCATGGGCATGCCATAGGTTTTGTCCAGATAACCGCGCCGCAGAATAAGCAGATAGGTAATAGTCCAGAAAACGCCACTCCCAATCATGAGAAAGTGCGACAAACCAGTATCTAAGTGGGCAGGATTTTCTAGCATAGTCAGATAACCCTCAAACGATGTTCTTAGTTATGCAGCAAGTTAAAATTCTGATGAAAGGAAAGCTACATTCCCCTTGCTACACCGTTTTTGGCCTCTTTTAAAGGAAATACGCCAAAAACGAAGCTGGTTCAAGAAAAGGTATAGATAATTTTAAGGCAAGCAAATCTTCTGAACAAAGGCTAGCATTTTCTCATAATGAGAACCTTTCCAATACACTTTTTGGCAGCCAGTGCATTGGTAGAATTCCTCAAAATATAGTTTGGTCTTAGGCGGAAGGTGGTCCATGACAGATTCTTTAGAGACTGCCATCAGAAAATGGTTGCACGCCATGCACCTGGTAAACGGTTGCTCATGAGTGGCCAACTGATAGCGCTGCCATACTTCCTGCAGTTGTTTCACTGGAATTTGTAACCTTAGCCAATACCCCCATTGAATGGTTTTGTGTTTGAGTAAACCCACATCCCTTGTCAATACCACCCGCTGTTCTGATAGGCTGAGCTGGGCAATTTGCTTGTCAGTGAAATGCGTGTTATACAATGTATCAAAACCCAACAACCTTAGCCACCTGGCCAGCTTGCCCAAATGCATATCTACCACAAACCCAATTGGAACTGGCAACGGAGGATGCAATGCCAAAGGATAGCCCTTTAAAGGAAAATCTGCTGCCGCAAAAACCTCTACCAACGCTCCATGAGTTAATGGCTCTTGGAAGGATATAGGGGTGCCATTCACCTTTATCTGTCCTACCTCCGAATGCGGAATACCAATTGCCTCAATGGCATCTTTCACAGAAGGCTTACCGGTAAAGTTATACGGCCATGGCTTCCCTTTTTTAGCGCTTGGCAGAAAATCCTTCAAGTTTCCATAGAAGGTAAAAATAGCCTGCCGCTGTTCCATTTTTATACCAATTGCGTCCTTTGCCTGCAAAAGAAAAGCAAGAGAATCGTTTCTGGCTTGTTTTCTAGAAACCAGGCCAAAAACGGTTCTATGGCTCTTATTACTCAGCTTCTTTCTTCCAGTGTCTTTCTAAGAATCCGGCGCGGCCCGAGCCTACAAAGTAGCGGCCGTAGTGGCTGGGGTTCTTTTTGTAATAGTCTTGGTGGTAGTCCTCGGCGGGATAAAATTCTTGGGCCGGCAAGATAGGCGTCACTATTGGCAATTGAAACGGCCCAGAATTCTGAGTCTTCTCTTTGGATTGCTGCGCCTGTTCTTTCTGTTTTTCAGAATGGTAGAAGATGGCGGTTTTGTAAGAAGAACCGCGGTCGCCAAACTGCCCGCCAGCGTCAGTAGGGTCAACGGATTGCCAGAAAATGTCAAGGATTTCTGGATACGAGATGATGGCAGAGTCAAAGGTTACTTGCACGGCTTCATAATGCCCGGTGGTTTCTGAGCAGACTTGTTCATAGGTGGGGTTAGGCACATGCCCGCCGGTATAGCCAGAGACTACCTCCAGCACACCTTCATATTTGTGAAACGGCTTGACCATGCACCAAAAACAACCACCCGCAAACGTGGCTTTTTCTATAGTAGCCTCTGACTGAGGAGATAAATTTTCCATAAAGTATTAATAGGATTTCTGCTGTAGTTTAAACCCAAAATACGCGGTTTTGTTACCTCCTGAGTTCTTCATTCACAAGAACTTCACTACTGCCAAGGATTTCTTCTAATAATACATCTACTCCAATATTAAAAAGCTCCTTTCAAGAAGTGAGACACTTGGTCTATAAAAATCTGCTTTTGGGCTAATTTCTGGAAAAGAGCCAAAAAACGAGTCTGTGCATGGTAGCGGACAGGTAGCGAATTATGGGAATTTGCGTTTAACGCTAATGTAAACTTCATACTCCTTGGCCTATGCTTTTCCTTTTACAAGAAACAGTTTCTAAAACCGCTGAAGGCACTGGCTTAGGCTCCGTAGAAGACAAAATCATTCAGGGCGTTCAAATCTTGAAACTCCTCATTGAAACCGTGGGCGCACTGATCATTGGCATAGGGGTGTTGATTGCCTTGTTCTACTTTGTCAAATCCTTTATTCCGCCCAGGGTTCATAGCTACAACAAAATCCGGTTGGTGCTGGCCCGGTACCTGGCACTAGCCCTGGAATTCCAACTAGGCGCTGACATCCTTTCTACCGCCATAGCCCCTACTTGGGACCAGATTGGGAAACTGGGAGCCATTGCCATTATCAGGACGGCCCTCAACTACTTTTTAACCTTAGAGATGAAACAGGAGCAAAAGCAAAGCGAACAAGAAATAACCTTGCAGGCCCAAGCCAGCGGAGAAAAACCAACACCAGCAGCAGAAAGAAACTTGGAGTCAAGGCTATAAACTCAAGGCTGCACCTTAAACCTAGTTATCAACGGAAGTGGGGAAGTTGTGGGGAATCTCTGTAACCTTTTCCTAAGACAATAGCCATCAAAACCTTAAGGCCAGCTTTCAGGAATAATCCCCTTGGCCGGCCTTAAACATATACTATAAGAATTGAAAGCTATGACTTCACCGAAGCAACCTCAGACTTTTCAATGGCCTTGTAGATGGCATCCTGGATCCTAGGTCTGATCTTGAGGGTATTCAGTTTGTTAGAAGCAGATGGATGCACCCGGTTGGATAGAAAGATATACACCAAATCATGTTTAGGGTCTACCCAAACACAGGTTCCTGTATAGCCAGTATGCCCATAAGTTGCCGATGAGGCCAGCTGCGACGGATAATGTTTGCTGGTGTCTGGATCCCAGCGGTCAAAGCCCAATCCTCTCCTACTAACTTTTGACTGGCGGGAGGTAAACAACTCCACCGTTTCTGGCTTCACGTATTGGTGACCGCCGTACGCGCCTTTGTTCAACAGCATCTGGTGCAGGATGGCCATGTCATTGGCCGTAGAAAACAAGCCCGCATGGCCGGCAATTCCGCCTACTTTGGCTGCGCCGCCATCATGCACATAGCCCTGCAATAAGGCCTTTCTAAAGTAAACGTCTCTCTCTGTGGGGACTATGCGGCTTTTGTCAAAGCGCTGCAATGGCAAGTACCCAGCGGTTTGCATGCCCAAGGGAGCGTAAAACTGGCTTTGCACAAACTCCTGGATGGGCGTCTGGGCCTGCCGCTCAATGATTTCCTTCATGAAATACATGGTCAAATCTGAGTACACATATTTGCCCGGGGCGTTCAACTTAGAGAAGACCATACGCGGCCACAGCACTTCATTATAATAGTCTTTGCTCAAGAAGAGGCTGTCTGCTGCCTGCACGGTGAATTGGTCAGAAGGGCGCTTCTGCATATCTTTGGCTGGCACAGGCAAGGGCACACCGGCCGGTAAACCAGATTCGTGCAATAGAACCTGCTTCATCCGCAAAGGGGCCTTGTTGGTTTCCCTAACCGATGGGATGTATGTTCCCAACGGCGCGCTAAGATCTACCCGTTTCTGGTCATACAACTGCATCAAGGCTACCGTAGAGGCAGAAGTCTTGGTAAGCGAGGCCAGATCATAGATGTCATCTATCTGCGTAGGCCGTGTGTTGTCATACGTATGTGATCCATAGGCCTTGTTAAAGATGACGGTGCCGTTCTTCACCACCATGACCACTGCGCCAGGCGTTGCTTTCTGGCTGATGGCTTCAGCCACAATAGCGTCTATGGGATGTTGCAAATCTGCACTGTTAATGCCTATTTCTTCTGGTACGCCGTATTTTAATCGGCTGGTTTGGGTGGTAAAGCCCTGGCCTTGCTGGTATTTGTCAGAAAATGTCTCAGGTAGTTTGGCCGTAGCAGCCACCCCGCCAAATAGCAGTTGGGCTACATAATGTGCCGTGGCGGGTGTCTCTTCATCTGCCCACACCATTGGCGCCGAAAGGCCGTCCGCTAACGTTAACAATTCCTTTTTGCCATAGACAGCCAGCAACAACTTCTTATTGGCTTGTAGGCGCTTTAACAAGGTGAGCGTAGGCACATATTGCAACTCTTCCGCAGGAATTTGGACAATCACCGTTTGGTAAGGCGCTATGTACTGGGCAAACCCTTGGGCCAAGGTGTCTGTGGCCAAAGACTCACCCTTTAAAGAAGTAACGACGGTGTATTTGTTGAGTAGGCTGTCAAACACATTAGCGTGGGTTACTCCCAATGATAGGCTGGCAATGTTCTGCTCTAGGTTCTGGATAGGAACGGCTTTGCTGCCATTGTTTAATAGGACGGTGGTAAGGCTGGCTTCTTTCTGTTGCTGCCAAAAAGCCAAGTTCTTTTTCATAGGGCTTTCTTCCTTTGACGCACCCGCAAAGCCAATGCCCGTCAAGCACAAAAGGAAACCTATTTGAAACAACCGGCTTTTAGGAACGTGCCACATACAGTTTAAAAGAATTAAAGTATTAAGATAAGCTTGTTACAAGCATTGCAAACGCTATGCCTGTTTTACCTTTTGACGCTAAGCATCCTCCATTAAAAACGCGTATTTGCAGGTATCTTCAAGATACTTGAAATAAAACTTCTCTGCTAGAGAATCTCATCAGAAAATTTTCAAAGTGGCAGTTGCCTGTTTTAGTAGAAGTGCGCGTGGTAGGTTTAAGTTCCTGTTTCCTGGACCATGGTCCCTGCTGCAAAATTATTTCTTTCTAAAAAAAGGAAGGGACTTCAAGAACCTCGCCGGAAGCCATGGTTCCTAAGGTAATCTCCCCTATCCTTATACGGATCAATCTTAGCGTAGGAAAACCTACGGCCGCCGTCATCTTGCGTACCTGGCGGTTCTTGCCTTCGGTGAGGATAATGGACACCCAGCTTGTAGGTCCGTGCCGGTCATCCCGCACCCGGCGGCTCCGCTCTGGGAATTCTGGCGCCGGGTTTAGATGACGGGCTTGGCAGGGCAAGGTGAAGTAGGGTTGTTTTTCATGGGCAATTTCAATGCCGCCGGCCTGCAGTTGGGCAATGGCTTCTGGCGTGATAAGCCCGTCTACCTGGGCGTAGTATTCCTTTTCTACCTTCCGGCCCCGTACATGCTCGCTCGTCTTGCCGTCGGTGGTGAGCAAGAGCAAGCCTTCACTGTCCTGGTCCAGCCGCCCAATGGCCATGGTGCCCCCGGGAAACTCATACAGATGGCCTAACAGTTTCTTGTTCTTAGGGTTACCTATGAACTGGCTCAGGTACCCGAAGGGCTTGTGTAAAATGAAATGGCGGTGCGACAGCTGAAACTCAGACAAAGGGAAAGGGTGTTTTTGTGCTAATTTCCGGAAAACAAGGCAAAAACGGAAGCCAGGACGCAAAGAAGTAACAGTGATTATTTCTTGCGCAGCGCGAATTCTTGTACTACCGTGTATATCGGATGCGGCGAGCCTAAGGTAGACTTCCAAAGGGCAAAGGACTGAACCGGAAACGCTATTTCTCTCTCAGGTTTATAAATGGGTAGGTTTTTGGCGGGCCGGGCGTCTTTTTTTAACCTACACACAGTAATATGCGGAATGAATTTCTCTTGCTTAGGCGGAGTTGCTGCCAAAGCTTGGGTCAAAGCCCTGCTAATATTTGTGAACGCCTCATTTTCTTGAAACCGAACCCAAACCAGCCTCGGGGATTTGGGTTTAGGGCCGGGCTCCAACTGCTCTAATATCAAGGTAAAAGGATCATTGACTTCTGAGATCCTCTTTAATTCCTCTAGAATAAAAGTTTGCTGAGAGGCAGGCACGTTTCCAATAAAAAATAGCGTCAGGTGCAGGTTTTCCTCAGGCACTGCACGTACGCCCGGGACATCGTACACACCTCGTGCCTGCACTAAATAGTCCTTCAGCGTTTGGGGCAAGGGAACGGCAACAAAAAGGCGGAGGGTGTCTTCCATGGGCTTCCTTCAGTTTACTACTACTCTAAAAAGGACTGTTAAAAATCTTGACTCAGGGAGATTTGGCCTACGTTTTTGAGCTCATTTAATTCCTTGTAGAACTCTTTAAGATGTAAGTCATCGGGCACGAAGACGTACAGCTGGATCTGGGATTTTTGATCTTGGCTGGACTGCTCCACGTTCACATTCTTCACGGTGATCTTAAATTTCTCCAACACCACAAACACCTTGGTGGTTTCTATTTTAGCCGACTGAAAACTGATGCGCAAGTTCTTAAGGGAACCTCCCATAAAGATTTTTTTGCTCACCTTGTCCAACACAGACAATACAAAGAGCAACAGTAACGTGCCAATGATAGCGGCGTCATACATTCCAATGCCCACGGCCAAGCCCACTGCGGCCACTGCCCAAATGGCGGCAGCCGTGGTGAGTCCGTGCGTGTTGGCGCCCAACCTAAATATGGCGCCGGCCCCCAAGAACCCGATGCCAGATACTACTTGCGCGGCTATTCGGCCGGGGTCCACGTTTCTGTATTGGGTGAAGGTCTGGGGTACGTAAATGGAGATAAGCATCAACAAGCAGGACCCAACCGAAATGACCATTAGCGTCCTGAAGCCCACATGCTGTTTTCGGGTTTCGCGTTCGTAACCCAGCATACCGCCTAAAACCAAGCTGAGAACCAACCGAAAGGCCGTAGTGGCAAGGTTCACTTCGGTAGAATGCCAAAAAGAAAAGTCCATGGTATACGTTTGACTTCAAATGGTAGAGCCCTTGCTATACGCTAAAACCAACCACCTATGTTTTCCAGGTTCTATATTCACTTACTTTAGCTTGCTAATCCAACCTTTAAGTCACCAACTGTTTTTGCTATATAAATTTTAGATAAAAAAGAGGACTCCGTTTTTGGCTTGTTTTCTTGAAAACAAGCCAAAAACGGAGTCCTCTACAAAGCGTTTCTTTAAAACGATTACTTAATAGCAATTGGCACTTCAAGGTTCTCCCAAAGCAAAGAGACTCCTTTGGCATTCACCACATACTGCAGGCTCTCATTCATCTTAGCTGATTTTTTTGGCGTAACGGTCACCGTCAGCACGGTATTGGCCGGGTCAAAGTTGGCACCTTGGCGGGTGGTGCCCCACTGGCCGGTCTGCGAGTTAAAGATGATCTGCCAGTCTTTTTCACTAGGGATGGCAAAAAGGCTGTACTTGCCTGCTTTCAAGGTTTTGCCCTCTATTACAATGTCCTTGTCAGTGGTGAACGTAGTGGCCTCGTTAGCGCCAGCTCTCCAGGCTTTGTTGTAGGGCACCAGTTCGCCCCAGATGGTACGGCCCTTCACCGAAGGGCTGCTGTAGTTGATGGTAATGGTGGCATTGCCCACTTTACCTGTTACCGCCGCCGCTGGGCTAGCTTTTGGTTTAACTGCATCCTGCGCGAATACAGAAGCCGATGTGGTTAAAAAGAACAAGGCTGTTAACAGCAAAAAGGATGATTTCAATGTTTTCATAGTGACGAAAGTTAATGAGTGGATGATTAATTTTTCAATGTAGAATGGAAGGATACTAAGATAACTTATTTACTTGGCTACTTAGTATAGGTTACCCTCTATTATACAACCACGTCCACTCTTTCAACTGATTTTGGGTTTGTTTGTTTATTTGGCCGGGCATTAACCGCCACCCCCAGTTGCCATGGGCTTGACCAGGCGTGTTCATACGCCCCTGCTCGTCAATGCCTAACACGTCTTGCATGGGGAGGATGGCAGTTTTGGCCACCGAGGCGTAGGCTAGGCGGGCCATGACCCAGTAAATATCCTCCTCGCTCAGCTCACGCCCCACGTAGTGCTCTATCTGCTGGTGGAATTCGCTGCCCTCCTGCCGGTACCAGCCCAGCGTGGTGTTGTTGTCATGGGTTCCGGTATAGGCTATAAAATTGCGGGCGTAGTTGTGCGGCATGTAGTCATTCTGGGGCATGTCTTCTCCCCAGGCAAACTGTAGGATCTTCATACCCGGCAGGTTAAAATCATCCCGCAATTTTAAGACCGAGTCATTGATTTCGCCCAAGTCTTCTGCGATGAACGGCAGGCTACCCAATTCCTTCTCTACCACCGTGAAGAAGTCAGCGCCCGGTCCTGGTTGCCATACCCCGTTTTTGGCGGTCTGCTCGCCGGCGGGCACTTCCCAGTAATCTGCAAAGGCCCTGAAATGGTCCAGTCGCACCAAGTCATACAGCTCCATGTTTTTGCGCAGGCGCCCTATCCACCAGTCGTAGTTCTGTGCCTTGAGCACATCCCATTTAAAGACCGGCATGCCCCACAACTGGCCATCTTCTGAGAAGGAATCTGGAGGTACGCCCGCCACTCCCGTCATCTGCCCCGCGTCATCCACGGCAAAGATGTCTCGGTTGCTCCACACGTCCACGCTGTCATAACTGATGTAAAACGGCATGTCCCCGAACATCTGGATGCCGCGGTTGTTGCAGTAGGTGCGCAGGCGCTTCCATTGCTGGTCAAATAAAAACTGCACCCATTTGATTTTAGTCAGAGCCTCTACATGCTGCTGGCTTACCGCCTCTAAGGCGGAGGCGTCTCTCTGACGAAAGGGCTCCTCCCACTGGAACCAGGCCTGCCCCTTGTTCTGCTCCTTTAGCAGCACATACAATGAGAAGTCATGTAGCCAACCGGCCTCAGAGAGGCAGTATTCCGTGAACTGCTGTTGCATTGGGGCATAATCACCTGCGTTAAACTGTTGCCAGGCCTTTTCCAGCAATTCCTCTTTCACACGCTTGGCCAGCTCATAATCTACGCTGCCGGTTTGGGGCAAATGGTAAGCTGATAACTCATCTTCCTGGAGCAAACATTCTTTGGCCAATAGTTCCGGAGAGATAAGCAAAGGATTGCCGGCGCGGCTAGAAATGGAACTGTACGGCGAATAGCCCTGGCCCGCCTCTACCGGGTTAAGCGGGAGTAACTGCCAGTATTTCTGGTTGCTAGCCTGTAGAAAATCCGCGAACCTGCGGGCCTCTGGCCCCAGATCCCCAATCCCGAAAGAGGAAGCCAGCGTTGTGATGTGCAGTAGAATGCCCGCGCCGCGCTCATTCTTGGTTTCTAGTTTCAGCAAAGCCAAAGGAAAGATCCTAAAAAGGTCGCTCACCTTTAGCTCATGCGCATACTGGCCGCTGCCCCGCAACAAGGGGTCCTGCCAATCTTTGGGCGCATCTTTGGGCAGCAGGACTTTGGTGTCTTGCCAGTCAATCTCCTGTAGCGTTTCTACGCCCTGCTTTTTTGCCAGCGCCGCCAAATGCAAAGGCACCGCTACCACGTACCAGGTACGCAGGTGCTTCCGAGCAAACGCCAGGACGTGATCCTTATGCTCGCCTTCTACTTCCAGGGGCAGGTAAACGCCTTTGGCAAATAGGTCTGCGTTGTTTTTACGTTCAGTGAAAAGTGATCTGGTGAGCCATAGCTTGATGTGGGCGTCCGTTCTGTTGGTCCACAGGTCCTCCCAGAGCGCCTCCTGCTTGTTGAGGTCATAACTGTCCAGTTCCTCCAGCCAGGCCTGCCGCTTTTTATAGTCTACGGGCCGGCGGTTGTCGGGGTCCACCAGGCTAAAGTCCCAGAGTTCGGTGCCCTGGTACACGTCTGGGATGCCCGGCGCGGTGAACTTGAGCAAAACCTGGCTCAGGGAATTGGCAATGCCGTAGTCCATCGTTTTTAGCCTGAAATCCTGAAAATGGTTCCAAAACGGCCGGCCCTGGTCCAGGAGCTTAACCGCGAACTCTTTGGTGGCTGCCTCATAAGCTTCGTAGGGCGTGGTCCAGTTGGAATGGGTTTTGGCTTCGCGCAGGGCTTTCTGCAGATACTCCTGCAGACGTTCAGCGAATCCGTTCTCCTCCTCTCCGGCCATGGGGTAGGCACTGTACAAGGTCTGGTAAATCAGGTATTCATCATTGGCGTCTGGGGCGTTATTCTGCTTAAGATCAGCGTTCAATTTGCGCCACTCTTGCACCGCCGAAGCCCATTCTTCGGACAGCTCCGTGAGGACGTTCAGTCGGGCGCGTACGTCTTCGCCGCGCTTGGTGTCATGGGTGGAGGTGCCATTGAGGGACAGGGGCCAGTGTTTTTGCCGGTTGTCCATGAGTTGGTGGAACTGCTTCGAGCTCATCCCGAAGGACTCCGGCGCGTCCCCCACCTCGTTGTGGCCAATGAAGCGGTTGTAGGTATACATGATGGTGTCCTCCACGCCTTTGGCCATGAGCGGACCAGTGAACTGCATCAGGCGCTGGTAAAACCGCTGCGACCGCTCTAAGTAGGTGTCATCTTCGCCTTCAGGCGACGCCCCTAAAAGAGCTCTTTCCAGAATTTCCACAGCCCCAGAAAGGTCTGGCTTGCTGTTCCGGATGCCATTGAAAATGACTTGCACCGCCTCCGCCTCGTCCTTTTCTAAGGGCATCTGGTTACCGTAATACCGGTACACTGGGCACTGCACCAAAAACTCCCCGATGGCGGCCTTCAGCTCCTCGGGGCTAACCGTGCTGAGCACGTCTTCCTGCACCAGCCGTTGGGAAAGAAACAATTGGAACAAGTTCTCCAATTCTCCGCCCATGTGCTCTTGCAAGATGAAGGCTTTTTTCTCATGGATCTGATCATGCACGCGGGCTTCCTCTCCTACCAGTTCCTGGTACAATTTGTTAAAGGTTTCCTGGCCTGGGCTATAAGTGAAAAGGTTGTTTACATAAGAAAGGAAGTCATACCCGGTGTTCCCTTGAATGGGCCACTGGTCAGGCATGGTTTCGCCGGGCTCCAGGATTTTCTCCACGGAAATATAGGTCTCGGGGCCAGCCAACTCTCGTAGTTGATTCAGATAGCCGGTAGGATCATAGAGGCCGTCCACGTGGTCAATCCTGAGTCCTTGGAAAATGCCCTGGTCAAGCAGTTCCTTGATGTACTGGTGGTAAGTGTCAAAGACGTGCGGATCTTGGACGTTCAGGCAGATCAATCCGTTCACCGTGAAGAACCTTCTGAAATTGATATGTGCGTCGGTTTCCTGCCAGTGGCACAACTGGTACACTTGCTGGCTGGTCAGTTCTTGAATCCACTCCTGATTGGTATTGATCGCTTCCAACTGGCTGACAATTGCCGGGCTGGTCTCCGGGTTCTTCATCAAGGCGGCTAGCTGCTGCTTAAACTCTTCCCATTTGAGAAACAGCGCTTTGGCATCCTCCTCTTGATGTATTTCTTGCAGCCGGTCTAGCAATTGTTTCACGGCTTGGTTGGATGCCCCCTGGTCCTTTAGCAAGGCATCGTATGACCGAATGTTCAAAGGGTAGGCGCTGCCATAGTAGTTAAAGACCAAACGCTTCTGGGCCTCGTCATACCCCACTTTTAATTCACCGTTTTGTATTGCCTCTGCCAAAGGAGCGCCCAGAAAAGGTACCATCACGCGGCCATTGTATAAGGGGCAGGACCAGTTGATGTCAAAGAATGCATGGTATTGGCTCATAGGTCCTTTCTCCAGCACATCCATAAGCCAAGGGTTGTTGGGATGGAAGGCCATGTGGTTGGGCACTATGTCCTGCAACCAACTGATGCCTTGCTCTTTTAAGCCGTTGGCCAGGGTCCTCAACTCTTCCTCCGTGCCAATCTCTGGGTTGATGTGGTGCGGATTCACCCCGTCATAGCCGTGCGTGCTGCCAGGCGTGGCCTCAAAGATCGGCGAGGCGTAGATGGTGCTCACGCCTAATTTTTGCAGGTACGATAAGGTTCGCTCAAAATCCTGGAAGGTAAACTCTTTGTGGAACTGCAGTCTGTAGGTGGCAACGGGATTGTGCATGGTACTTGTAATGGTTTGAAATTTAAGGCCCTAAAGCAGACTCTTAAATAATGGTAAAGCGGTGGTTGGTAAATATTTCCGTTTTTGGCCTGATTCTTGGGAATAAGGCCAAAAACGGAATAAGCCATAGGTTTAAATTGCCCTTAAGACTGACCCCGAAACACCAGAAGGCTTTCTGGTTGCATCAGTACTTCGGTTCCAGCGTTGGCGGTGGGTGCCGATGGTTGAGGCCCTTTCCATTCCGGAGCAGCGGAGTCTAGCACCAGGTTCCAGGTTTTAGCATTCAGTGGCAGGGCTACCGTCTGCGGGGCATTGGAGAAATTCATCAGACAGAGTACCTGTTCCTCGTCATGCCACCTGCGCAACTGCAGGGTTTTGTGCGCATCGTTCTCTACCACTTCCAGGTTTTGGCGGTCCAAGTGTTTCAAGGCGGGCAGCTCCTTTCTAAGCTTTAGTAGAGTTTGGTAATACCGGAAGAGGGTTTGGTGGGGCTCCAGAGGTAGCAGGTCCCATTGTAGTTTGGATTGAAGGAACGTTTCCTCGGCCATGGGGTCTGGTGCTTCGCCTTGGGCATGGAACATGCCAAACTCTGCTTTGCGCCCTTGGCGGACGGCTTCGGCCAATTCTGGGTCTGTGTGGCTGACGAAGTACTGAAACCGGTTTGGCTCTGCGTATTCTTCGCCCATCCACAGCATGGGCAGGAACGGGCTTAAGATCACGGCGCCCGCCGCCAGCTTTTGCATCTCATAACTGACTAGCTCAGTGAGGCGTTCCCCCAGCATGCGGTTACCTACCTGGTCATGATTCTGGGTGAAAACAATGAACTGCTTTCCTGGATTTCCCTCGGCCTTGACCCCAAATGATTTTTGACGGTGCGGCGAGAATTGGCCGTCATAGACATAGGCGTCTTTGTAGGCTTTGCCTAGGTCACTAATCCCTGTGAAATCAGAATAATACCCGGTCTGATCGCCGGTCATGGTTACCCTAAGGGCATGATGGAATTCATCAACCCATTGCGCGTCCATGCCGTATCCTTGCTCCTCCAGGGGATTGATGAAACACGTATCATTCAAATCCAGCTCAACTATCATGTAATGCGTGCGGCCGGTGGTTTCCATGAGTTGGTTCACTTGCTGCTTCATCTCCCTGAGGATGTGCACAGGGCTGAAATCCTTGATGGCATGGACCGCATCCAGACGCACGGCGTCTACATGGAAGTCCCTAAACCACATGAGTAGGTTTTCACTGAAATAGCGGCGCACCCCGTCACACCAGGCATCGTCAAAATTGATGGCCGGTCCCCAGGGAGTGTTGTACTTGTTGGTGAAATAAGGCCCATAGGCCCCCAGGTAATTACCTTCGGGCCCTAGGTGGTTGTACACTATGTCCAGAACCACCGCCATTCCTTTCTGGTGACAGGCACTCACCATGCGCTGCAAGCCTTCTGGCCCGCCATAGGAATCTTGCACGGCAAACGGAAAGACGCCATCATAGCCCCAGTTTCTGTCACCGGGGAATTGCGCCACGGGCATGATCTCAATAGCGGTCACTCCCAGTTCCAGCAGATGGTCTAGCTTTTGCTCTATGCCTGCAAAGGTGCCCTCTGGCGTAAACGTACCGGTATGGAGTTCATACAGGACAAAGTCCTCCAAAAGCGGGCACTGCCAGTTGTCATCTTCCCAATTAAATGAAGTTTCATCATAGGCTTGCGAAGCGCCGTGCACGCCGTTTGGCTGGAACAATGAAACCGGGTCTGGGAATTCCTGGTCATCATTAAGCCTGAACTTGTAGGCGTCTCCTGGCGAAACCAAATCTGTGGTCACGGACCAGTACCCAAACTCCTCCTTTTTTAAGGGCACGCTGGTGTTGCCTTCGTTCAGGATCAGCTCTACTTGCTCAGCCTCAGGGGCCCATACGAGCACCTGGGCCTGGCCGGTAGGAGAAAAACTCACTCCCAATGATCTTTTTTGAATAAGCGGTTTATACATTTTGTTCTGGCTCTACCTCATGGACATGGTTTTTCAAGACCAACACGGATCGTCCCTCTACATGGAAGGAGTCTCCGGCGCTGTAGATTTCTGGCTGCGCTGGTTCAACCAATCCTCTAAAGGTGTCTACGGCCACCGCCCACAGGCTGCCATATTTTTCTGGTGGCAAATGAAACACCAGGGAGTCATGGTAAGCGTTGAAAATGACATAGAAGGAATCATCAATCACCACCTCGCCCTTAGGGCCACGGGTATGCACGCCTCTTCCGTTTAAATACACGGCCAGTGATTTAGCATGGTCCTGGTCCCAGTGCTCATCGCTCATTTCTGAGGCGTCTGGCAAAAACCAGGCAATGTCCTCTACTCCCAAACCTTTAATGGGCCTGCCCTGAAACCAACGCCTTCTCCTAAAGACTGGGTGCTGCCTCCGAAGCTTAATCAGGTTTTTAGAAAAGTCCAACAAGTCTTTGTCTGCCTTGTCCCAATTAATCCAGGAGATTTCATTGTCCTGGCAATAAGCATTGTTGTTTCCTTGTTGAGTGCGGCTCAACTCGTCGCCGGCCACCAGCATAGGTACGCCTTGCGAAAGGAAGAGCGTAGTCAGGAAATTGCGTTTCTGGCGGTTGCGCAGGTCAATGATCCATTGGTCTTCGGTAGGGCCTTCGGCGCCGCAGTTCCAAGAGCGGTTATGGTCTTCCCCATCTTTGCTGTCCTCGCCGTTGGCCTCGTTGTGCTTTTCATTGTAAGACACCAAATCATGAAGCGTAAAGCCGTCATGGGCCGTGATGAAGTTAATGCTGGCGGTGGGCCTCCTAAAGTCATCTGAGTACAAGTCTGAAGAACCCGTGAACCGGTTGGCAAACTCAGCCAGCATGCTCTCCTCCCCTCGCCAGAAATCCCGCATACAATCGCGGTACTTGCCATTCCATTCGGTCCAGCCCGGCGGAAAGTTACCTACCTGGTAACCGCCCTCTCCAATGTCCCAGGGCTCCGCGATGAGTTTAACCTGGGAAATGATAGGGTCTTGGTGAATGATATCAAAGAAGGCTGAAAGGCGGTCCACGTCATGCAACTCCCTAGCCAATGCCGCCGCCAAATCAAACCGGAAGCCGTCTACGTGCATCTCCAGAATCCAGTAACGTAGGCTGTCCATGATTAGGCGTAGGACGCTGGGAAGGTTGGCATTTAGCGTGTTGCCCGTACCCGTATAATCCATGTAGTAGCGCTTGTCCTCCTCCGTGAGTCTATAATAAGAAGCATTGTCTACGCCTTTGAACGACAAGGTGGGACCTTTCTCATTGCCTTCACCGGTGTGGTTGTAAACTACGTCCAGAATGACCTCAATGCCTGCCTGGTGAAGGTTTTTAACCATGGTCTTAAACTCCACCACCTGTTCGCCCAAAACGCCGCTGCTAGAGTACCGCACGTCTGGCGCAAAGAACCCTATTGTGTTGTATCCCCAGTAATTGGTGAGGCCTTTCTCCTGCAGGTACCAGTCTGTGACAAAGTGGTGTACCGGCAATAGCTCTATGGCGGTAATACCCAATTCTTTGAGGTAATTGATAGTTACGGGGTGGCCAATGGCGGCATAGCTGCCCCTAATATTCTCCGGAATCTCTGGATGCAACTGGGTGAAGCCTTTGACGTGCGCCTCATAGATGATGGATTTGTAATAGGGAATCTTGGGTGGCTTGTCATTGCCCCAGTCAAAAGCGGAATCTACCACTACTGATTTAGGGATGTACGGCGCACTGTCCAACTCACTGAAGCTCAAATCTTCCTGCTCACTCCCAAACTGGTAGCCAAACAAGGATTCATGCCAATTGATGGTGCCGGCTATGGCTTTGGCATAAGGATCTATTAAAACTTTATTGGAGTTAAACCGATGCCCATTCTCAGGCTCATAATGCCCTTGTACCCGAAAGCCATACAACTGACCTGGTTTTAATTCAGGGATGTAGATATGCCATACTTGGTGTGAACGCTCACTAATTTTAATCCTTTCTGATTCTGTAGTAGATTCTGGCGAGTCATAAAGGCAAAGTTCTACGCCCGTGGCATAGTGGGCGAATAGGGCAAAATTAACTCCTTCGCCGTCCCAGGTGGCACCCAACGGGAAGGGCTGGCCTGGATAATGTATAATGCTCATAGGTAGTGTCAGTCAGGGAATAGCTACTGCAAATGCAATTAATTCCAAGGCTCTACGCATAAACGCCGTGAAGGGTGCTTCAGGAGAAGGAACTTGTCATCCAATGAGAGGTCAAGGCATTGTCATTACAATATTTAACGCTCTTTACTAGTATCCTTTGGTAAAGCACCAAGAGGAAAGGTTTTAATCAAATCCATAAAAAAGGCGTATAGGCCAATAGCTAGAATAAAATTTTGCCTTTAAAAAGGGAGTAATGCATAACATTTTTCATTTTTAGGCGCTTTTGGCTAACTTCGCCGGCGAAGGCAACACAAACTCTTAAACTCAAAAAAGTAATATGTCAGAATTTGCTGAACTTATCTTAGATGGCAAGTCATACAAGTTCCCGGTTGTAGAGGGAACCGAGAATGAAAAGGCCATTGATATCAATGCTCTGCGCGCGCAAACAGGTTATATCACCCTAGATTCTGGTTACAAGAACACCGGTGCCACAGAAAGCGCCATCACCTTTCTGGACGGTGAAGAAGGCATTCTACGCTACCGCGGTTATCCAATTGAGCAATTGGCAGAAAAGTCTAGCTTCATTGAAGTAGCCTACCTATTGATTTACGGCACGCTTCCTACCCAGACAGAGCTTGAGGATTTCAGCAATCAGATTAAAGTACACACACTGGTAAACGAGGACATGCGCAAAATCTTGGACGGCTTCCCGTCTACGGCGCACCCTATGGGTATCCTGTCTGCCTTGGTAAGCTCCTTGACAGCATTCTACCCAGAGTCGTTAAACCCTAACCAAACCAAAGAGGCCCGTGACCTGGACATTATCCGTTTAATGGCCAAATTGTCTACCATTGCCGCCTGGTCTTATAAAAACTCTGTTGGGCACCCAGTAAACTATCCTAAAAACAAGCTGGACTATTGCTCTAACTTCTTGCACATGATGTTCGCGTACCCAACTGAGGAGTATGAACTGAATCCTGTGGTAGTGAGTGCCTTGAACAAACTATTGATTTTGCACGCAGACCATGAGCAGAACTGCTCTACCTCTACGGTGCGTCTGGTAGGTTCTGCCAATGCTTCGCTTTACTCTTCTGTGTCTGCTGGCATCTCGGCCCTTTGGGGACCGTTGCACGGTGGTGCCAACCAAGCCGTTATTGAGATGTTGGAGGCTATCAAAGCCGATGGCGGAGATTCTAAGAAATTCATTGCCAAAGCCAAGGACAAGGATGATCCTTTCCGTTTGATGGGCTTCGGGCACCGCGTGTACAAGAACTTTGACCCACGCGCGACTATTATCAAAAAGGCCGCAGATGACGTATTGACCGCTCTTGGCGTGAACGACCCAATCTTGAACATTGCCAAAGAATTGGAAGAAGCTGCCTTGAACGATCCTTACTTTGTAGAGCGCAAGCTGTACCCGAACGTAGACTTCTACTCTGGTATCATCTACCGCGCCATGGGCATCCCAACGGAGATGTTCACTGTGATGTTCGCCTTAGGCCGTCTACCAGGTTGGATTGCCCAATGGAAAGAGATGCGTGAGGCCAAAGAGCCAATTGGTCGTCCACGTCAGGTGTACACAGGTGCTACTGAGCGCAACTATACTGATATTAACAAACGCTAAGAATTTAGCAGAACATCATAGAAAAGGCCCTGAGTTTTCAGGGCCTTTTTGTTTTTAGGCTATTTTCTGGAAATCAGGCCAAAAACGAATATTTCATACTAAGGACATCAAACATTAAAGGATTCTTAATTCTATCCTTCTATTGAGTTGGCGGTTTTCCTCTGTGTTATTGTTTGCTTTGGGTTGCGTTTCACCATAGCCTTTGGCCATGAAAACTTCTATTGGAATACCTTTGGACACCAAGTATTTGACCACGGCCTGTGCTCTGGCTTGGGACAGCTTTAGGTTGTTAGTCGGCTGGCCCACATTGTCGGTGTGCCCGGCAATCTCCACCTTCACGCTGGGGTTGCTTTTCATGAACTGGTACAACTTGTCCAACTCGGTGCGGGACTCTGCTCTTAAGGTGGCTTTGCCGGTGTCAAAGAACAGGTTGCTCAAAACGGCTTTGGACCCTTTGCTGATGGGCTGCAAATAGAAGTCCAAAGCCAGCGGTTGGGTAGTGGACTTCTCTGAAATATGGCGGCTTTCCAGAACGTACCCCGGCGCAGTAACATACAAGGCGTACTCTTCCCCTTGGTTCAGCACAATGGTGTACGCGCCCGAGGTTTTGTCTGAGGGAACCTGTTGGGTCAAGACGCTGGCAGAATCTAAATAATAGACTTGGACCTGCGCGGCCATCGGCTTTTTGGTGACAGCATCATACACTTTCCCTTGCGCGTAACTACTCTTTACTTTGCCTTTCCATACCTCCGGGACCTCAAACTGTGACAGCCCTATCAATACATTGCCGGTTTTGCTGGGTTGCCCAGAATAGTAACCTAGATGGTTGTCAGCGGTGATAAAGATGGAGGTCTCGTCACGGTGCGTGTTCAACGGATAGCCCATGTTCTCAGGCTCATTCCATCCCTTCTCTGACTTGGTGGCTTTGAACAAATCCAGCTTGCCCATGCCCTGCCTGCCGTCTGTGGCAAAATATAGCGTGGCACTGCTGGCGTGCAAGAAAGGAGCCGCCTCGCGCCCCGGCGAATTAATGGCTTTACCGGCATTCACCGGGACAACCCAGGAACCATCTTCCTGCTGGTGGGTAATCCAAATGTCTTCGCTGCCCAATCCCCCTTGCCGGTTAGAGGCAAAATAAATGGTTCTACCATCCGCAGATAAACTTGGCTGAGAATCCCAAGCGGCAGTGTTGACCTTGGATCCCATGTTCACCGGCTTGGACCAATTGGAACCCTCCTTGTAAGAGATATACAGGTCACAGCTGCCGAAGGAGTCCTTGCGGTTACAAGAGGTAAACACCAGCACCCGACCGTCAGCGGAGAAGGTGGCCGCGCCTTCATTAAGCTCTGTGTTGATTTTATCTGATACGGAAACCGGTGCTTGCCACTCCCCGTCTTGTTTTAAAGATAGATAAAGGTTCTCATCGTTTAGGCCGCCTTTGCCGGTGCGGGCGGTAAACAGCAAGGATTGTTGATCGGCGGTGAGCACCGGCGAATACTGCATGCCCATGGCGTTCACCACCTGGCTTAAGGAAACAGGCGAATACGCCACCGGATTGGCAATAGCCTTCAAGGCGAAGTCCACGTTTTTGAGTTGCTGCCCGGCGTGCAGGCTCTGCTTAGACGGCTTACCTTTGTATAGGTCTAGGAACTTTTGGTAGTACTCCGCTGATTGGCTATACAACCCCCGGTCAAAGGAAAGGTCTGCGAAGGTGAGGTATTCTGGGGCTAAGCCTGGGGAAGGCGGCAATTTGGGCAGTCCTCTTTTATAATAGGCATAGGCGGCATCGGGCTTTTGCATAATGCGCGTCAAGCCTGCCGCCCGTAGGTACGCCTCCCCGAAGAGGGAGTCGCGTTCAATGGCTTCGTCAAAAGCGGCAATGGCTTTCTCAAACTCCCGGTCCCCAATCAACTTCATTCCCTCCTGGTAGGACTTCTGGGCTTTTGAATTAGTGGAACCGCCTTGCGCTTTCTGCGCCCAGGCCCCACTACCATTCCCAATTAATACACCTACAAGAAGAATAAGAAGCTTTAGGTTACGCATGTACTTACGGAATATTCAAAAATTTATGAGTCTGCAAAGACACCTGCCATTTGGGGTTTTCCTTCACGTACTCAACTATCAAAGGCATAATTTGTTCTGCCTTGCTCCACTCGGGTTGTAAATAGAGACGGGTCTCTGGGCCCACATACGCCGCATGCTCTTCTGCCCAAGCAAAGTCTGTTTTGTTGAACACAATCACCTTCAACTCACCGGCGTGCGGCAAAACGTTGGGGTGCGGTCCTTTAAATTTCTTAGGAGAAAGACAGATCCAGTCCCAGGTACCGCTCAATGGGTAGGCCCCAGACGTCTCAATAAAGGTTTGTACGCCGCGCTTCTGTAATTCATTGGTCAGGTAGTCCAAATTATACAGCAAGGGCTCGCCACCGGTCACCACCACGGCTTTGCCCGGGTACTGGATGGCTTGTTGCACTATCCAGTCCGTATCGGTGAGCGGGTGCAGGTTGGCGTCCCAAGACTCCTTTACGTCGCACCAGTGGCACCCAATGTCGCAGCCGCCCAATCTGATAAAGTAGGCAGCCTTGCCTGTATGGTAGCCTTCGCCCTGAATAGTGTAGAAGTGCTCCATGAGCGGCAGTTTGGTGCCATCTTTAGGAACGGTATGTACAGAGGCGGTTTTTATTTCTAAGATCTCTTCCAAAGCGGTATTCAAATAGATTTCAATTTTAGCCTTATTTCTAGAAAACGGGCCAAAAACGGAATCGGTTGTAAATGGATAACAAATTGAACGGATAGTTAGTTGCCCAACCTGTTATGGTAAATTCAATAAAACAAACAGCAGCCTTCTCTTAAAGAGAAAAGGCTGCTGCAAAGGTACAAAATAGAATAATTCCGGTTTGGGCTATTTTACCCCAAGCTTCTAGCCATAAACTTCTTTCTTGGCGGCTTTCAGGGTGTTTTTCAGGAGCATGGAAATGGTCAAAGGACCCACGCCGCCCGGCACCGGGGTGATGTAGCTGCACTTGGGGGCTACGTTTTCAAAGTCCACATCGCCGCGCAGTCGCCAACCTCTTTCTCTGGAAGCGTCTGTCACGCGGGTGGTGCCCACGTCAATGACCACAGCGCCTTCTTTAACCATGTCTGCCGTCACCATGCCCGGTTTACCCACGGCCACGATCAAGATATCCGCCATGCGGGTGTGCATAGGTAGGTCTACCGTGTTGCGGTGGCAAATGGTCACGGTACTCTCGCCGGGGATGGTGCACTTGCTCATGAGAATGCTGATGGGCGTGCCCACAATGTTGCTGCGGCCAATGACCACGCAGTGCTTTCCTTTGGTGTCAATGTTATAGCGCTCCAGTAGTTGCATGATGCCGTAGGGCGTGGCGGGCAAGTAAGAAGGCAGCCCTGTCACCATGCGGCCCACGTTCACGGGATGGAAACCGTCTACGTCCTTCTTGTAGTCCATTACCTCCAATACCTTGTTGCTGCTGATGTGCTTGGGCAGCGGCAACTGAACAATAAGCCCGTCAATGTTGGGGTCCTGGTTGATTTCTTTGATTTTGGTTAGCAGCTCTTCCTCTGTGATGGTGTCTTCATAGTGCAGCAACGTAGAGTCAAATCCCACGCGCTCGCAGGCCAGCACCTTGTTGTTGACGTAGGTCATGGAGCCACCGTCATGCCCTACTAGAATGGCCGCCAGATGGGGAGCTTTGCCGCCGTGTTTTTTGATTTCCGCCACTTCAGCGGCAATTTCACTTTGAATGGCTTCTGAGGTTTTCTTTCCGTCTAAGAGAATCATGGAGATAAGAAAAGGAAGAGGTGAAACGAAGACCAAAAGTACACCCCTTCTTGTAAAATGCCTTCTTTAATCTTATTTATTTACCATGGCGCTAAATCACTTTGGCTTTAGCCTCCCCTTGAAAACCGTTTGACGCATGACATTGGTTGCGTACATTTGAACACTTGTTTTGCCAGCATAATGACCAACCTATGACCACCTACGAAGAAATCTTCCAAAACAACCAGGCTTGGATAGCCCAAAAAACCAGCAACAACAAAGACTTCTTTAAAGAACTAGCCGCCGATCACAACCCAGACTATCTCTATATTGGGTGCAGTGACAGCCGCGTGACCGCAGAAGAAGTGATGGGCTTGGGTCCCGGCGAAGTGTTTGTTCACCGCAACGTAGCCAACTTAGTAAACAACGTTGACCTGAACGTGATGTCTGTTTTGAACTACGCCATCAAGCACTTGAACGTGAAGCACATCATTGTCTGCGGGCATTACAACTGCGGAGGTGTGAAAGCCGCCATGATGCCAAAAGACATGGGTATCTTAAACCCTTGGCTTAGAAATATTAGAGATGTCTACCGCCACCACAAGGCAGAACTAGACGCCATCTCAGACCAAGGCCAGCGCTATGACCGATTGGTGGAATTAAACGTGGTAGAGCAGTGCACCAACATCATCAAAACCGCCGCCCTACAACTCAGCTACCAGAACACCGGCTATCCCGTGGTGCACGGCTGGGTCTTCGACATCCATTCTGGTAAAATCATTGACCTGAATATTGATTTCAAAGCTATTCTTGAAGAAATCAAAGACATCTATGATTTGACCAAAAGCTAAGAACCGCATTTCCAGATCAACCAGTCAGGCAGTAATTATTCTGGTTTTCCGTTTTTGGGCTATTTCCTGGAAACCAGGGCAAAAACGGAAAGGCAATTACAACAAAAAGCCCCGGCATTTCTGTCGGGGCTTTTTGCTTGTACTGTCATAAGGCTATATCAATCCAATTTCAATACGGCTAAGAAAGCTTCCTGCGGAATCTCTACGTTGCCTACTTGGCGCATGCGTTTCTTACCTTTCTTCTGCTTTTCAAGGAGCTTACGCTTACGCGAAATATCACCACCGTAGCATTTGGCTAATACGTTCTTTCTAAGCGCCTTCACAGTCTCACGGGCAATAATCTTCTGCCCAATAGCGGCCTGAATAGCAATTTCAAACATCTGACGTGGGAGCAACTCACGTAGTTTCTCGCAGAGGCGCTTGCCCCAGTCATAAGCCTTGTCACGGTGCACGATGGCAGAAAGAGCATCTACCTTCTCGCCGTTAAGCATGATGTCCAGCTTCACCATATGAGATTCTCTGAACCCAATCAGTTCATAATCCAGAGAAGCGTAGCCGCGGCTAATGGTCTTCAGTTTGTCAAAGAAGTCAAATACAATCTCAGCGAGCGGCATCTCAAACACCAGCTCCACCCGATCAGAGGTCAGGAAGTTCTGAGCTAATAGAATACCACGCTTGTCCATGCAGAGCGTGATAATGGGGCCAATGAACTCAGCTTTGGAGATGATCTGTGCTTTGATGAACGGTTCTTCAATATGGTCAATGTAGTTTGGCTCCGGCATCTCTGACGGGGCGTTCACTTTAATCTCGCCGTCTTTGGTGGTGAAGGCCTTAAATTGCACACTTGGCACCGTGGTAATCACGGTCATGTCAAACTCGCGCTCCAAACGTTCCTGCACAATCTCCATGTGGAGCATGCCCAAGAACCCACAACGGAAACCAAAGCCAAGAGCGGCAGAGGTCTCAGGTTCCCACACCAGGGAGGCATCATTCAACTGCAGTTTCTCCATAGAGGAGCGCAGTTCTTCGTACTCAGTGGTTTCTACCGGATAGATACCGGCAAATACCATGGGCTTCACTTCTTCAAATCCCTGGATCTGGATGGTGTCTGGGTTAGAAGCATGGGTGATGGTATCCCCTACTTTAACTTCTTTCGCATTTTTAATACCTGAGATAAGATACCCCACATCCCCAGCGGCCATAATCTGGCGCGGTTCCTGGTTCAGTTTCAACACCCCAATCTCATCAGCTTCATATTGCTTACCGGTGGCAATGAACTTTACCTTGTCGCCTTTGCGCAGGGTACCATTCATAATCCGGAAGTACACCTCAATACCGCGGTACGAGTTGAACACCGAGTCAAAAATCAAGGCCTGCAACGGTGCGTGCACGTCGCCTTTGGGCGCTGGAATGCGATCACAGATGGCGGCCAGAATGTTCTCAATCCCAATACCTGCTTTACCAGAGGCATGGATGATGTCTTCTTTTTCGCAGCCAATCAAATCTATGATTTGGTCGCTTACCTCATCTGGCATGGCATGTGGCAAGTCAATCTTGTTCAAGACCGGAATAATTTCCAGGTCATTGCCAATGGCCAGGTACAAGTTAGAGATGGTCTGTGCTTCAATGCCTTGCGAGGCGTCTACAATCAGCAAAGCCCCTTCACAGGCGGCAATGGATCTAGAAACCTCATAGCTAAAGTCTACGTGGCCCGGGGTGTCAATCAGGTTCAACACAAACGGTTCGCCTTTGTAGACATAGTTCATCTGGATGGCGTGGCTCTTGATGGTGATGCCGCGCTCGCGCTCCAGGTCCATGTTATCTAATAGCTGGTTTTGCATTTCGCGCTCCGTCACAGAAGAAGTAAACTCCAACAGACGGTCTGCCAAGGTACTTTTGCCGTGGTCAATGTGGGCAATGATGCAAAAATTGCGGATGTTCTTCATAGAAATCGGTAATACAAGAGGCAAAGATACAAAATAATGCGCGCCGCCGGAATGGGTATATTAGTAGCAATGCCAGTTTTTAGAGGAAGATTCCGTTTTTGGCCTGTTTTCTGGAAAAGAAGTCAAAAACGAGGTGACGCTGCTAGCTTGTTAATTCCATTAGTTTAGGTAAACTATTTATTCTCTTGCTTTAATAATCTTCCCCTTCTCAGTGCCGGTTTTGCGCCCCCAACCAGCAATTTCATTTAAAAGAGGAAGCAGCGTTTTCCCGAACTCCGTTAAGGAGTATTCTACCCGTAAAGGTGGTTTTGAAGTGTACACGACTCTATTCACCAAGCCGTCTTCCTCCAGTTGCTTTAACTGGATGCTCAGCATTTTCTCTGTGATCTGCGGCATGTGCGCTTTTAACTCACTAAACCTCTTCTTGTCGTTTCGTAAATACCACAGAACCACCGTCTTCCATTTGCCGCCAATAAAGTGCATGGTCACATCCATGGCGCAATGGAACTGCTGCTCCTCAATCTGAAACACCATTTCAGAATTATCAATAATCATGGCTAAAAAAAGTTTGAGCTGTCAAAATTGACAGTTATTGCAAAGCTACTTCACTATACATAGGTTTGCAACTGTAAATTATATAGTTTAACCAAATAGCTTAAAATGAATATTTCAGTAATAGGCACAGGCTCTGTAGGTCAGGCGCTTGCCAGTAGATTAGTAGGTTTGGGACACTCTGTGTTTATGGGAACACGTAACGTAGAAGACAGCCTCAACAAAACTCAACCCGACAATTGGGGCAACCCGGCCATAGGTACCTGGATCCAGCAAAACCCATCCGTAGAATTGTTGCCCTTTAAAGAAGCAGTAGAAAAAGGAACCGACCTGTTGGTGTTTGCCATGAACGGGCAAGCCGCCCTGCCATGCCTGGAGTCCATTGGTGAGGATACGCTGGCAGGTAAAACAATGCTAGACATCTCCAATCCGCTTGACTTCTCTCAAGGATTCCCTCCTTCCTTGTTTGTCTCAAACACTGAAAGCCTTGGGGAGCAGATTCAGGCCAAGTACCCTGCCTTGAAAGTGGTGAAAAGCTTAAATACTATGAGCAACCCCATTATGGTCAACCCAACTATATTAGAAGGCGACCATACCGTTTTTGTAAGCGGCAATGACCAGGACGCCAAGGCTCAAGTAACTAATTTGCTAAAATTATTCGGGTGGGAAGACCGAAACATCATTGACTTAGGCGACATCACCACCGCCCGCGGCACCGAAATGATTCTGCCCCTTTGGGTACGTTTGTATGGTAAACTGCAGACACCGTTCTTCAACTTCCATGTGAACATGGCGAAGAAATAGGAAAGCAATTAGTTAATTTTACCCTTTGCCATATTAAGCAACAATCAAAAAGGCCCATCGTCTACTATTAACACGATGGGCTTTTTTCTATTTGCTTACACTTAAAGAATCAAATTTTAGTTCTCGGGTGAGCTTTTGGCGTGTTCGCCCTATTGACTCAAAAAATCTTATGAGACTTAAAATTTGGTTTTTGGCCTAATTTCCAGAAAACAAGCCAAAACCGGAGACTAGCTCAAATTTGGGAAGGCCCACTTGAGTTTTACTGCCAGCACACGGATTAAAATAATGATGGCTACGGCTACTAAAATGGGGATATCACCAGACAAAGGTGCTTTGCGCATTACCAGATACGCCACCCCACCGGCTAGACAGGCCGTCGCGTAGATTTCTCTTCTGAAGATGAGCGGAATGTCATTGCAGAGAATGTCGCGCACCACGCCGCCGAACACCGCAGATACCACCCCCATCACTAAGGCAATCACCGGTGACACGCCCATGCGCAGTGCTTTGTCCATGCCCAGAATGGTAAACATGGCAATGCCGATGGTGTCAAAGATGAACATGGTCTTTCGGTATTTCTCCACCTGCTTCCTAAACAGCAAGGTCACCATCACAGAGACAAAAACCGTGATAAGCAATTTCTCGTCCTGCACCCAAACCGGGCGCACATCCAACAGCAGATCCCGCAGGGTACCGCCGCCCAAAGCGGTCACAAAGGCTATCACTGAGGCGCCAAACGGATCCAGTTTCTTGGAGGCCGCCGTGAGCGTGCCACTGATGGCAAACACAAAGGTGCCCAGAATGTCAATGGCCGGAATGAGGGCCGAAACCGGTATTTCTGAGATAGGAAGATCTGTAATGGGCAGCTGAGGCATGGGCAACATGATTTGTAGGTAAACTACGCAAAACCGCGTAAAAGGAAACACTCATCCCCTGAACGAAAGCCGTTTTTGGCCTGTTTTCCAGAAACGAAGCCAAAAACGGCTATAGAGAGTTTGCGCCCTCCCCTGCAATCTATCTGAAAATTCGTACTTTCGCCGTAACGTACACTAGCAACCTAACAAATGTCAGTTTCTGCTGTTCAGCCGTATAAACCGGTCAACCATATTAGAATTGTCACCGCTGCGGCCCTTTTTGACGGCCATGACGCCGCCATCAACATCATGCGCCGCATCATCCAGTCTTCGGGCGCCGAGGTGATTCACCTGGGTCACAACCGCTCCGTGCAGGAGATTGTGGACTGCGCCATTCAGGAAGACGCCCAGGCCATTGCCATCACGTCTTACCAAGGCGGTCACCTGGAGTACTTCAAGTACATGTATGACCTGCTCAACGAGCGCGGCAGCGGCCATATACGCATCTTCGGCGGCGGCGGCGGAGTAATCTTGCCTACTGAGATTGAGGAACTGCATGGCTACGGCATTGCCCGCATCTATTCCCCAGACGACGGACGCGCCATGGGCTTACAAGGCATGATCAATGACATGCTAGAGAAGTGTGACTTCCCGACGGGCCAAAACCTGAACGGCGAAGTAAAACACCTCAAAGACAAAGACGCTAAATCCATTGCCAGATTAATTTCTGCCGCTGAGAACTACCCAGAGGAATTTGCCAAGGTGAAGGAGCAATTGCTGGCCGGTGTAGAGCAACTAACCGCCAATAAAGAATTAGCCACTCCTGTGCTGGGAATTACTGGTACCGGCGGTGCCGGTAAATCATCCCTGGTAGACGAGCTGGTGCGCCGGTTCTTGGCAGATTTCCCGGAGAAAAACATTGCCATCATCTCCGTAGACCCTTCTAAACGGAAAACTGGCGGCGCCTTGCTAGGTGATAGAATACGCATGAACGCCATCAGCAACAGCCGCGTGTACATGCGCTCCCTGGCTACGCGCCAGAGCAACCTGGCCTTGAGCCGGTACGTGCAAGACGCCGTGGATGTGGTGAAAGCCGCCCAGTTTGACCTGATTATCTTGGAGACCTCAGGTATTGGACAGTCAGATACTGAGATTATTGAGCATTCTGACGCCAGCTTGTACGTGATGACGCCGGAGTACGGCGCGGCCACCCAGCTGGAGAAGATTGACATGCTTGACTTCGCGGACATCATTGCCTTGAACAAGTTTGACAAGCGCGGAGCTCTGGACGCCATCCGCGACGTAAAGAAACAGTACAAGCGCAACCACCAGCTCTGGGACGTGAACGATGACGACATTCCAGTATTCGGGACCATCGCCTCGCAGTTCAACGACCCGGGCATGAACCGTCTATACAAAGCGGTCATTGCTAAAATCACGGAGAAAACCGGCGTAGCCTTCGCCTCTAATTTGAAGGCGACTGGTGAGATGTCAGAGAAAGTCTACATCATCCCTCCTGCCCGCACGCGCTACCTGTCTGAGATTTCTGAGAACAACCGCGCCTATGACAAGTGGGTGCAGGAACAAGCCTCTGTAGCTCAGAAACTGTACGGCATCCGGCAGTCCATTGAGGCTATTCAGGCCATTGAGGTGGAAGATAAAGACCGCCTGATTAAGGGCTTAGAATACGCCTTTGAAGAAACCGCTTTAAAGCTAGACGGCCAGAACAAGAAGCTGTTGGAGCAATGGCCAGAGAAGCGCCAAGCCTATAAAAATGAGTTCTATGAGTTCAAGGTGCGGGACAAGGTGTTAAAAATCGCAACCCATACCACCAGCCTCTCGCAGCTACAGATTCCTAAGATTGCCACGCCGCGGTATGAGGCCTGGGGCGATTTGCTCAAGTGGAACCTTCAGGAGAACGTGCCAGGTGAATTCCCTTACACGGCAGGCGTGTTCCCGTTCAAACGCGAAGGCGAAGACCCTACTCGTATGTTCGCCGGTGAAGGCGGACCTGAGCGCACCAATCGTCGTTTCCACTACGTAAGTAAAGGACTGCCTGCTAAGCGTTTATCTACCGCCTTTGACTCTGTTACTTTATATGGCGAGGACCCAGATTTGCGTCCTGATATCTATGGGAAAATTGGTAACTCGGGGGTAAGTATTGCCTGTCTGGATGATGCCAAGAAGCTGTATTCAGGATTCAACCTGGCCCATGCCATGACGTCGGTGTCCATGACCATCAATGGTCCGGCCGCTATGTTAACGGGCTTCTTTATGAACGCCGCCATAGACCAGCAATGCGAACTTTATATCAAAGAGAACGGACTGGAGTCTGAGATAAACCAACGGATTGAGGCTATTTTCCAGAAAACAGGCCAAAAACGCCCCACCTACCAGGGACCGCTTCCAGATGGCAACGACGGCTTAGGCTTGATGCTTTTAGGCGTTACCGGTGACCAGGTTTTGCCAATCGAAGTGTATGCCCAAATCAAAGAGCGCACGCTAGCCTCAGTACGCGGCACAGTACAGGCAGATATCTTAAAAGAAGACCAGGCACAGAACACGTGTATCTTCTCCACGGAGTTTGCCTTGCGCTTGATGGGTGACGTGCAGCAATATTTCATTGACCACAACGTCCGCAACTTCTACTCGGTGTCTATTTCTGGGTATCATATTGCAGAGGCAGGCGCCAACCCTATCTCACAGCTGGCCTTCACGCTGGCCAACGGCTTTACGTTTGTAGAATACTACGTGAGCCGTGGCATGAACATCAACGACTTCGCGCCTAACTTGAGCTTCTTCTTCTCCAACGGCATTGACCCAGAATATGCGGTGATTGGTCGCGTGGCCAGAAGAATCTGGGCGAAGGCCATGAAGCTGAAGTACGGCGCAAACGCCCGCTCACAGATGTTGAAGTACCACATCCAGACCTCAGGCCGTTCTCTTCACGCGCAGGAGATCGACTTCAATGATATCAGAACCACGCTGCAGGCGCTGTATGCCATTTATGATAACTGTAACTCGCTCCACACAAACGCCTATGACGAGGCCATCACAACGCCTACAGAAGCAAGCGTGCGTCGCGCCATGGCTATTCAGTTGATCATCAACCGTGAGTTGGGCTTGGCCAAGAATGAGAACCCGTTGCAAGGCTCTTTCATCATTGAAGAGTTGACGGATTTGGTAGAGGAAGCTGTACTTCTGGAGTTTGACCGCATCACGGAGCGTGGTGGTGTGTTGGGTGCCATGGAGACCATGTACCAACGCGGCAAGATTCAGGAAGAGAGCTTGTACTATGAGACGCTCAAGCACACCGGTGAGTATCCAATTATTGGTGTGAACACCTTCCTGAGCAGCACCGGCTCTCCCACGGTGATTCCTTCTGAGGTCATCAGAGCCACTGAGGAGGAGAAGCAGTACCAGATTACCATGTTGCAGGAGTTACAAGCACGCCACGCAGAAAAAGCGCCAGCCTTGTTGAAGCAATTGCAAGAAGTAGCGGTGCAGAACGGCAACATTTTTGAAGCACTCATGGAAGTCTCTAAATACTGCTCTCTGGGGCAGATCACCAATGCCTTGTTTGAGGTAGGTGGCCAGTACAGACGCAACATGTAAACCATAATCCTGAGTCGCATTTTCTGTGACTCATGGGATAATTTAAAAAAGGAGCCAGTGTCTACTGGCTCCTTTTTTTGTGACGTAAGGATGGTGTATACAGTAAGAAACGTTCGTCGTTTTTAAGGTATTCTATAGAAAACAGGCCAAAAATGACTAGTAGTTTCTGGTATGGTTAGCCAATAAACTTTTGCAGGTAAGAGCTTAATAGAAAGGTAACTTAGGGGTAATGGAGGGGTGAACTTGGTTGTAGAAATTTGCGTTAAACATATAACTACAAAATGACACGAGCCATGAAAACATTCTCTACAATCTCTTCCATTCTAGTACTTGGTGTTATAGGAGTATTGGCTACGTCATGGCTTTCAACGGACAACATCATTCTAGACCTATCAGATGAAGACTATCATCTTTATTTGTAAGTATATCCTAAAAAATAGTGAGCCCCGCCAAAGCGGGGTTTTCTGTTTTGCCTAATCATAATTACACAGAAACCGTACCTTTACCCGTACAAAAGATATACTATGGAATTAAAAGACCTTAACCAAAAAATCAGTTACATCATTGGCCGCGATATGGCCGCCAATTTCACCAAACAAGGCATCACCATTGAGGCAGACGCTTTGTCCTTAGGTTTGCAAGAGGCCTTGAAAGGCACGCCTTCACAGTTGTCACAAGAAGAAATCCAGTCTTGCATGATGCAGTTACAAATGCAGATGCAAGAAAAGCAGCAATCAACGGCTGGCGCCTCCGGAGAGCAGAACAAAAAGGAAGGCGAGGCCTTCTTGCAGGAAAACAAGAGCAAGTCTGGCGTGACCACCTTGCCCAGCGGCTTGCAGTACGAAGTGATAAAAAGCGGATCTGGCAAGACGCCAACCAAGAGTTCTAATGTGACCACGCACTACCATGGTACCTTGATCAACGGCACTGTGTTTGACTCATCTTATGAGCGCGGCGAGCCTGCTACCTTCCCAGTGAACGGAGTGATTTCTGGTTGGACAGAAGCCTTACAGTTAATGAAAGAAGGTGACAAGTGGAGACTGTACATTCCTGGTGATTTGGCGTATGGGCCAAGAGGCGCCGGTGGAGACATTGGACCTAACACCACCTTGATTTTTGATGTAGAGTTGTTGCAGGTGCACTAAGCACTACAATTATCTTATAAAAGAAGAGGCCACCCATGATTAGGTGGCCTCTTCTTTTATAAGATAAAATCCTTTACGCTAAGACAACATGGGCTGTTCGTGTACCAACCAGTGCAGGGCTTCCTCAATGCTAGTGAAGTAATTTATTTCAATAGGCAGGTTCTTATGGCTGGCCCGCAGCAAGGAGTAATCATGCACCATGTCCTGGTATTTCTCCTCGGTCATGACAAACGCTATCTGGTGCTGCTGCAACTTTGCCTCATTGGCAGTAAACATGGTCGCGTTTAACCATTCTTCGGCTTCTGGACTTAAGAAACTTTTGTAAGTAGAATTAATGAGCCAGCGCGATAATTGATGTTCCCGAATCACCTCCCGCAAGGCTAGGCTTCCTTCCTGAAACTCAGGCAACGCCACCTCTCTCTTCCAATGAAGAAGGGCCACTTGCTGAGACTCATCCAGGGCAACCTGATAGAAGTCCGTTTCAAACTTTAACATTGTTGAATAAAATTTTCTCTATAGAATATACTTTAAATTATACCATTGTGCCTTACGGGGACTAGACACATCTGTATTCTAATGTACTGATTTACAATCCTATTTTGCAAGTTTGTCTTTCTATAAAACTATCCATCATACAAATATCCTACTTAAGTAAAGTTTAAAATTGGTTAAACAACATTCCTTGCATCTTAATTAAACCTAACTAGATGAAAGTCTTAAAAATATATGGAGCAATCTAGTTGATATTGGCCATGTCCTGCTAATTTTGGCGCCGCGTTCAGAAGAGCCTCAAACCGTATTTTTAGCTGCTGGCCAATTGGCATATCATAGCTTCAATCAATTTGGTTAAGGTGCTTATAGAAGCGGTTCACTAGAAAGAAACTTATGAGTAGTAACAGCCATTCTGCCAACCGCATAACCGGCGGAGGTTTATTGATCGCTTTGGGTATCATCTACGGCGATATTGGAACCTCTCCCCTCTATGTAATGAAGGCTATTATAGGTTCCACCCCTATCAATGCCACGTTGGTCTATGGAGGCATTTCTTGTGTTATCTGGACCTTGACACTCCAAACCACCATCAAGTATGTCACCATTACCCTACAAGCTGATAACAAAGGCGAGGGCGGCATCTTCTCTTTATATGCGTTGGTGCACCGGCATGCTAAATGGCTGGTTGTTCCGGCCATTATAGGTGGTAGTGCCCTCTTGGCCGATGGGATTATTACGCCTCCCATTTCTGTTTCCTCGGCGGTGGAAGGCTTGGAAATCCTTTACCCTCATATCCCAACCGTTCCTATTGTCATCTGCATATTGGCAGTACTCTTCTTGATGCAGAGTTTTGGAACGCAAATAGTAGGAAAGGCATTTGGGCCTGTCATGTTCCTTTGGTTTAGCATGTTGGCCATCTTAGGCATTGGCTCTGTTATTGCGCACCCAGAGGTATTAAAAGCATTCAATCCGTATTACGCTTATGACCTATTAGTTAACTACCCCGGCGGATTCTGGCTTCTTGGAGCGGTATTCTTATGCACCACGGGGGCTGAGGCTTTGTATTCAGACTTAGGTCACTGCGGAAAAGGAAACATCAGGATTAGCTGGGTGTTTGTAAAAACCTGTCTGCTCTTAAACTATTTGGGCCAGGGCGCCTGGTTAATGCAGTATGAGGGCAAAAAACTCACGCAGCTTTCTACCATTAATCCGTTCTATGGCATCATGCCAGACTGGTTTCTGATCATAGGGATTGCCATTGCTACCATTGCCGCCGTAATTGCCAGTCAAGCCCTTATCACTGGCTCCTTTACCTTGATCGGCGAAGCTATCCGGTTGAACATGTGGCCAAAGGTGCGCCTCATTTATCCTACCAACGTGAAAGGCCAATTGTATGTGCCAAGCATTAACTGGCTTCTATTGTTGGGCTGCGTGGCGGTGGTGTTGTACTTCAAGAAATCAGAAAACATGGAGGCGGCCTACGGGCTTGCCATCACCATGACCATGTTAATGACCACAACCCTGCTTTGCTACTACCTTTTAACCAAGCGGGTAGCCAGACTGTGGGTGTTTCTATTCTTGGTGGTGTATTTGTGCATTGAAGGTTCCTTCTTGGTGGCCAACCTTATCAAATTCCCACATGGTGGCTGGGTGTCCTTGGCCATAGGCTTACTGCTCATCACCATCATGTATATCTGGCTGAAGGCGTTTTACATTAAGCGCAGGCTGACAGAATACGTGAAGCTGAAAGACTACGTGCCTATGCTGCGCGAACTGAGCGAGGACGAATCCATCCCTAAATACACAACGCATTTGGTGTTTATGACCAGTGCCGAGCGTACCTCAGAAATTGAGTCAAAGATCATCTACTCTATCTTCCAGAAGAGGCCCAAGCGCGCGGATATCTATTGGTTTATACACGTAGAAACCATGGATGAGCCCTACACCATGGAATACAAGGTGAATGTTCTGGCGGCGCAGGATGTGGTTCGCATTGATTTCAGGCTGGGGTTTAGGGTGGAGCAGCGCATCAATTTGTTCTTCAGGAAAGTGGTGCAAGACTTGGTGAAGAACGGAGAGGTAGACATTACCAGCCGTTACAGCTCGTTGAGAGAGCAGAACATGATTGGTGACTTTAGGTTTGTAGTGCTGGAGAAATTCCTGAGCTATGAGAACGACCTTCCTTTCTGGGAAAACACCATCATGCAATCTTACTTTAACGTCAAGCAGTTCACCACCTCAGAAGGAAAATGGTTTGGTTTGGATACCAGCTCTGTAAAGGTGGAGAAGGTGCCATTGATCATCAACCCAGCCCGCGAGGTAGAACTACACCGCGTTAATTAATGTCTATTTTTAGGCTATTTCCTGTAAAATAGGCCAAAAACTAAAAAAGAGAGCGGCTCCCTAATCCAGGGAGCCGCTCTCTTTTTTATACTAATCCTAAATGTGAGAAGGTTAGCCTTATTTCTTGGCGTCCAACCAGGCTCTCAGCTGTTTTTTCTGAGAATCAGTGGCGTAAGGAAGAATTTTGGCTTCGTATTTCACCGTCTCGTTTTTCAGGAGTTTAATAGGGAGAATCATTAACTGACCTGAGCGGCTGATCACCAACTCAATCACGTCACCTACCTCATATGCCGGAATGGATTTGTTGAGGTCATCTGTCACGCGGTAGCCGTTCATCCCTATGATCTCATCTTGAACGTTCAAGCCCCCTTGCCAGGCGCTTCCGTTACGGGTAACACTGGTCACCACCGGTTTGCCACTGGCCATTGAGATGCCGGCGCCTAACAACGGGTTATTGGTTCCCTTGTTCACGTCCACCAGTTCTACCCCAACCGTTGCAAAGTAGGCATTGTAGTCAGGAGTCTCCACCCCGTAGGCGTATTTCTGGAAGAAGCTGTCTAGGGAATGGCCGGCAAATTTTTCCATGCCTTCCTGGAATTCTTTGTCTGTGTAGCCTCTCTTCTTTTTCTTGTAATACTCATCATACAAGGCGTCCATGGCCTCATCCAATCCTTTGGACCCATTGGTAGCCTTTCTTATTTCAAGGTCCAACAGCATGCCTAAAATGGCTCCTTTGCTGTAGTAAGACAAGAAGGTGTTGTAAGAGTTCTCATCTGGGCGGTATTGCTTAATCCAGGCGTTAAAGCTGGACTCTGCTGCCGACATGGCTTTGTTGCCTGGGGAGTTCTCTGCGCTGGTGATACCAGAGGCCATGTCATCCAAAAACTCTTCATCTGCTGTAAAACCGCTGCGCTTCACCAAAAGGTCAGCGTAATAGCTGGTAAACCCTTCAGATACCCACAGCATGTTGGTATAGTTTTCAGCGTCATAGTTAAACGGCCCCAAAGCAATTGGGCGCAAACGCTTCACATTCCATAAGTGGAAATACTCATGCGCAACTAGGTTCAGGAAACCTTTGTATCCCCGCTCGGTGCCGTATGTGGTGCGGGTTGCCTGCAAGGTGGTGGAGTTCAAGTGCTCCAATCCACCGCCGCCATTGTGCAAATTCTGGACGATGAAGACGTAGCGCTTCACGGGCAATTCCCCGAAGACTTTCACCGCTTCCTCTGTGACCTTTTTCATGTCAGCCATCAGGCGCTTGGGGTCATAGTTGGCGTCCCCGTACATGGCTACTTCATGCGGCACGCCGTTGGTCTCAAACGTAAAAATTTCATGGTTGCCAATCTCAAACGGGGAGTCAGCCAGCACGTCATAATCTGGGGCCTGATAGGTAAACTCCTTCCCTGCCACTGAGGATAAACCGGTAGACACTTTGGTCCACCCCTTGAAGGGGACAATGGTCACGGTTGAGCCCAGATCTTTATGGCCTTCTGGGTACATAAAGACACTGGTACCATTGATGTAACCATGGCTGGCATCCACAAAACTGGTGCGCACGCTTACCTCAAAGGCGTACACTTTGTAGCGCACGGTTAGGTCCTTGCCTTTATTGGCAATGCGCCAGGTGTTCTTGTTGATCTTGGTGGCAGGTATTTTTGAGCCTCCAGAAAGAGCCTCAAATGCCTCTACGTTCTTAGAGAATTCCCTGATGAGGTAAGAACCCGGTGCCCAAGTGGGCATTTTTAAATCCAGGTTTTTGTTCTTAAAGCCAGAGAGGCGCATTTCTACTTCAAAGTAGTGCGTGTGGGGCTCTGGCATTGAGACCTGGTACGAGATAGTGGGTGCGGCAAAAGCCTGGGAAGAGGTGAACGCCAACGCTACCAGTACTAGTAGGCAGAAACACCAGCTCAATGATTTTCTTATCATGTAAAAGGAAGGTTTTAGTTTGGGTTGAAACCGAATAATACGGCTAAAAGTGGGGTTTTCCAAGGTAAACGTGACCTGCGCCAACTACCCCTCTCCATCAACGTATGCAGGCCAAAGACATTGTCATGAAAAAAATATGGATTGGGTTTGGAATAGCCCTCTTAGTAATACTTCTAGTGAAAGTATTTACCGGCGAATCTGGAGATAAAACCGCACTCATTACGCGTACCAGCAAAGATGGACGAGACAAGGCATTTCATAAGGACTCGGCGGCGCATGCACCCTCAGACAGCCGGGCGTCATTGGACGTGTTGGAGGGAAACTACGCTAACAAAGCCGACAGCATTGTAGCCTTTGCCCTGCAGCGCTATGGGGTAGAATACAATTATGGCGGTGCCACGGAGGAAGGATTTGACTGCTCTGGATTCACCACCTATGTATACAAGAAATTTGGGGTAGACATTCCGCATGGATCTAGTTTGCAAGCCAAAGAAGGCGTCTCAGTACCTTTAGACCAGGCCCGCAAAGGAGACTTGCTTATTTTTACCGGTACCAACGTAGAAGACCGGACGCCAGGCCATGTGGGCATAGTTATGTCTGGCCCCGAAAAAAAGATTCAGTTTGTCCACTCCTCTTCTAACGGCGGCGTGAAGGTAAGCGAGGTAAAAGGTACACTTTATGAGAAACGCTTCTTAGACGTGAGGAGGCTGTTATAATTAAACCAATCCTTAATAGAAGACCTCGGGTTCTAATGAATAATCGAGCCCCGTTTTTGGCCTTTTTTCCAGAAAACAGGCCAAAAACGAGGTACTTGCTATTTAGTGGCAGCCAGGATTTAACCTAATAGAAATCTTTCTTACTGCTAGCGTCTCAAAAGTTTAGGCAAAAAAATACCCGGCCACTGCAGTAGCCGGGTACGGAATCCTTTGAAATGGTATCAAGCGACACAGGAAGGAACTGCCTCCCGCAAGTGCTTGGCTACCTCATGTCGGATTCGCCAGTTAGACCAAAGTCTTTAGCAAGCTTCAACACGATTAACGGTTGATACATGAGCTAGGCTTGATACATTCTTACTGGGATTAGACACTTTTACCTCCTTTCTTTAAGTACAACATAAACCCGTCTGTACATCCAAATAACTTATGGTTTCCATCTGGGCCCGGAGCACTCGCTTCCGTTGTATAAAGTTAAAAGAAGGCGTGATAGTTCAAAAGAAATGCTAAAAAATCGATCAACTTTCTAAGTGCCTATAACTGAGAATAAAAAAATTAATCCCTCTACAAAAAGGTAATTTTCCTACGGTGCGTGACCACGAAAACTCAGACAATTTTACTGCCTGTGATTCTTCAACTTTTGTAGCAACAAAAGATAAAGCGGCTGCAGTAAAGATTTAAGTAGTATAAGTTCTGATTAAAACCTATTCGATTGTAGTAGGAGCGTTACGCCATTTCCATTACTTTCAGCCAATTATTTTTGGGCAAGAAGCGGTTATTTTTATACAAAATATAAAGTATGCTAGCATCACATATGGAATTGGACCATTTATTGCATATATTCCCCTATAAAACAACAAACTAAACAAACCAATATGAAAAAGTTCTTTTTACTTGGGCTCTTCCTTTGTCTTGCAACGCTAGGATGGTCACAAAAAAGCACCGGCCAGAAAAATTCGCCAATTGGCATTTGGACCAATGAAGAGAAAGAGGCTCGCTTTGAAATCTACCAATGCGGAGACAGACTTTGCGGTAAAATTATTTGGTTGAAAGAACCTAACAGAGATGGCAAGCCAAAGGTGGACCAGTTCAACCCAGATCCTAAATTGCAGAAGCGCCCCGTGATGGGTCTTGTGTTCTTGAAAGGCTTTGAGTATGATGAAGACGGCAAATGGGATGATGGCACCATCTATGATCCTAAGTCAGGGAAAACCTATTCTTCTTACATGAAGATTCTTGGCAAAGACAAGCTAGAAGTGAAAGGCTATATTGGCATCTCTTTGATTGGCAGATCCCAAACCTGGACCCGCGTTCAATAAAAAGTCCTTACCCTATAACAGAAAAGGCTCCCAATTTGGGAGCCTTTTCTGTTATAGGGGTATGTAGACGCTCCTAGTAAAGATCAATAATTTTAATCTGCTTGTCTCTAAACGTAAAGGTGTCTCCTTTTACCTTGCCGGCCATGGCCTGGAATACCGGAGAAGCCGGAGAAATTGCAAAGAACTTCTCTCCGTCAATGTTCACTTCACCTAAGCTTACAGAAATGAAATAGTTCTGAGAGTCTGTATGCACCACAGATCCCAGTGAGATGTCATCATTGACTTTATTGCGCACAATGCGCTTGAGAATGCTCAACTTCCCAATGGCTTCGTCTAACTGCTTCGCAAACATGTCCCGCTGAATGTGGCAGGCTTCTCTAAAGGATTCAAACTTATCTTCAATGGCACCCTGACTGTCATTGGCGCTTTCCTGGGCCTCTTGCATGGCGTACCGAGCGTTGTCCACAAAATCAGTTTGCAAGCGTATGCACTCGTCCACCAAGCGGTGTTTTATCTCTAATTCAAAAGCAGTTTCAGTAGTCATACTTCAATTTTTAAAAGTTAAGGGAAACTCCAGACTTAACACCCAGAGAAAGAAGGTAATAACAGATGCAATGAACCAGTGAAAGTGTCGCTTTTGGCCTGTTTTCTGGAAGATAACCCAAAAACGTCCTAGCTTATTAGAGAATCATTGCAAAGCTTTAAACTGAAAATATTGAATTTTGTTGAATAATTCTTGAAAATTCATTGGATTAATTTGGCCCTAAATTTTTACGAACCTGACAAAGCTATACGAATCTCCCTTTTTTAACCTAAGTAAATAGGAGCCTGCGCGCAGTCCTGCCACCTCAATAACTCCTTGACTAATTTCTACTTTCCGCAAATTCCTTCCCAGCACATCTATAATAACCGCCTCCTCCCAACTACCATCTGCCTCTGTTAAGAAAAGCCTTCCAGTGGTAGGATTTGGGTATACCACTAAGTTAGAAGCCAATTCAGACAACAGGTTTACGTCCTTTTGATTGGATCGAAACACGTCCAACAGCCACTGATTTGGATCTACCTGGATAGTTTGAATGGCTCCCCGCACTTTGAATTTAAAAATCTCCGTTGGCTTATTTTGGGAAAAAGTAACCAAGGTATCTGTGACATCTGTAGAAATCAGATACTCTACATCTGTTTTAAAGAAGGCTGTGGCGGGGCTGGAACCAGATTGCGCTACTTTATATACCACGTCTTTGCCTTCCTGCGCCCAAGAGATATCAAAAATGGGAACCCCTTCGCCGTATACCCATTGGTCAAAAAAGGTTTGCAGATTCTGCCCGCTTACCCTTTCCGCTACCCGCTGGAAGTCTCTGGTGTCAGCTACTTTATATTTATATTCTTGTCTGTATTCTTTTAGTATTTGAAAAAATACGGCGTCTTGCTTGACTGCCTTCCGTAGCATGTGCAAGACAAAGGCGCCTTTTTTGTAAGACAGCGCCGAGTTGAAAATACGATTCACGTTGGTACTGTCTTTCACAAACACAGACCCTTGTGGTGCATTCACAGCACTTTGGTGGGCATTGTTGAGCCATCCTTTCGCATCTGAGGGGATTAGTTTCTGTAAGGCTAAGTATTCAGAGTAAGAGGCAAAGCCTTCGTTGAGCCAGATGTGGCTCCAGTCTTGACATGTCACCTCATCTCCCCACCATTGGTGCGCCAATTCATGAGCCGTCAAGGTGAAAGTGAAAGTGGACTGCGTGGTCATGGTTTGATGCTCCATACCACCGCCAATGGGCGCCATGCTGTGTCCATACTTTTCTTTGGCAAATGGATAGGTGCCAAACAGGTCAGAAAACGTCTGTAACAATGGCCCTGTCTGGTCAATCTGGAATTTAAAACTGTTTAAAACAGTAGGTGGGTTGTATAGGTAATTTTGTACCAAGAGTGGTTGAGGCACCCCAGGCAAATTGACAGAGAATGAATACTCCTGATAGTCAGACACCGCCACCGAAATCAAGTAGTAGGCAATTGGGTAGTTAGATTTCCACTCATAGCGGTGTTTTTGATTGGGCATTGGCGATACCTTTTGCAATAAACCGTTTGAACCTACTTTGTTAGTCACGTCTGTGGTCACCCAAACAGTCACAGAATCTGCTTTGTCTGCCAAAAGCTGCTTTACCGGGAACCACTCATATGCGGCAAAAGGCTCACTCAAGGACCAGGTCACCTGACTTCCCCAAGGTTGGGCTATGCCAGTGTTCAAACCGTTGCCAATGGCGGCGCTGGCTCCTGAGGGGGCTCTCCCACCGTATGTGATTAGGACGGTGAATTTTGCGTCTTTCGGCAAGGCGGTTCCCAGTTCGGCCACGGCCTCGCCTGCTTGCCGTTGCACAGATGTTTCTACTCCATTCACTTTTAGACTTGAAACCAATAAATTTGGATGCAACTCAAACGCAAACTTAGACAGCGGCACCAAGGCCGTAGCAGTGATGGTTACCTGCCCGCTTACATCTAGGGCATTGCGCTCCAATCCCAAATCCAGTTTATACCAGTGCACGTCATATTGGCTCATCAAAAAATTGTGGTTTGCAGACGTAATACCATCTGCCAACAGCACAGTGGTTGTTTTAATGCGAGCTGCGGCACAAGAATGTTCTTCCAATGGCTTTGTCTGGCCAATGACCTGGGCACTAGTCCAACAAAACATGAAAAGGACCAACTCAATGGTTTTAAAAGAAGGATGCATAGCAGAACAGCTGGTAGGTGAAAAGTGGTACACCAAGTTAGCAATCTTGGATCATATTTAAACAAACAAAGCCCAGCTAATGCCAGGCTTTGTTTGTTTAAAGACTAATTAAACTATTGTACCACTACTCTTTCTGAGCGAACGTTCTTGCCGCTTAGAATCTGAAGAATGTAGACGCCTCTGCCAAACCTACTCAGATCCAGCTCTCGGGTAAACATTCCTTTTTGCATGCCTGCATCTTCTTCCAAAACTGTTCTACCAGTGCTGTCCACCACGCGTAGTTTGGTCTCAGATTTCTTGTCTATTTGAAAGGAAACGGTGAACCGGCCACTAGAGGGGTTGGGATACAAGGTAACTTTGAGGTCATTCCCAGTCTTTGACTCTTTAGAGCTTTTTGCTTTCAATCTTTTTTTGCTGCCTTCTTCCTTGGTGGACCTCAGGATAATGATTTGATGCCTTTCCCCATCCCCAGGACTAAATCCTTGGAATCTGGCTCCCTCCTTTTCTGCGCCATTGGTTTTTATCCTGAAAACCCTGACACCACCAGTTGAATCCTTAAAAACGGAGAAGTCCCTAAGCCTAAAAGCGGAGTCTCCATGCATCTGAAGAAGGCTATCGGCGTGCAGCATTATTCTACCATGTAGTAAAGAATCGCCGGATAGCGACTTTCTTAAATAAAAAGTGTGTCCTTTTTGAGGAACTCCCTTTTCATCTAGACTGGTCACCCATTTTTCAATAGATTTACCTCTTACTAGCACCTGCCCATCTGCTAATTTTAAGACAGAATCTGAGGAAATTGATTTAAATAGAAGCGTGCGCAAGGAGTCATTCCCATGCAGCGGAAGCACTCGTACTTTATCAAATATTCCTGCTCCTTCCATGCCTGTAGATGCAATCGGTTTAGCCCCCAAGGATTTCATGGACCGGCTGTCTAGGTTCAAATTCTTCACTGCTGTTCTTTGAGAGACTCCTGCCGGAATTACCAAGGTAGTGTCCAAGGCAAAGTACTGCTCCCCTTCCTTCTTGACGATCTTAAGCTTAACGGTTCGCTCCTTGGTTGAGTCTTCTGAAAGCCACATTTGTCCCCGCAATGCCTTTCCGGCTTCTAGTGTTGACGGCCTTATCATCATGTGCTTAAAGGCTTCTGGATTCTTGGTATATACCTCAGAAAAGCGTTTGTGCTTGGCCAGTTGTTCTGGGGTTAAGGTTTCCAGCGTGTCTACTTCTACCAATTTGCCATTATGCTCTTTGAACATGTGCACACTGGTTTTTTCCTGGGCTGTGGCCTTCTTTTTCTTTTGAGCCATGGCCAAGGAGCTTGAAAGCCCTCCTAAGGCCAGTAGGCCCAGGAAGACAGAGGTGAAGGTTGGTTTCAGTTTCATATCTAGGTATATTAGAGGTGTATAATGGATTGACCTGCACAATATTACTGCCTCTGTTCTTAGAAATGGGTTAAGGCTCTGTTAATGTCTGTTAAGGAAAAGTTAAAGTCTTATTTGAGCCTGAGATAGCTCGTATCTTTGTAGAGATGAGAAAGAAAACACTGGTTTTGGTCATTGCCTTGATGAGCGTCTCCCTGCTGGGTTTGATTGCGTTTCAAGTGTATTGGATCCACCATGGCCTGCGCCTGGAGGCTGAGGTTTTTGACCGAAACGTACAGGATGCCTTGTTACAGGTGGCCAATAAACTAGAGACCCAGGAAAAGATCCAGTTCTTAAAGGAAGAGGCGCCTCAGATTAGAAAAGCAGTTTTAGAGCCTAGCCAAACAGAGAAACCCCTAGTCCCTACAACTGAAAAAAGGACTTCCCAGAAACATCAGGTACCTAAACCAATTTCCACTTCCCCTTTTTCCCAGAACGCGACTACTTACGTGGTCAGTGAAGTCAATAATAGTATTCAAACCCCTGTCCCTTTTACTCAGTCTGTAAACGTTTCTGCCGGCACCTACATCACGTCCATAGACCATCCAATAGTAAGGGCCTCAGCCACTAATGGCAAATCAACAGCTCAGAATTTTACCCACACGGGTCCCCGAGGTGGAGGAAGAAACCATTTGATTTTAAGGCCCAGCAAGATAGACAGCGCTAACCTGAATTTTGCCCATATCTTTGGCAACACCAAGGCAGATTCTGTCATTGTCTGGAAAGTCTTAGGCGCCCAAGCCAGAAAAGCCGACTCACTTTTAGCCAAAAGCCATAATCGGTCTTTCTTTAAATTAAGGACAGATTCAGTCGCGCTGCTGAGATTGGCCAATGACTCTACTATCCGGCGGAGGGACTTTGACATTTACCGCGGTATCCCGACCAAAGACATCAGGGCGGTCCATGTAAAAGACAAAGTCATAAACATATACACAGACACCCTCCGTATTTTGCCGCAAGGCACCAAAATAGCATTTGGTATGCCCTATGATTCTGTCAAGAAGAAGGCTTATAGGACAAATGTATATGAAAGTGCGCCTCCAACTCCAGTTTATATTAAGTGGAAAGATGAAAGCCAGGCTGCGCCAAAGCAGGAGCAACAACGAATAGTCACTGCTCAATTAACCCAAAAGGCCAAACAGCAGGCTGCCACTGTCAAAGCAGAAAAGGGACTAGAAAAAGTGATACAGCAGATGGCGGTAGAGTATGTGCGCAAAGAGAAGCCCTTACAAGAACGCTTGCAACAGTTACAGCTGAAAGAGCTGTTAGCCAGTGAACTAAAGGCCCGTCATATTTTAACGCCTTACCATCTTAAACTGATACAAACCGACAACAACACCTCGGTGCCCGGTGTATTGTTAACCTCATCCACCCTACCGGCAAACACTAGATTGGCAGAGGGTCAACAGTACAAAGTGCGCCTTTTCCCGAACGATGTTTTATCTGCGCCCAGCTTTCTTACTCTTGAGTTCCCCAACAGATACGCCTATGTGTGGCAAAGCATGTTGTTGCCTACCTCCATCTCGGTGCTGTTCACGTTGGTCATGGTGCTCACGTTTGCCTTCACGCTGTATACAATCCTGAGGCAGAAGAAACTCTCAGAAATCAAGAACGACTTCATCAACAACATGACTCATGAGTTCAAGACCCCCATTGCCACCATCTCCTTGGCCTTGGACGCGCTGGTGAACCCTAAAGTGCGCAAAGACGAATCCAAGATTGATTACTATGCGCGCATCATCAAAGATGAGAACAAACGCATGCACCACCAGGTAGAGAAAGTACTACAGACCGCGCAAATGGAGCGCAATGACCTACAATTGGCCTTAGAGGAAACCGATGTGCATGCCCTTATCCAAAAAGCCATTGAGCCGTTCCAGTTGCACATAGCCCAGCGCCAAGGCCAACTGGATTTAAAGCTGGAGGCAGATCAGCCCATTATTCAGGCTGACCCAGAGCATTTATGCAACATGATTGCTAATCTGCTGGACAATGCCAATAAGTATTCTCCTGAGGCTCCAAAGATTGTAATCCAGACGGCCTCTGTGGCCAATGGCGTCCATATCATGATAGAGGACAAGGGATTAGGCATGTCTCGGGAGGCCCAACAGCGGGTTTTTGATAAGTTTTACCGCGTGCCTACCGGAAACGTGCACAATATGAAAGGGTTTGGTTTGGGCTTAAGCTATGTAAAAACCATGGTAGAGGCCCACGCCGGTAACATCCATGTGCGCAGCGAGCTTGGCGCGGGGAGTAAGTTTACCCTATGGCTACCCAGACGTGTCCATTCCCAGCCAAACAGAGTCAACATCTTCTAATTAATTGCTTATGAATCCATCGGTTGCCACCCGCCTTTTATTGGTAGAAGATGATCCCAATTTCGGGATGGTTTTAAAAGACTATCTAGAATTGCATGACTATGACGTGACCTTGTGCACAGATGGCTTGCAAGGGTACCATGCGTTCCAAAAAGAATCTTTTGATGCCTGTATTCTGGATGTAATGATGCCGGTAAAAGACGGCTTCTCTCTGGCCACCGACATTAAAAAAGAAAACGCCCAGATGCCTGTCATCTTTTTAACGGCCAAAGCCATGAAGGCAGACATGCTAGAAGGCTTTAAGATTGGCGCAGATGATTACATCACCAAACCCTTTGACTCAGAAATCCTGCTGTGCAAGATAAAAGCCATTTTGCAGCGCAAGCAGGCCTCTGGCACCAATTCTGGCAAGCAAACCCTTACTGAGTACCAAATTGGCCGCTACCAGTTCAACGCCAAAACCAGGCTCATCATAGATGGTGCGCAAACCCAGAAATTATCCCCCAAAGAGGCAGAACTCTTGCTATTGCTGTGCCAGCACATGAATGACGTGTTGCCTCGTGAGGTGGCGTTGAGCAAAATATGGGGAGAGGATAATTACTTCACTGCCCGCAGCATGGACGTGTTCATTACCAAACTCAGAAAATACTTTAAAGGAGACGCCTCAGTAGAAATTGTGAATGTGCACGGCAACGGTTTCAGGCTACTGGCTCCTGTGACGCAGGGAACAATTTAAATCAAAGCCTCCGTTTTTGACCTGTTTTCTGGATTATAGGGCAAAAACGAACACAAAGTATAACACTAGCCATAGCAGATCCAGAAAATGCCAGTAAGTGCGCAAAATCTCTAGTTGCATGCGCCGGAAAGGGTCCCGGATGAACACCAAATGCCGGATGGGGTCTATGGCGGCTCTGTTCACTTTTAGGTATAGTACTGAGAGAAAGGTCAAACCACCGCCCAAATGCAGCAAGTGCATGGCAGATAACAGGTACAAGTAGGTGCCAATTGCCTGACCAGAGAAATAAATACCGCTTTTGGTCATCTCGTACCAAGCCACCACCTGTGACAGGGTAAACAGAATTCCCAGCACTAATCCCCAGCGCATGTTGCGTTTTAACTGATGCAGGTTGTCCTGCTTGTAAAACATGGGCACGTAATGGATGAAAAAGCCACTACAAAGGAGTAAGACAGTGCTAAGCGAGAAGAGTTTGGGGAGGTGGTAGCTATAGGAGAAAGGCATGGACCAGACTCTGTGCAAAAACAGGAAGATGACCACTAGGAACAGAATGCCCATGCCGGCCATGCTCATGTACAAAAGCATCTTGAGTGGCGGTATTCGTTCAATCTTCTCAAACCTGGAAGACTTGCCTGCTCCTATCTTATTTTGGTTCTCAGATCTCATCTGGTCTTATCTACTGGGTCACACCCATCCCCTCCCGTACTAGGGACTGTGTACTCTTTAATACCCTGAGGATGAGGCAAATGTTTAACGGTTTACGCTAAATAGATGCAAATTCTTTCTGGTGGGTTGCATGGCCTGTCCTAAATAGGCAAAACTTCTATTAGCGTGCCATTAACGCTAGCAGTACTTCCCCTATTTAAAGAAGGAACCCAGCTTGCCAAACAGCGCATTGCCTACCGCGTACCGGGGAGCCGGGCCTTCGCCAAACGCCACATACGTCTTGTTATTGACGCGCACATCCACTACTAAACCTAACTCCAAGATGACTTGGTTTATTTCGCGGGCTTTGTCAAATAGTGCGTTCAATCCCCCAGAAGGGCTTTTAGAGGGACCAGACTTGAAGCTGTCGGCTACGCGCTCCAGGGCGGCATGATCCATGAAGTTGATCAGGACAAAGTTCTCCTCAGCTACTACCATCACATTATCAGCCCCTATGCCTACTAACAGCTGAGCCGACAATTCAACGGTTCTTTCTCCTACCTTCATGAGTGCTCGGCGCGCGAAGAGCTGGTCTTAATGGTTAGGCGGCCGTTGAGACGCCACGTGCTTGGGGTTCCCTGGGCACCGGGGCCTTGGACAGAGATGTCTTCAAACTGAAAAGAGGCTTCCATGTCTGCAGCTGTTAGTTTGTCCAGAATGACAGCGGCTAGCTCAGAGAACTTTTGAATGGATTGGGTAGAATCAGGCATACAAGTAAGTTGAAATGGTCTTAAAAATACGGCCTGTAAGACACGCGGTTACAAAAGAAGGGTTCTATATAGGTGCGTCCATATCCTAGACCGTCTAACCTACGTATTAGCCACAAATCAAACCAAGTACGCCTTGGTGACCAGACTACCATGACACGACTCTTTAAACGCATAGCTATTTACTGCTTCAGCCTGGCCGTTTATGCTATTTCTCCTGCTGCCACCGCCCAGACCGTGAACTGCAGCCAGCCCTTCGGATATTCTAAAAATTCTGAATTTGTATACCAGGTAACAGACAAAGGCAGAGCCAAAGGCACTTTGCATAACATGGTCATGCAGCAGACATCACCAGAGGCCGGTGTAACCCAAATAGATTTTAAAAGTGCGCGCATCAATCACAAAAAACGACCCGCCACCGCGGAGGAGTTTAGGATTAAATGCACCGGAGACTCCGTCTATTTGGATGCGAAGCTCCTGTTACGCGAACAAGCCCTGAGGACTTTTGACGGCAAAGAGTTTGATTTCATCATGAAAGACATAGCCTACCCCTTAAATCTTGCCGTGGGCCAAAGCCTGCCAAACGCAGGTTTGGATGTGCGGGTAAAATCATCACAGGTAAACATCACGCGCATTGTCATGATTGCCAGCAACCGACAGGTCATTGCCAAGGAGGCCATCAAAACGCCGGCGGGCAGCTTTGACTGTTACAAGATCACCTACCAATATTCAGTAACGTTTGATGCGCTGGGATTACCGCTGAAGGATGTGTTCACGGTAGAGGAATATTTCTCTCCAGAGCACGGCTTGGTAAAGATTCAGTTTTACACCAAGAAAGGCAAAAAAGCGAAAGGCTTAGAGCTCATCTCTAAAAGAGAAAGAACCAGTTAAACATTACTAATTGGTCTTACAAAAAAAAGCCGTTTTTGGCCTGATTCCTAGAAATCAGGCCAAAAACGGCTTTTTTATTTTTAAAGGGTATTTATAGATTCTTGCTCTGAGAGCCACCTTTCGGCCTCTGGTTTGCCTTCAAATTGTTTAACGGTCAGGGGGACTAAGACAGATTTCTCAAACTGCTCAAAAGACCGCTGGCCAAAAATACCCGGTGATATGATATGCGCGAAATATTTAAGCCCTAGCGCATGGGCGGCCGGCGCCCATTTGTTGGCCAGGTAATTCACCGCCACATCCCAGGGGCCTACCAATTCTTGGTTACTGTTGATGACGGCTATACAAGGTTTTTCGCGCAGCATGGCCAGCACATGGTTTCCGCCCATCACCACGCTTTCCAGGGTTTGGGTACCAATCCAATTAATTAAGATGTAAGAATTATCTGGCAACCTCTCGGCTTCAAAATAAACGTCCCCGTTGGCCTTCTTCAATTCCTTCTTCTGCATTAAAATGTGTGTATACTCCTTGCTGCTGCTTACCTTATTTGGGTCTGGTACTTACAACCTAAATAAATTCCTTGATAGCCTCAATGGTTTCTTCTGGGGCGCTCAGGTTGGGGCAGTGGCCGGTAGCTTTTAAGATCTTTAACTGGCTCTTAGGCATTTGCTGGTGCATATAAGTACCCACCGGCAAGGGAGCAATCACATCTTCAGAGCACTGAAGAATCAACGCCTCTACCGCCAGATTCTTTAAATCGTCTCTGTTATCTGAAAGGAACGTGATGCGCGCAAAATCCTTGGCCACGGTTTCATTGCTTTTGCAGAAAGACGCCGTCAACTCCTGGCCAAGTTCTGGACGGTCTGCGTTGCCCATAATCACGGGTGCCAATGCCTGCGACCAGCTCAGATAATCGCTTTCTAATGTGTCAAGCAAGCCATTGATGTCTTCTTGTGAAAAGCCGCCCACATAATCCTCGTCATTGATATACCTAGGCGATGGGCCGATCAACACCAGTTTGGAAAATCGTTCAGGGTCTAGAATGGAAGCCAATACCCCAATCATGGCACTCACCGAATGGCCTACAAAGATGACCTTGGTGAGCTCTAGCTCTTCGCAGATTTCCAGCACGTCTACGGCGTAAGACTGCAAGGAGGAATACCGGTCAACGGTATATTTGCTTGTGTCCGCTGACCCGAAACCTACATGGTCAAACAAGACGACTTTGTATTCTTGCTCAAAGGCCGGCGTGATATAGCGCCACATATTTTGGTCACAGCCGTACCCGTGGGCAAACAAAATTGCCTGCTGGCCATTGCCTTTTACGGTGACGTTGTTTCTTAGGAGAGCATTCATGAAGTGGGGGATTTAACTTACAAAAACTGAAAGACAGGTTTCCCCTGCCTGACGTAAGGTACGCATTTAAATTTTAACCAATTAGGCATTGACTTCTCTCTCCTTTTTCCTGAAAACAGTTAAGCAATGCGTTACCCTATTTGCCTGAGAAATACTTTGCCTCCATCTACGCCTCATTCCAGTTCAGGTTCTGCATTTCTATCTGGGGAATAAAACCCAAATTCATTTTCAGGCTGTTTTTAAGAAATCAGCTTAAAAACAGACACAAGCTCCTCCTTTGAAAACAATCTATCACCCTTTTTTTCTCTTTTATCTTGACTAGGTCTTGCCCCTCCGCAGGTTGGAGCTCCAACCTCACCCAAAAATGCCCGTTAATCTTAGAGCAATCTGCTGTCACCTATTAGGCAGAAGGATTGCCAACAGACAAGACAAGTAACGCTTACTACTATGGAATCATTGAAAGGAAAGACGGCCCTGGTCACGGGTGCCGGAAAAGGAATAGGAAGAGCCGTCGCCATAGCCTTGGCACAAGAAGGCGTGCACGTGGCCCTGCTGGCGCGTACCAAAAGTGACCTCATGAAAGTGGCGCAAGAGATTGAAGACTTGGGTGTAGACACTACCGTGGTTACAGCAGACGTCACCAACATCAACAGCGTGAATGAGGCCGTGGAGCAGGTGACGCAGGACCTGGGGTTTATAGATATTCTCATCAACAACGCGGGTACAGCCACCTTCGGGAAGTTCCTGGACCTGGAACCCGACCAATGGGAAAACATCATCAAGGTGAACTTGATGGGGCCTTATTACGTGACCCGAGCAGTTTTGCCGGCCATGATCTCCAAGAAGACCGGTGACATTGTGAACATCTCCTCAACTGCCGGGCAGCGCGGCGCCGCCATGACCAGTGCTTATAGCGCCTCTAAGTTCGGGTTGATTGGCTTAACGGAGTCCTTGATGCAGGAAGTGCGCAAGCACAACATTCGGGTGACCAGCCTCACCCCCAGCACCGTGGCCACCGACCTGGCCGTAGAACTTAAACTCACGGATGGTAACCCAGAGAAAGTAATGCAGCCCGAGGACTTCGCGGAGTTTTTGGTATGCCAACTGAAACTGAACCGCAGGGTGTTCATCAAGGATGCGGGTATTTGGTCTACTAATCCATAAGCCATTTCATAATTAAAGTAAGAAGCCCGTTTTTGGCCTGTTTTCATCAAAACAGGCCAAAAACGGGCTTCTTACTTTAAAATAATATGTCTGGGTTAAAAACCTTTTAAGTTAATTCCTTCGGTCTCCTGGGTGGGGATTACGCGCTTAGTCTGCTTCTGGATGATTTTGAAATGGTGCGCGTCTTCGGGCGTGACCAAAGTGATGGCTTCGCCGGTCTCACCTGCCCTGCCCGTACGGCCAATGCGATGGATGTAATCTTTGGAGGAGCGCGGTAAATCATAATTGATCACGTGCGGTAGAACAGGAACATCTATCCCACGGGCGGCCAAGTCTGTGGCTACCAGAACCGGTACCTTGCCTTTCTTGAACAAGGCCAGCGCCTCGGTCCTGGCGCCCTGGCTTTTCCCGCTGTGCAAAGCTACCGCTTTAACGCCGTTGTTGGCAAGTTTGGTCACCAGATGGTCGGCGCGCTGGGTGGCAGACACAAAGACCAGCACTTGCTGCATATTCTGCTGCTTGATTAAGTAACGCAAAAACGGCCCTTTCTTTTCTGAAGCAATCATATACGCTAACTCTTTGATCTGCAACTCTTCTTCGGGCTTCTCTTCTTCCTTTACTTCCACCACCACCGGGTTCACCAGTAGGGTCTCCTGGATGGCGTTCACTTTGTTGTCCAGCGTAGCAGAGAACAATAGGTTCTGGCGCTTTTTGGGCAGCAGTTTCAGGATTTGACGCATCTCTTCCTCAAAGCCCTGGTTTAGCATTTTGTCTGCCTCGTCCAAGACCAGCATTTCAACGTCACTTAAATGCACCGCGCCAGACTCTACCAAATCCAACAGTCGGCCCGGCGTGGCCACCAGAATGTCAGTGCCTTGCAGCTTCATCATCTGCGGGTTGATGGACACGCCCCCGAAAACCGCCAGGGTCTTCACTTTTATGGCAATGTGCGCACTGAATCCCAGAAACACCTCTCCTACCTGCAGGGCCAGTTCACGCGTAGGCACTAAGACCAGTCCTTTGACAAACCTATTTTTGAAAGCGCGGTTGGTTTGCAGCAGGTCCAGCATGGGCAAGGCGTAGGCCGCCGTCTTACCCGAGCCCGTCTTGGCAATGCCCAGCAAATCCTTTCCTTTTAACACCGCCGGAATGGCCTGTTCCTGCACCGGAGTGGCTTGTGAATAGTTCTGCGCTGCGGCGGCTTTCTGTAAGGCAGGCGATAGGCCCAGGTTGGCAAATGACATATATGAGATGCTTGTATACCTACAAAGGTACGGTTAATCTGCCATAAGCTGGGTTTTGAGAATTGGGTTAAATGTACAGGGCAAATTATCCTACCACTTGGCCGTTTTCCATATCTTTACCCCAGATAAAACCACCACCGCGCCATGCCTGAGCAGAACATACAAGCCCGCATTCTAGAGTTGACCAGCCGCCTGAACTACCTCAACTACCAGTACTACCAGAACAGCGTCTCTGAAGTCTCTGACTATGAGTTTGACCAGATGCTCGCCGAACTGCAGCAGTTAGAGGAGGCGCATCCAGAATATAAATCAGACAATTCTCCTACCCAGCGTGTGGGTGGGACCATCACCAAGAATTTCCCTACGGTCAAGCACAAATACCCTATGTTGTCCTTGAGCAACACCTACTCTGAGGAAGAGGTGCGGGAGTTTGACGCTCGGGTGCAAAAAGTCATTGGCGGCACGGTAGAATATGTCTGCGAACTCAAGTTTGATGGCGTGGCCATGAGCCTCACCTATGCCAACGGTGCCTTAACGGCTGGCGTCACCCGCGGCGATGGCACCCGTGGCGATGACATCACGCCCAACGTGCGCACCATCCGGACTGTGCCTTTGCACCTTCAGGGCCAGGATGTACCCCCAGAAGTTGAAATACGTGGCGAGGTGTTTATGCCCTTTCATGTGTTTGAGGAACTGAACAAGGAGCGCGAGGAAATTGGCGAGGCCCTGATGGCCAACCCTAGAAACGCTACCTCTGGCACTTTAAAATTACAGGACTCTAAAGAAGTAGCCCGCCGGCGCCTGAGCATGTTCGCTTATGGTTTGTTGAGTACGCCTACTTTGTTTGAGAGCCATTCTGAAAGCCTGGAGGCCCTGCAGCGCTGGGGATTGAACGTGTCCCCTACCTGGAAGAAATGCAGCACCATTGAAGAAGTAATGGCCTTCATACAAGAATGGGAAACCAAGCGCTTTGAACTGCCTATTGCCACAGACGGGATCGTGGTCAAAGTAAACTCTTATGCCCAGCAAGAGGAATTGGGGTACACCGCTAAAAGTCCGCGGTGGGCCATGGCATATAAATACAAAGCCATGGAAGCCGTCACGGAGCTACTGGGCATAGAATACAACGTGGGACGTACCGGGGCAGTGACGCCCGTGGCCTTGATGAAACCAGTATTGCTAGCAGGCACTACCGTCAAGCGCGCCTCTTTGCACAACGCCAATGAGATTGAGCGCCTGGGATTGATGCTGCATGACCACGTGATGGTAGAGAAAGGCGGCGAAATCATCCCGAAGGTGACGGCCGTGAAAATCGAACTTCGACCGGAAATTGCCACGCCCATCGTTTACCCTACGGTCTGCCCGGCTTGTAACACCCCCCTGGTGCGCTCAGAAGGCGAAGCCAACCATTATTGTCCCAATGAGAAAGGCTGCCCGCCGCAGGTAAAGGGCAAGCTGGAGCATTTCATTAGTCGAAAGGCCATGAACATCATGAGCCTGGGCGAGGGCAAGATTGAATTGTTGGTGGAACAAGGCCTGGTGACCAGCCCCGACCATCTGTATGACCTCACGTATGACACACTCTTCGGGCTTAAGAAGACCTTTGTCAATGAAGAAACCGGCAAGAGCCGCGTAGTCACTTTCCAGAAGACAACGGTAGACAACATCTTAAAAGCGTTGGAGAAGTCCAAAGAGGCTCCATTTGACCGCGTGCTTTTTGCTCTGGGCATCCGGTTTGTGGGCAACACGGTGGCCCAGAAGTTGGCTCAGCACTTCAGGAACATTGACGCTTTGCACGCCGCTACAGAAGAAGAACTGATTGCCGTCCCAGAGATTGGCTGGCGAATTGCGGCCTCGGTGCGGGAATATTTCCAGGATGTGGCACACCTGCATGTGATTGAGCGCCTGAAACACCACGGCCTGCAACTGGATTTAGGGGAACTGGCCGTAGTGGAGCCCGCCTCAGATAAGTTGGCAGGACAGACCTTTGTCGTGTCAGGGGTGTTTACCGGCTATTCCAGAGATGAACTGCAGGACACCATCATCGCCCACGGTGGAAAAATCGTCTCCAGCATTTCTAAAAAACTATCCTTCTTAGTAGCTGGCGACAAGATGGGCCCTAGCAAATTGGAAAAAGCCACATCCTTTGGCGTGAAAATTATTACGGAGGAAGAATTTAACCTGATGATTGCCTAATCTATTCCATATCAAAACATCTCCAAGCCTTCCGTTTTTAGGCTGGTTTCGGCAAAACAGGCTAAAAACGGAAGAGCGAGGGATCCATCCCTCGCTCTTCCGCTACTAAACAAAAACTAAACCTTATTTACTGTCACTATATACAACCAACGTCTAACTGAAAAGTTTATTGAGCTCACTAATAAATTTTTACCTTTTAAAACGGCCAAATCAACGGGGAGGAAAACCATGCCTTTCCTATTTGGCAAAAGACTTGATTACCCTTCTGGACAACGGCTGGGTTTATTCTTTCTTGATGCAGGGCTAAGATCTTTTGCCCTTGCACATCCCATTTGGCATTCAACCAACCAAGAAAGATTCCTATCACCACCACAAATAAAATTTTCATAGCCTTTGCGTTATATCTGCTTTCATAAAGGCGAATCTTTCATCGGCCTTTAACTGGATATAAATGAAATGCCTTCAATAAGCTTCTGCAACTAAGTTATACCAACAGCCATTTCCTCTAGACGAACACCTCCTTTACTGGCAGATTCGGGTTTGTCTAGGTGTTTGGGGCTTTGGTCTAGATTAGGATAGTAATCACGCACGAGTTCTTATGTTTGCGTAGTTTTTGCCTAATTCCCAAAAAACAATGAAGAATCGTCTGCCTCTTATGCTCCACGTCTTGTTATGGCTTGGACTCATTGTTTTCAATATCGTTTATTCCAACCTGCAATACTCAGAAATGCCGTGGCAATGGTGGGCCTTTGACAAAGCGCAGACGTTTCTCTTCCACATTGGCCTTTTCTACTTCAACTGGTTTCTGTTGGTGCCTAAGATTCTGGCCAAAGACAAGGTGGTTTTATATGCGGTAGCGGTGCTCGTTTCTTTGGCCGTTTTTGGGGCTGTTAGGGCGCCTTTAGAACTATTTGAATTCAAGCAACTCGCTGCCTTTGATGCAGAGTTAGCCAAGCAACTGGCCAAATTCCCGGACAGGTTCACGTTTTTCAGGATAATGCTGCAATTAAGCATTATGGGACTGATGAATATATTCTTGAGTTCGGCTTTAAAGGTGACGGGAGATTATTTAAAGAATGAGCGACTACGCAAAGAATTGGAGCATCAGCACATGGCTACTGAACTGGAATTGCTAAAGGCCCAGGTAAACCCGCATTTTCTGTTCAATACGCTCAACAACATCTATTCTTTGGCGTACCAGCAGGCCCCCAACACCCCAGACGCCATCATGAAGCTATCCTTGCTGCTGCGCTACCAACTCTATGAGACCAACACCACATTGGTGCCCCTTGAAAAAGAAATAGAACACTTGCAGAATCTCCTGGACTTGCATCGGCTTCGGCTCACAGATCCATCCTTGTTGTCTTTGGAAATCAAAGGAGACATCTGTACTTCCTTCTCCATTCCACCTATGTTGTTGATGCCGTTGGTGGAGAATATGTTCAAGCATGGACTGGCCTCAGCACCTATGCATTTGTGGCTGGAGGTAAATGGAAATACGTTAACTTTTACCACAAGTAACTCGCTCAAAGCTAACTCGCCTTCAGAAGTTTATGGCGGCTTAGGTTTAGGCAATCTACGCAGAAGGTTAGCTCTTTTGTACCCGCATGCACACACGTTTGAGACTAAGACCGTAGGCCAAGAATTTACGGCTACGCTTACCCTTTCCAACCTTACGTAAGAATCTTTATCTTTCTGTATGGAACTGACTTGCCTTGCCGTAGATGATGAACCCCTGGCCCTGGACCTGATGCGATCCTACATCAGCAAGGTACCCTATCTGCGCTTGCTCCAAACCTGCTCCAGCGCCTTAGAGGCCATGAGCGTTTTGCGGAATCAACAGGTTGATGTGTTGTTTCTTGACATTGAAATGCCAGATTTGACCGGCATCCAGCTATTGCAGGCCATGGGACCACAGAAACCCGCCGTGATTTTCACGACGGCCTACCCGCAATATGCGCTAGATGGTTTTACGCTTGATGCCGTAGACTACCTTCTCAAACCTATCCCCTTTGAGCGTTTTCTAAAAGCCGTGAACAAGGTACATGACTGGGCACAGCTACTTGCACCTCAGGTTACTTTACAACCAGGACAGCACGGTGCTAACGGTAAAGAAAGCGAGGATTTCATTTTTGTAAAGGCAGATTACAAAACCCTGCGGATAAACTTTAAAGACATCCTATTGATAGAAGGCCTCAAAGATTACGTGATTATCCATACGCCCGCCAAGAAGATCATCACACTGCTGTCCATGGGCAAAATCATGGAGAAACTGCCAGAGCATACCTTTGCCCGCGTGCACCGTTCCTATATTGTCTCTTTGCCTCATATTGAATCCATTGAGAAAAGCCGCATCAAGATCAAAGACCAGGAAATCCCGATTGGGGACAGTTACCGGGAGGAGTTTATGCGTTGGGTGGAAAGCAAGAACCTGTAAGCCCCTCTGCCCCAAGTGAAATATGGAAAGGCTTTGTCACTTTCTCTGAAGTCAAATTTGTACCTTTGGGCAGCACAATCATTACTTAACGTCACAAACGCATGCAATCTTTAAGAGGAACAGGTGTGGCTTTGGTCACTCCCTTTCAAGCTGACCATTCCATAGATTTAGACGCCTTCGCGCGATTAATAGAATACAACCTAAGCAACGGCGTAGATTACTTGGTAGTGAACGGCACCACAGGCGAATCTGTCACCACCACGCCTGAGGAGAAAAAGCAGTTGTTAGCTTTCGCCAAGAAGCAGATTGCTGGCCGCGTGCCTTTGGTATATGGCATTGGAGGGAACAATACCCAAGCCGTTGTAGAACTTATCAAGAACGCTGATCTGTCTGGAGTAGACGCCTTACTGTCGGTGAGCCCATATTACAACAAACCGTCCCAGGAAGGGATTTACTTGCACTACACTGCCGTGGCGGATGCTAGTCCTGTACCTGTGATCTTGTACAACGTGCCTGGCAGAACCGGGAGCAATGTCACAGCGGCTACCACTCTGCGCTTGGCCCAACATCCCAACATCATAGGTATTAAAGAGGCCTCTGGCAACATGGAGCAGTGCATGGCCATTGTAGAAGACAAGCCCGAAGGTTTTCTGGTCATCAGTGGCGAAGACATGTTAACCGTACCTATGATTTCTATTGGCATGGACGGCATTATCTCGGTGCTGGCCAATGCCTTCCCGGCAAGATTCAGCCGGATGACCAAACTGGCGTTGGAAGGTAATTACCAAGAGGCCGGCGCTTTGCAGCGTTCTTTCCTGGCAGTGAACCCTTTGATGTATGAAGAAGGAAACCCGGTTGGGGTGAAGTTTGCCTTAGAGCAAGTAGGCATTTGCAGTGCCCATGTTCGCTTGCCTTTGGCACCCGCGTCAGACAGTCTTAAGCAGCGCATCAAAGCAAGCTCTGTGGGTTTGGATAAGTAATTCGGTAAGAGAGGATTAAATCAAAAGCCTCTGGTTCTGTTTTTAGCCTCTTTTCTAGGAATTAGGCTAAAAACAGAACCAGAGGCTTTTTCATTTCAAGCAAGATTAAGGTCTTATTTCAACAGGCCAATTTTACTTAGAATGCTGATGTGACACTAATAATCAACTGACAGACAATAAGTAAATTAAAAGCGCCGTTTTTTGCTTGCTTCCAGTGAAACAGGCAAAAAACGGCGCTCTCATTTATGTAAGGAAATTACCAGCCTTGCGTCAAGACATCTGCAATGTGCATGACTTTGATAGGCTTGTTGTTGTGCTTGATGTAAGCTTCCAGGTGCATGAGGCAACTGGTGTCTGTAGAAACTATGTATTCTGCTCCGGTGGCTAAGGCATTTTCTACCTTCTGTTCGGCCATGGCTACGGAGATGGCATCAAATTTCACGGCAAAAGTGCCTCCAAACCCGCAACAAGTCTCGGTTTCGCGCATCTCTGCTAACGTCAATCCTTCTACCATTCCTAACAGTTGGCGAGGACCTTCTTTAATGCCGCATTCCCTCAGTGCGCTACAGGCATCGTGGTAGGTTACCTTGGCCGGAAGTTTTGCGCCAGGAATATGAGTGACTTGCAGGATGTCAGTGAGGAACTCGGTGAGTTCAAACACTTTGCGTTCCATGGTGCGGTATTTCACAAAGTTTGAGGAAGTCACAAAGATGTCGGCGTAGGCGTTCCGGATCATGCCTACGCAAGACGCCGAGGGTGCCACGATGTAATCACTTTGCTCGCTAGAGAAATCTTCCAGGAACTTGTCAGCCACCTGGCGGCATTCCTTCTGAAAACCCGCGTTGAACGCCGGTTGGCCACAGCAGGTCTGGTTGGTATTGTACTTGACCATACAGCCCAGTGCTTCTAATAGTTTCACCATGTTCCAGGCAGTTTCTGGAAACAATTGGTCTATGAAGCAGGGAATGAATATATCTACAACAGGCTTTGCCATCTTACCTTAATGTACTTGAAAAACAGAAGTAGCCAGCGTGAGCGCTCTTTGCAGCGCCTGCTGGTTTAAACCCAAAGGTACCTCTTTCTCTTGTAAATAAGACAGCACCTTTTCTGTGGGCATGTTGCCTACCAGCTCATCCTTGGCCATGGGACAACCACCATACCCTAATAAAGCGCCATCAATCCGGCGGCAACCGCTAGTATAGGCTGCTTCAATTTTTTCGCGCCAAGTGGTGGGATTAGTGTGAAGGTGGGCTCCAAATTCAATATGCGGAAATGCCGGAATCAAAGAGCTAAACAAGTATTGGATGTTTTCAGGCGAAGACACCCCAATGGTATCTGACAAAGAAATGATCTTTACGCCCAGTTTATCCAGCGTTTCGGTCATGGTGCTCACCTGCTCTGGTCCCCAAGGCTCTCCGTAAGGATTCCCGAAGCCCATTGACAAATACGTCACCAATTCCTTTCCATGCTGCACACACAGATTCTGTAGCTGTTCCACTTCCTCCAAAGCCTCTGCAATGCTTTTATTGGTATTGCGTTGCTGAAACTCCTCTGACAAAGACAAAGGAAAGCCTAGGTATTGGATTTGTTTGTGCTGCACCGCTTGCTGTGCGCCCCGCACGTTGGCAATAATGGCCAGCAGTTTGGTTTTGGTAGTAGAAAGGTCCAACATGCCCAAAACTTCCTCGGTATCCCGCATCTGCGGAATAGCTTTGGGAGACACAAAGGAGCCAAAGTCAAGGGTGTCAAAACCAACATCCAGTAAAGCTTGCAGGTATTGGGCCTTTAAGGGCGTAGGTACAAAGTCGTGTAGACCTTGCATGGCATCTCTAGGGCATTCTATTATTTTCATACAATCTTTTCTTTGACGGGCGGCATTGGTGTAGAGAGGGAATATGCCACAAATAAACACCAGAAAAAAATATAAAAAGCCACCCCCTCTTGGGTTCTAAGCAGTGACTCTGTCATGGAACTGAAAAGCAGCAACACCATAAACACCATTGCCATCCAGTTCTGGGTCTGCCAGAATAGCTGCAGAGATTTTACCAGCAACCACAGAAACACCATGAGTCCTATAAACCCAATGGCCATGGTAATTTCCAGAAACTGATTGTGCGGGTCAAACCTATTCTGGACGGCGTAGATAAACCCTCTGGCTTGGTAGGCTTGTACAATCTCATCTTTCACATCCCCAACACCCACTCCCAGCAAAGGATTTTGCTCAATCACATCTAAAGCGCATCGCCATTTAGCCAGCCGTAGGGTTAACCCGTTCCAGTTCTGGGCTTGGTTGGCGGCGTTAAAATGGTCCAGTTTGTTTTGGTTAGAGAAAGAGTATTCTACGTTGCCGATGCTTTCAAACCTTGATTTTGTCTGCGGAAACAATTGTAACAAGCCAACAAAACCAGCCAAAATCAAGAAGACGCCTGCCCCGGCCATCACATATTTCCGCTGTTGCATCAATTTTACAAACAGGGTTGCCATGCCCACGGCCAATGTGATTAACAGCACCATCCGGACGGCCAACAAGAATAAAATTAGAAAAAGGAACACCGCCACAGCCCCTAAAACCCATTTCTCTGTTTTCTTAACGGCATTACTTAAAATAAAATAGCCACAGATGAAGATGGAGAAACTGACATAGCTCCCAAAGAAGACAACTCGTTTTTTGGTGATGCTGATTAAGCCTTCGTTGTAAAAATAGTTCGCGTCATGGTTTATGTAAAGGAAGGTGTACACACGGTAGAACAAACAAGCCATACTGACCGCCGCACAGAGGTAGACAAACAGTTTTAACAAATGGTGGAGTTGTTTCTCTGAAACCTTAAAATTGGAAAACACCAACGGGAACAATAGAAACGGCAGCCGCACGGCTAAGGCAGACGCTGCGTCTACTTTGTTAGAAGAATAGAAATAACTGAGGGCACTTAATAGGAATAACAGAAAGAATCCTTGATACACCCTATACCTGGCGCCAAACAAAAACTCCTTGACATGGATGGTCGCATTAGCAGAACTGGCCATCCAGGGGATTAGTAGTAGTATTGCAAAAAGGTGATTAATGGAGGCTAATGGAAGCAACAAAGTGCTGGTATAGCCTATTAAGAGGAGACCTCTCACCCGCGCCATTTTCTCCGCCCCTTCCTGAACCAACATGCTCTGTGTACTCAATCTATTTATGTAATACCCTAAAGAGGATTTAACCTTCGTCTTTTTACTCTTTTACCTTTCAACAACCTCCAAGTTACCTTGGTAAAGGGCTCTCATCTTGGAGAAGTTAGCTTGCGCATTAAACTGACTGGCACACAGGTGCAAAGAGGCCTCTCCCATTTGGGTAATTTTTTCAGGATTATCTAGCCATTCCTTTAAGAAACTGATGGCTTGGGTGGCATTGTCATATAAGTGGCCGTTCTTACCATCCTGCACTAAATCAACGTTGCCCACAGCCCGATTTAAAAGCAAGGCCTTGCCACAACTCATGGCTTCCAAAACCGCAAATGGCAATCCTTCCCATAGCGCCGAAGAAAGGTAAACCTGGCTTTTTACAAGCTCTTCGCGCACCTGTTCTTTGGTTAACCATCCAGTCACTCTAATGTTAGAACTTGTAATATCTGACCTTAATTCTCCTTCGCCAATCCAGACAAACTCTACTTTGGGATTCCCTACAAAAGCATGTGCAATCTGGTTGAATAATGCCGGGTTCTTTTGGTTGGACAAGCGACCGGTGGTACAGACCGTGATTTTAGGATGGGCCACATCATTTAGCTTAGGCTCATGATTGGTGATTTCTGTACCGTTGTTCAGGAACCCCAACGGTTTCATGCCCTGCTCCACATAGGCATCAAATTCTGATTTGGAGCAGCAGAGAATCTGCCCTGACATGGAATGGGCAAAACGCTCTAATTGCGCAAAGAATTTCCGTTTACCCAAGGTCACATCCAGGCGCAGAAATGGGGCGCCATTGGGTGTATAGTAGAGCTTCTCTTTTCTTCTGTCCAGAAAAAACAACAGCCGCCCTATAAATCCTGCTTTTGAGGAGTGTAGGTGCACGACATCAAATGGTCTTATGTCTTTTAAAAGTCGGCGTAGGCTAAGAATGCTTTTTAAGTCTTGGAAAGGCTTTACCTCGCGTTGCACCTCTTTCCATTGAAACAGCTGCACATTTGGTAGAGGAAATTTATCCTTGAAATCTTGAAGCACAACGGCATCTGCTGGCCTCCCGTCTAAGGTGTTGCCAAAAACAACTATATGCTCATCTTGTGGTAAATGCCGGGTAATTTGAATGACGTACTCTAGTAAACCGCTTCCCAGCGTCTCAGCAATGTGTACAATGCGCATTTAGTATAACTTTTTCTTCGCCCAGGAGATCCAACTATAAGGCAGCATTAAAAATACGCAATTTTTCACAAGCCCTATAAACGCGGGTAGGCTGAAGTTGAAATAATGGAGAATTACCTTGTTCCGGCTTTTAATCTGGATGTTGCGCTTGGTCATGGAAATACCGTTGGGATGGTGCTCACAGGTTAGGAGCACCTGGTCCATCATGGCTACCTTAAACTTTTTTACAAACCGAAAGAAGTATTCATAATCCTCGGCGGCTTTATACTCTAAAGAATAATACCCAAGTGTATCAATGGCGGCCGCCTTGAACATTACCGAAGGATGCAAAAAGCAATTGGCTATGTACATTTGAGAAGCGATTTTCTCATGCCGCGTAGGTGCCGTAAACGTGAATAGATGCTTTTGCTGAGGATCTACCATGTCTACCCAGGAACCAACCAAATAAACCTCTTCTTTTTCCTTCAAGAATTTTGCCTGAAGATCTAACCTATCTGGATGACAGGTATCTCCCGCATCCAGTCTAGCTATGAATTGGCAACCAAGTTCATCCTTGGCAAATTGTAAACCCTTGTTTAATGATACCTCAATCCCTGCATTTGCGGTGTTCGTCAAAACATGCAACGCCACCTGTTCTTTAAGATAAGGCGATAACTGGGACGCTTGGATGGGCGGCTGGCTTCCGTCATCTATCACCACCACGGCCGTTGGACGCTGCGATTGGACACTACCAACAGATTTCTGCAGACCTTCCAGATTGTCATAGCACGGGATGACAACCGCAATCTCTACTTTCATGCTATGGAAACTGAAGAATTAACTGAAAAAGTATCTGGCTTGTAGTGGTATTGCATAAAGAAAATTCCCATGTACAGCCAAATCATACTTTCAGCGCCTCTAAACTGAATGAGCGAACTAATAAAATAACAAAGCAGGATGATGGCCAACGGGTCGGCTAGTTTAGCCCAGTGTATTCGTCTAAGCAATTGAAACACGATCACCAGATACAACGGCAACCCTAGCAGTCCAAACTCTAAAAGTACTTGTAAGTAATAATTATGGACATTCTGCTCTGAGAAATCAATGCCGCTCACGTTTTCTAATCCCAGCATGGCATTACCTGCGCCATAACCCAGGTAATGGCTTTGGGCCATGGCAGCCGGAAAATGTTCCCACATGGCCTTTCTACCTGACATGCCCGCGTCTTGCGAGGAGCCAAAATCTGCGAACCGCTTCAGGCCATAAATTTGCTGAGAAACCTTCCCCAAATCTACACTCACCAGCACCAACAAGAATAGAATGCCAATGCCAGTCACCAGGTATCTCCGCTCCACCTTGCTAGGAATTGCAGACATAAAACGTAGTAAAAAGACCAGCAAACTCAGAATCACCCCAACCCTAGAGGCATACAAGATGCTTAGGCCTAAAGAGAATAGAACCAGTAAGTAAAAAAGGAGTTTGCGGTTTTTCACAAAGAATCCCAGGTGAAAGGCCACCCAAGTGGCCTCCAGGTTCACACCTCCGCCAAACAGGGTTTCAATGTTAGGATGGCCAATAGGTGCCTTTAAAAACCGGACTACCTCTTCCTGGTAATAAAACAGCTTTACCGCAATGATGGCAAACACCAATAAAGACACTTTCCTGAAAACTGAGACAACTTCCTCTTTAGTCAACTGGCTACCTATTAAACCTCCAATGATTAGGCAATAGAAAGCAAACAGGTAATTAATAATCATGCTGTTAAAGCCATACACCACATATAAGGCTAATGAGGAGAGTATCACCCAGATGCAGAAATGGTACACGTACCTAGGAAGTTTGGGTAGCCAGATTCCGCTTCTGGCAAGAAAGAACAATACAAATAGCAGAGAGCCTACGTGGTACCCTTTTATAGTATCAATGGATTTCTGCTGAAACTCGTCCTCCAAGGTCATCCAACCGGTAATGCTTAGCATTTGCAGGTTGAGTAACAGGAAGAAGATTCCTAAAGTAATTTGCAAAACCAACCGCTGGGAAAGATAAAAGCCCATTTTAAAGGTTTGCTCCATGGGCTATTCCATTTTAATCTGACCCAGCTTGGCGCCAAGGCCCTGGCGTATGGCCCCTATTTGCTTTTTCCAGCCTGCCCAGCTAGTGTCTTTGTCAATTAAGACGTTTTGCAGCACCAGTCTAAACAAGATCTTTGGCAGAGACTTAAAATAGAATTCACTTATAGAAGAATGCTTCTTCAGCAGAAACACATTATTACGGTACTCATACAGCCTTTTCACGGGAGAAGCCTGCACCGCTTTTACACATTGCCCCATTACCTTAATGGACACATAATGGGTCTGCGGGTGGTAAATTCTGCTACCGGTTACATAAAACAAGTGCAGATTATACTTAACACGGGCTCTCAGGCACATTTCGGCGTCATCACCCCAGATGAATATCTCTTTTAAGGGAAGGCCAATCTTTTGGAGGGTGGATTTATGAATACAGAAGCCTAAGAAGGGAATGCTCGTGGTCTCCACTACCTCTTCTTGCAGACAGCTGGCTTCATTAGTAGTCACCCACTGTCCTCTGAGTTTCACTTTGGTATACCAGGCTAACTTTTGATTGTCTGTCTCACTGATGGCAACACTGCCATAGATGTTTCCGGTCTGGTGCAAGTGTTTGTCCAGCTCTTCAAAGGCCGTAGAAGCCACGACGCAGTCATCGTCCATGCACCAGCTCCAGTCATACCCTAACTCAAGGCTTTTCTGCATGCCGTGATAAAAACCGCCGGCCCCACCAAGGTTTTCCTGAGTATGTACCAGTAAATCACTTTGCGACTTCAGCCATTCTGCCGTGCCATCTGTAGACCCGTTGTTTACCACCAGAATAGCGTCCACGGCCTTTGTCTGGTCTTGCAAAGACCGGACGCATTGCTTGAGCAGCTCAAGACGGTTATAAGTGACAACTATGGCAATGGTCTTCATCCAGAAATTTTAAGGCGATATACTTGGCTCTGTTAATTAAGTTGGAGTAATGAATTATTTAAACGCTAACCTGCTCTCCCTCAAATCAAAAAATTAGGCTGATCTACTTTTTGAGCTCTAAAAAACAGCCTACAGTATTTACCACACTACTATAATAAGGCGGCAAAATTGGTTATTAAAACCTATAAACACTACAAGTTCTCTGCTTTTCTTCCTCTCCTAGGATCCTGGCTCCACAATAATTGCGCTGATTTTGATAGACTTGCATGGTCAATCTGTATAAGTACAGCAGCCTTTCTAACTCAAACTATTCAGGTAGTTCTTAATGCCTTTATTAACGCGTGATAACGACAAAAATATTGTACGGCCGTTTTTGACCTGTTTTGGGGAAATTAAGCCAAAAATTAGATACTATAGAAACTTTAGAGCTACTCTCCTAATGAGGGCCAAGGAGGATCATACTACCAATATAATAAATTACAACAATTTAATCCTCTTTTTATACAAGAAAAGAAACATAAGTGCTGTCACCAAGCCTTCGGTAATCATTAAAAGAATGGCTACTCCGGTGTATTCAAAGCGCTCGGCAACAAATGGCGCTGCACAAATATTTAAAAGGCTCCCAGTAAACAAGATGTAAAAGAATTGTCTTCGGTAGCCCAGGTTTAACATGGCTTGAATGCCAAACACATTGCTCAGGCAGACCAGCAATGGCAAACCAGCTAAAATCCGAAGTACGGGCACCACAGGCAGGAACTCCTCTCCCATGATGATCTTCACCAGCCATGGCGCCGCAATGGCAATCAGAACAGACACCAACGCAGATCCCACAAAGGTCCACCTAGCCAGCTTCCGTAACAAGGCTACCATTCTTTCCTGAGATTCATGCATCAATTTGCTTAAGTAAGGAAACAATGTCTGCGACACAGGAATGAACAGACCTTGAACGGCCCTAACAATTTTTTCGGCGCCCGAGTAATAGCCTGCTGCCTCCGGACCTGCCAATAGGCCCAAGAAGAACGTGTTGGAAATGGTATAGGCGCTGATAGACACATTGGAGATAAATACAAACCACCCCTGCTCCAATTGGTGCTTTATTCCCGAAAAAGTGACAGCCGTGGGTCTGAGGTGAAATTCTTTCCAAATCAAGGTCAAGCTCACGCCACCAGCTACTATAATCCCTAAAGACTGGAAAAGGGGCACCCACAAAATGTCTTCGGGCTGGCGCACTACCACCATAATGGCGGTGGCATAAATAACTTTTGCGACCAAATGCACAATGGTCACATATTTCATGCGCTCCATGCCCTGGAAAAACCAAATGGGCATGAGCAACTGGCCTAAAGCCACGCCATACGCCACCAAAAAAAGCAATCTGTTCTCCTGGAATATAGGAACCCAGGTCACCAAGGCCAGCAAGACCAGAAAGCAGACAATAAAAAAAAGCAGCTTGAGTGACAGAATATGCGTGACGATTTCCCTCAGCTTTTGCGGGTCGTCATGGTGACGGGCAATTTGCTGCGTGCCTGACAAATCAAATCCGTAGTCAATAACAATGATAAAGTATTGAATGAACGCCTGCGCGAAGCTGAGCAACCCAAACGTAGCTACGCCCAGCGCTTGCATGAGCACCGGCATAACCACTAGTGGCAATAGGTAGTTAAGCCCTTGCAAAACTGACAAGGACAGAAAGTTCTGAAAAAGACGATTTCTGGTCTGGTTCATCAGCAACCCTTGCACACGTACTGGCAGAAAACGCTTCAAAAGGACTGGAAAAGAGGTGGAGACTGTTTTAACCGAAACACAAAACTACTAAAAGGCCTTTAAGCGGGAATAATATAAAATGACTATTTTAGCCGGTCTTAATTCAATGCCCACATGAGCACCCACCCAACTTCTATGCCTCCTACACCTTCAGAATCTGGGGAATACATTGATATCTTCTCCTTATTAAGAAGCTTCTTCCGGTTCATTGGGGTTTTAATTCAGGTAGTCTTCCGGAATATCCTGCTGGTGCTGGCCTGTTTGATTGTTGCCGTGGGAATTGCCTTTTATGAGTACAAATCCAGAACTCCTTATTATATCTCTGAGATGGTGGTCACCACAGGCGCGCTGGATCCTATGATTTCATCTGTGCTCTTGGAACGACTTTCAGCTGATATTGAGGACCAAAGTCCCGAATTCCTAGCCCGAAAACTGCACATCTCCCCTTCCGCTGCCGGACAAATTTCTAGCATCGGGGCCATAGAACTGCCACCAACAAATCTCACCAATTATTATGACTCACTGGGCATAAGGGCGCAACCCATTGTCTTTAGCGTGACGGTGCGCAACCCGATTTACTTTGACACCGTGCAGACGGCTCTTGTGCGTTACGTAGAAGAGAACCAGTTTTTTAAGCAGTATAAGCAATCCCATGAGCAACGCATCACCTCCTTTATTTCTAGAATAGACAGGGATATTGCGCAATTGGACAGTGTTAAATTGGCGGTCATCCGTTCAGGAAGATCCACAGACGCCATCCAGCCCGAGGGTTTGTTTAGCGAAGGCTTGGGCTTGTACAGAAAAAAGGAAGCCCTGCAGCGACAGTTAGAAGATTTACACCATGTGCAGGTGGTTGTTCCGTTCACGCCCCAGGCTAAACCGCATGGTCCCAAGAAATGGCCGTTTCTAATCATTGGCGCTTTACTGGGTGGATTAGTGGGAACTGCCTTGGCCTATAGAAGAGATAAGAAAAGAGGTTTAATCTAACTTAATCATGGCGTCCAATCAACTTTTCAGCAAAGACCCTGTGCTGCAGGAGCTTGTGAACAAAAGCGAGGAGATTACCTTATCCAAGGACCGCAAACCCATCTATGATTCGCTGCTGAGTTCAATTATCTCTCAGCAATTGTCTGTAAAAGCGGCAGCTACCATCAAAAGTCGGTTTTTGGCCTTGTTTCCAGAAAACAACCCAAAACCAGAATTGGTCTTAGCTGCCTCCACAGAAGACTTGCGCGCGGTGGGTCTTTCGGGTCAGAAAGTTGGCTACGTGAAAAGCGTGGCGCAGCACAAGCTGGATGGCCTTCTGGAAGACGCAGACATTGCGCACCTACCTGACGAGGAACTGATTGAACGACTGGTCGCCATCAAAGGGATTGGAAAATGGTCAGCAGAGATGATTCTGATGTTTGCCTTGCAGCGCCCAGACGTGATGCCGGTAGACGACCTGGGTATTTATAATGCCATGAAACGCCTGTACCAGTTTAAGGAATCCCATAAAGAAGCCAAAAAGAAGATGCTAGCGCTTTCTCAAAACTGGCAACCTAATAGAACCTTAGCCTGCCAGTACTTGTGGCAATCCTTGAACAACACCCCAGACAAACCCACGGTTTCTTAGCCTTAAAATACTAGGAAGAAGTTGGCAGCTACTATTAATTGAACGCAATACCGTTTTGGGGCTGATTTCTGAAAATTAGGCCAAAAACGACTTACCTGACTTTCTGACGTTTTACTAAATACGCGTAAAGGACTTTGTCCAAAGGCTCCCGCAGGTCCACGGATACCAAATCTATCCGGTGCTGGCCACAACGCAGTTTCAGCTCGTTTTTGAAATGCTGCATGGCTTTCACATAAGCTTCCCTGATCTCAGCGGGCTGCACTTTTATTTTATCTCCTCCCTCTAGTCCTTCAAAGGTGAAGGGACGGTCTGGGAAAAGAAATTCTTCTTCGGTTTCTGCGTGGGTGATGTGAAAGATGAGAATCTCATGCTGCTGGTGCCGAAGGTGCTGCAGGGCCGTGAAAATTTCGTCCAGCTGCTCAAACTGGCTCATCATGTCCGTGAACAGAATTACCAGAGACCGTTTAGGCAGGGTTTGGGCAATCTGATGCAGCATACCGGCTACCCTTGTTTGTTTCTGCGGCGGTGCCTCCTTTTTAAGTTGCTGCTGCAATGTGAGCATTAGCGTGTGCAGGTGCGCGCCCGTTGACTTAATTGCCGATTGATACTCAATATGGTCTGAGAAGGTAGTGAGGCCCACGGCATCGCGTTGCTTTTGTAAGAGCGTGGCCAAAGCCGCCGCGGCCATGACGGCGTAAGACAACTTGCCGTAGTTTTCTATGGGATAGAACATGGAGCCAGACACGTCTAGCAGCAGTTGGCACCGCAGGTTGGTCTCCTCCTCGTACCGCTTCACAAACAGTTTTTCGGTGCGGGCAAACACCTTCCAGTCTATGTGACGGGTACTTTCGCCGGGATTATATAGCCGGTGCTCAGAAAACTCAACCGAAAAGCCGTGGTACGGAGATTTGTGCAGTCCCGTAATAAAGCCCTCCACCATTTTCTTGGCCAAAAACTCTAGGTTCTGCACTTGCCGTACGGCCTCCAGGTCAACTTCTATCCTGCTCATGTTTGGCTTTCTCCCCTTCCCAGTACGCCAGTGCGGCCTCTTTGCTTATGCCCGTGATGCGTACCTGCATGCTACCGGGCCCCAGGATTCCCAGCTCTTTGGCGGCAGATTTGGAGAGATCTATGGCAAAAGGAGACTTGCGGCTCATGCGGTCATTGATTTTAACCACCACCACCTGGCCGGTGCTCAAGTGCTCCACTTTCACATAAGTGTTAAGCGGCAGATAGGCATGGGCGGCGGTAGGAAGGTCTGGGTTGTAGCGCTCCCCACTGCTGGTTTTGCGTCCTTCATAGTGGCTGGCATAATACGTAGCCTTGCCCAATTGCTTGTACGGCTGGTAGCCTAGGCCCAAAAATGGCGTCAAGACCAACAAAAAAAAGAGTAGTTTTCTAAGCATGTCTGTCTGTCCCACTGGAACATTAGTACATTCGAATTTAACTATTAAAATTAATCTTTAAAATTTTTTAAAATGGAACTCTTCCTTTAAATTGGCTCCAACAAATACTAACAAGGAACCCTTCAAGTTATGGTGGAAGAGAACAACGACAAAGCGGAAATCTACTCACAACGAGTAAGAGCAGGAAAGCGCACCTATTTCTTTGATGTGAAGTCAACCCGCTCCAATGATTATTACCTTACTATCACGGAGAGCAAGCGTAAGTTCAAAGATGAGAACTACTCTTATGAGAAGCATAAGATTTTCTTGTACAAAGAAGACTTTGCCAAATTTGTAGAGGCGCTACAAGACACCATTGACCACGTGAAAGGTGAGTTGTTGTCTGAAGAGGCATTAGCGGACATGGAACGCCTGGAACAAGAGGCCCCAGAGACCGCCACCGTAGACGAAGAACTGAAGTGGGAATAACCTCTCCTTCTTTCTCCTCAAGCTCATGCCTCGCGTGAGCTTTTTTTATGCCCGTCAGTTTCCATATTTGAGCTGTTTTCCAGAAAATAAGCCAAAAACGCCCTCTCCTATTATCGCCAGAAAGATTACCGCTAGAATCCGTATATTTGCGGCCGTTTAGGCGAATTCCTGCTCCTTCTAATAAGGTAACAGGGCCTGATCAAATTTTCAATCTTTAGATAATCTACCAACACTTATAATATGGGACTTCGTTGCGGAATAGTGGGTTTACCAAACGTAGGCAAATCTACGCTGTTCAATGCCTTGTCAAACGCCAAAGCAGAATCTGCCAATTACCCTTTCTGTACCATTGAGCCCAACGTGGGCGTGATTACCGTCCCAGATGAGCGCCTTCAGATTCTTGAGGGTTTGGTTCACCCAGAGCGCGTGTTGCCAACCGTGATGGAGTTTGTGGACATTGCCGGTCTGGTGAAAGGTGCCAGCAAAGGCGAAGGCTTGGGTAACAAATTCTTAGCCAACATTAGAGAGGTAGACGCGGTCATTCACGTGGTGCGCTGCTTTGATGACCCCAACATTGTGCACGTAGCCGGTGGCGTAGACCCCGTGTTTGACAAAGACGTGATTGACACAGAACTTCAGTTGAAAGACTTGGAGTCTATTGACAAGAAGATTGCCAAGGTAGAGCGCACCGCCAAGTCTGGTGACGCTGCCGCCAAAAAGGAGTTTGCGTCGTTGCAACGGTTCAAGCAACATTTAGAAAGCGGCAAGAATGCCCGCTCCCTGGATGTATCAGAAGAGGACTTGGATGCTGTAGAAGACTTGAAGCTTTTGACCATTAAGCCTGTGATCTATGTAGCCAACGTTGACGAGGCTTCTATTTTGACTGGCAACAAATTTCTGGACGCATTAAAAGAGCACGTAGCCGATGAGAATGCTGAGGTGGTGGTGATTTCTGCAGCCATTGAAGAACAGATTGCTGACTTTACAGACGCCGAGGAAAAAGAAATGTTCTTAGGCGAGTACGGCTTGACTGAGTCTGGCTTGAACCGCCTCATCAGGGCCTCTTACTCCTTGTTGAATTTGATCACCTACTTTACCGCTGGCGTGAAGGAAGTGCGAGCCTGGACCATACAAAGAGGCTGGAAAGCACCACAGGCTGCCGGTGTCATCCATACAGACTTTGAGAAGGGTTTTATTAGAGCAGAAGTGATCAAATTACCAGATTACGTGGAGTATAAGTCTGAGGCAAAAATAAAAGAAGCCGGCAAAATGTCTGTAGAAGGCAAAGAATACGTGGTACAAGACGGTGATATCATGCATTTTAGATTCAACGTCTAAGTATTCATATTTGAAGATGACCATTCAAAAACGGAGAGCCAAAAAGGCTCTCCGTTTTTATTTTCGGCTTTTTCTAGTGAAAGACGGTGATAGATTGAGTTGGACAACGAACATAAATAGTGAAATTAATAACCTGCCCCTCTGCTACTTACGTACTAGGAATATTTATTATTTCAAAGAAATGGAAACATTTTCTTTCTTTTGGGGTAAACATGCTCATATTACTATATTCCAACTTTTAAAACTATGAAAAGAACCTTACTTAAAGCAACATTGGCAGGCGCGCTTTTGCTGTCCATGGGTGCTACCAACAATTCAATAGCACAGTCTGCCGACCGGCCTTGGGGACTATCGCTTTATGCAAGCGCCAATCAGGCTAGAACCAACATGCGTAATGATATCTGGGACATGAGTAACTCCTCTTGGGGAGGTGGTTTGGCCATTAACCGTTACTTGTCTCCGTCGTTTGACGTGGCCTTGCAACTAAACTATTTCAACTTAGAGCAGGACTCTCCTTCTGTAACTTGGAGAACCACTGGTTTAGGACCAGGTAGATTTGAAGATGAGATTGGTACTGCCAACCTTGCGTTCAAATTAAAAATGAACAACGGTAAAATCTTGAAAGAAGAGTCTTTCTTGAAGCCGTACCTGGTAGCCGGTGTTGGTCTACAGTACGCCAGCGTTGAGGCGTATCTGCCAGTTGGTATCCCTGGAGGTACTCGTCAGGAGAAATGGGATGAAGGCCTTCTACGCATGAACTACATGGGTGGTGCCGGTCTTGGTTTCAGAATCACTGACGGTATCAGCTTATTTGCCCAAACAACTTTAAACTACCCAACTACTGACCTATTAGACGGTATCTCTAACGAGCAGTCTGATGAGTTGAATGACCGCTATTTGCAGCACCAGTTCGGTCTATCTTTCGGTTTAGGTAAAGCCAAAGACACAGACGGTGACGGTGTTTCTGATAGAAGAGACGAATGCCCAGACACCCCAGCTGGTGTTCAGGTTGACAAAAAAGGCTGTCCTTTGGATGGTGACGGTGATGGCGTAGCTGACTACCTAGACAAGTGTCCTACTGAAGCGGGTACTGCTGCCCTAGAAGGTTGCCCAGACCGCGACAATGACGGTGTTCGTGACTCAGAAGATGAGTGTCCAGATCAGGCTGGTCCTGCTGCCACTCGTGGTTGTCCAGATTCTGACGCTGACGGCGTAGCTGACAAAGATGACAAGTGCCCAGGCACTCCAGCTGGTACAAGAGTTGATGCTTCTGGTTGCCCAGTAGTAGTTGACCGTGACGGTGACGGTGTTAACGATGACGTAGACAAGTGTCCAGATGTAGCTGGTACTGCCGCTAACTTGGGTTGCCCAGGCTTAGACGCTGCTGACAGCACGTACATGGCTACTACTCCTAAGATCCAGTTTGAATTCAACAGAGCCGTATTGAAACCAGTATCTTTCAACACGCTTGACAGAATGGCGACTATGCTAGGTAAGTATCCGCACTACAACTTGCGTATCTCTGGCCACGCTGACCACGTTGGTTCTAACGAGTACAACCAAGAGTTGTCACTAAGAAGAGCAGACGCTGCCAAGTCTTACTTGATTGACAAGAAAGGCATCAGCTCTGACCGTATCTTGACAGAAGGTTTTGGTGAAGAGCGTCCAATTGCTCCTAACACTACCAGCTCTGGAAGATCACAAAACAGACGTGCTGAATTCAGATTGTTTATTCAATAACTGAATCCATCATAAAAAACAGAAAAGCCCCGCCATTGGTGGGGCTTTTTTGCGTTTAAGGAAATAGGTTGCTCCATTTTAAGGGCTACCTTTTTACCATATGTTCCCATGACAGCACCACCCGAAAGAGAAGTTTGGCAGCGCGGCGCCCTGCCCGGCGTACCCTCGCTCCTGCAACCGGTAGCCCATGCCCTGCTGCAAGCCGAGGAGGAGATCAACAAAGAGATGAGAACCTTCCCGGAGAACCTACTGTGGGAACGGCTGGGTGGGGTGGCCTCTGTTGGTTTTCATTTACAGCACCTCACGGGCGTCTTGGACAGGCTCTTCACCTATGCCCAAGCACATCCCTTATCTGAGGCGCAATTACATAACTTGAGCCTGGAAGGAAAAGAGAATCCTGACATAACCGTAACAATACTGATAGAGACCTTTCACAAACAGGTAGAAAAGTCGATCGCTCAATTGAAGGCTACGGAGGAAGCTACCCTCTTAGAAGCTCGTGGAATTGGGCGCGCCCAAATTCCCACCACCGTCATTGGCTTATATGTACACGCGGCAGAACATACCATGCGCCATGTTGGTCAATTGCTCGTCACGGCCAGAATCTTGAAGAGCGTCTCTAGCGCTAATTCCGTAGATTAAGCAGTATCCGTTTTTAGCCTAATTCTTGGAAAATAGCCCAAAAACGAATTTGTAGGAAAAGAAAAAGCGCTTGAGAAATCTCTCAAGCGCTTTCCTGTTTTTAAGCTGTTTCCTGAAAATCAGGCCAAAAACGGCTTAGTTGTAATGCGGCAACAGATTGTAGGTATTGCCATATTCCAGCATCTGCTGCGTAAAGTTGGTTGGGTAGGTAAGGATCACGTCTACAATCTTACCGTCCTTCACCACAGGCGTCAGCTTAGGCTGGATGAAACCAGCATACGGTGCAATGTTCAGCTTGGCGTAGCGTTGCAACACTTCCTTGTGCAGAGTCTGGTCCACTTTCACGCCGTAGGTTTCTATGAGGTTCTTAGCGGCGTTGAAGTCTCCCTCAGAGGTGATGCGCTGCGTCTCTCTCAACAACTGACCAAACAAGCCTCTCAGCTTCTGGTAGTCGTTGATCTTGAAATACGTTTTCCCGTCTTTGGTCACACGCTCAATCACGTTGTCTTTCTTGCCTTTCTCATATGCCCAGGCAGCCACCATCTGGCGATTGCGCATGTGCGCCTCTTCCACAGTCTCACCTAAAGCCAAACGGGACAGCTGCGTCATCAAACCGCTTCTAATGTAGCCATCGTATTCGGCCTTGCCCACTTCCAGGGAAGGCATTACGCCTATCTCCACCAGCTTAGGGTCCATCACGTAATACAAAGCCACTAAGTCGGCGCGGCCTTCTTCAAGGGTGCTAGCGTAGCTTTTCAAAGTCTCTTTTGGTGTGCCCACCCCGGCGTTGATCTGCCCAGAGGCGTGCCCAATCACTTCGTGCATGTCGGTGTGCAAGTCACTGGCCAGGGACGAGTACTTTTTAGAGCGCTCAATTTCCTCAGGGCTGTAGGCGAACTCCGTCAAAACGCTTCCGCCGGTGTTGGCGGCCTCGTTGTAGGCCTTCACAATGTTGCCTAGGTTCACAGATTTTGAGCCGTGTTCTTTTCTGATCCAGTTGGCATTGGGCAGGTTGATCCCGATAGGCGTGGCTGGCGCGGCATCTCCGCCTTCAACTACCGTAGTAATTACTTTAGCGGTAATACCTACTACGTTTTTCTTCTTATGCTGTGGCAGCAATGGCGAGTTGTCCTCAAACCACTGAGCCTGGTCACCGATGGCCTTGATGCGCTTAGTAGCCTCCAGGTCCTTGAAAGACACTACAGACTCATAGGCGGCTTTAATGCCCAATGGGTCACCGTACACCTCAATAAAACCGTTCACCACGTCAGTGTTGGAGTTCACGTCTTTCACCCAGGCAATGTTGTACTCATCAAAAATGCGTAAGTCACCCGTCTTGTAATACTCCACCAATTTTTGAAGAGCCAGCCGTTGCTGGTCGTTTTCGGCCACTGGAATGGCTTTCTCTAACCAGAATACAATCCGCTTGATGGCGCCGTCATACATGCCGCCCACTTTCCAGACTTTCTCCACTACCTTGCCATTCTCTTTCATGAGTTTGGAGTTAAGGCCGTAGGAAATGGGACGAGGATCTTTCTTGTCTGTAATCTTGGCGTAGTAGTCTTCCACCTCTTTGGTAGTAACGCCTTCATAATAATTACCCGCCGAGGTCTTCACCAAGTCCTGCCCTGCCACTTGGTTTACCCGCTTCGCGGCAATGGTAGGGTCAAACATCACTGGCGTGATCCAGGCAATGAACGCATCTACCGACTCCCCTTTTTGCAAAGGAAGTTCGCTGGCTGGTAATTTCTTGATGGATTCGGCTAAGTAAGCCTTGCTGAACTCCGGCAAGAATTTGTTGGTAGAGTAATGGTGATGGATACCGTTAGAGAACCACACGCGCTTGGTGTATTCCATGAACTTCTCCCAGTCTGGCGAAGTAGACTTGTCGCGCTTGTTTTCTACTATGGCGTCAAGCGTGCGACGGATGCGCAGGTTGTGCTTGAAATTCTGATCATAAATGATGTCACGTCCCGACAGCGCTGCTTCATATAGGTAATACAGTAGCTCTTTTTGCTGCGTGCTCAACTGCTCAAAACCAGGAACGCGGTAGCGCAGAATGCGCAAATCGGCGAACTGGTCCATCACGTACTGGAAATCGTCTTCCAGCACCTGCGGCGGCGACGTTTGCGTCACAGACACCACTTCCTTCTGCGGGCTGCTCTCTGCGGTGGCTACATTGGCGGCGGCAGGAGAAGTGCTTGTATTTTTCGCGCAGCTTCCTAACAGCAAGGATGCCATCAAGAACGCTGACACATGGGAGGTATTCTTTTTCATAGAGTATGATATGAATGGTTGGTTAAAGATACTTAATTCACACTACAGCATCAAAAACCAAACCGGGATTGTCTGCTTGACTTTTTAGCTCCTGAATGAGTACCTTAGAAGGCAAACCACCATCCTAACCCATGGACTCCATCCACCATCTTTTAGACGAGTACGCCGAAAGCCACCGCCACCACACCAACAAAACCATTCATTGGATCTGCGTGCCGGCCATCATGATTAGTTTAATAGGTTTGCTCTGGTCTATTCCGGTGCCCACGGTGTTTTATGAATTGCCTTTTCCCATGAACTGGGGAGTGCTTTTTGTGCTGGCCGCCATGATGTATTATATAGCACTCTCACCCAGTCTGGCCTTGGGAATGGTGCTGGTGAGCTTCTTCTTTCTGTGGGTGGTTTATCAATTAGAGAAACAAAGTTCCTTGCCATTGTGGGGCATTAGTTTGGCGATATTTGTGCTTGCCTGGATAGGCCAGTTCATAGGCCACAAGATTGAAGGCAAGAAGCCCTCCTTCTTAAAAGACCTCCAGTTCTTATTAATTGGCCCGGTGTGGCTTTTGAGTTTTATCTATCAGAAACTGGGCATTAAGTTCTAATTTCTCGTTCCTGATTTTCTCACCTTATTTTGTCATAAAAGAGAAAGGCCGCAGTAATGGGGCCTTTCTCTTTTACCGTTTTTAGCCTGATTTCTGGAAAACGGGCCAAAAACGAACTTACTACTAAACGTCTGACCTCAGCACTTCCAGCGGCGGCTTGCTTACCACGGCTTTGCTGTTGAACAAGCCAATGAGCACCGTGAGCAAAGAGATGGACCCGAAGATGACCAGGATGGGAAGCACCGGCGGTGTGAACACCGTCTCAAATTGGAATTTGGCCAGGGCCCAGCTTCCCAGCAGGGACAGTACCACGCCCGTGCCTGCCGCCAAAGCCCCTAAGAAGAAATACTCTAAGGCCGTGATGAGCAGGATCTGTTTCCGGCTGGCGCCCAGCGTACGCAACAGGACGCTCTCTTGCATGCGTTGGTACTTACTAATGAGCACCGAGGCAATCAACACCACCAGCCCTGTAATGATACTGAACGCTCCCATGAACCTGATCACAAACCCGATCTTGTCAAACAGCTCGTCCATCACGCTCAGTATCAAGCCCAGGTCAATGATGGACAAGTTAGGAAACTGCTGCACCACCTCGCGCTGGAACATGGCCGAGGCCTGGTTGTTAGGCACCCTTGTCATGAGGACATGAAACTGCGGCGCGGCCTCCAGCACCCCCGCGGGGAACACTACCCTGAAGTTGGTCTGCACCCGGTTCCAGTCCACCTTGCGCAGACTGCCCACCCACGCCGGTATCAAGGCGCCTTGCACGTTGAACACCATTTTATCGCCTACATTAACTTTGATGCGCTCTGCGTAGCCTTCCTCCAAAGACACAAACACCGAGTCATTGGCCGCGGCCACGGTGCCTTTCCAAGCGCCTAGCATCAGCTTTTCTGAGGAGGTGAGCGAATCCCTGAACGTGGCTCGCAACTCGCGCTGGAAAGCCCTCGGCGAAATCCCCAGCGTGGAGTCCTTCTGCACGTCTGCCGCCGTCTGTCCATTAATTTCCTCTATGCGCATGGTCACGATGGGCACTTGCTGTAGGAGGGGCAGTTGGTGTTGTCTGGCCATTTGGTTCACTGCCTCACGCTGGTTGGTCTGGATGTCAAAGAGCACCATGTTGGGCTGGTTCTCGCTCGCCGACAAGGTGATTCTGTTGAGCAAGATGCTCTGCACAAAATAAAGCGTGCAGATAAACGCAGTACCCAAGCCGATGGAGACAATGAGGATGAGGGTCTGGTTGTTGGGCCTGTACAAATTGGCCAGGCCCTGGCGCCAGAGGTAGCTCCAGGAACTGGGGAAGAACCGGCGCACCAGCCACATGAGGACCCAAGCCATGCCCGTCAAAATCAAAAACGCCAACAACACACCGCCTGTAAAGTAAACCGTCTCCAATAGCGTGTTCATTTGCAGATAGGCAAACCCGAAGATGAACAACATAATCAGACCGTACACAGCCCACTTGAGCGGGTCTTTGAACAGGCTGGTTTCCTCATAAGACAAGCGTAAAGTGTTTAGCGGCGAAATGTTCCTCACCGACACCAGAGGCAGCAAGGCGAACAACAACGAAATGAGCAAGCCAAGTAGCACGCCCTGCCCAATGGCTAACCAGGAAATGCGCACCGAAATATCAATGGGCAGAAAGTCCTGCAGCACGGCGGGCAAGGTTTGTTGCACCAGCGTCCCCAAGGCCGCGCCAATCACAGAACCCAACAACCCGATGCCCAATATCTGGAACACATAAATGAGGAACGCCTGCGCAGAACTCACCCCCAGGCAACGCAGCACGGCAATGGTGGAGAGCTTCTCCCGGATGTACACATGAATGGCGCTGGCCACCCCAATGCTGCCCAGTAGCAAGGCAATGAACCCAACTAGGGCCAGAAAATCGGTGAGGTCTTCAAAGGAGCGGCCAGTCTCCTCGCGCTGGGTGTCAATGGTCTCCACCTCCAGTCCCTCCTCTTCCAGGCGCGGTTCCAACTGTTTGAACAGTTTGGCCATGTCGGTGGTGGGGCCGTATTTGTAATAGAACTCATAATTGATTCGGCTGCCACGCTTGGCTAATTTGGTCTGCTCCAGGTAACGCAAGGGAATGTAGACCACCGGCGCAACCGATGCCGAGATGCCCGTCTGCCCCGGCGCCTTCTCCAAAATTCCGGCGATGGCAAAAGTCACTTCGCCCACCTTGATGGAATCTCCTACCCGGGCGTTGAACTGCAGCATCAAAGTTTTGTCTACCAGTGCTTGTTTTCCCTCCTTAAAGGTTCTACCGGCCGCCGCAGGCGTGGTTTCTATTTTGCCATAATAAGGAAAATCACCTTCCAGCGCCCTAATCTGCACCAGCCTGGTCCCCTGGCTTTTCTGGAACAGCACCATGGAGACAAAATTCTGCTCCCGGGCCTGCTCCTCGCCCAAGGAATCCAGCAATGGTTGAATCTTGGGGCTCACGGCGCGGTTGCTGGAGATGACTAGATCAGCTCCGATGAGTTCCTTGGCCTGCTGGTCAATGTCATACTTGAGGTTATCCCCGAAGGAGAAGATGGCCACCAGCGCCGCAATGCCCAATATGATGGAAGAGATGAACAGGAAGAGCCTAGACCGGTTCCGACGGCTGTCTCTCCAAGCCATCTTCATAAGCCAAGGTAGGTTGAGTTTCGATTTTTGGATGCCAGACATTAGAGGCTTTTGTTAAACAGAAGCACAAGGCTGAAAACAGTCATTGTGCAGGTTTTCGGTTGATCGTTTTTGGCTTGTTTTCCAGAATCCAGACTAAAAACGGGTTTATCGTTTTTAATTACTTTTGCAGCAATAGGGGCTCAGCCGCCAAATTGGCCCACCATCTCATCAGAGACCAGATGGCCGCCTTTCACTTTGATGATGCGCTGGGTTTTGGCAGCTAGGTCAAGATCATGGGTGACTAAGATGAGCGTGGTGCCGGCCTCGCGGTTCAGGTCAAAGATGAGCTTGACAACTTTCTCGCTGGTCTCGGCGTCCAGGTTGCCGGTGGGCTCATCGGCGAACAAGATCTTGGGCTGGTTGGAAAAGGCCCTCGCCAATGACACCCGCTGCTGCTCTCCCCCAGACAGTTGGGCGGGGTAATGGTGGTGCCGGTCGCTGAGGCCCACTTTCTCCAGTAAGTCCAGCGCCCGGGCCTTTATGTTTTTTTCGCCGCGCAATTCCAGCGGCACCATCACATTCTCCAAGGCCGTGAGCGTGGGCAGCAATTGAAAGTTCTGGAAGATGAACCCCACGTTCTGGTTTCTTACCTGTGCGCGCTGGTCCTCAGAAAGGCCGTCCAAGGCGATGCCGTTGAGCTCCACTAACCCGGTGCTGGACCGGTCCAAACCGGCGCAGAGGCCCAGCAAGGTGGTCTTCCCGCTCCCCGATGGGCCTACAATGGCCACCGTGGAGCCGCCCTCTACCTGAAAGTTGACGTCGTCCAGCACCGTGAGGGTCTTGCCGGCGCTTTGGTAGGTCTTGCTTAGGTTTTCAATTTTTAGTATGGTCTTCACTGGTAATGGATTAACAGGATGGGAAACAGTCGGGATCTGAAATTAGGTCTGGCAGGCAAACTTAATGTTCCAATCCTAAGTACTAAAACCTCAAACCCAAGCGGTATGTTTTCTGTTACCTTAGGGCAGAGATTCTAATTAAACGCTATGTTACATAAAAACGTGTTCTTTCTGGGCATGCTCCTCCTGGCCTTGACGGGTTGCTCACAGAAAAATGAAGAACAAGCCACCCAAAAAAACACTGCCATGAAAGAGACTACCCCCGCGCCCACCAGAACCAAAAACATCCTTTTCTTTGGGAACAGTTTAACGGCGGGGTATGGGCTTTCTCCAGCAGAGGCCTTCCCGGCACTCATTCAGCAGAAAATTGATTCCCTGGGCTTACCCTACAAAGCCATCAACGCGGGGCTCAGCGGCGAAACTACGGCCGGGGGCAAGAGCCGCATAGACTGGTTACTGCGCCAGCAGGTGGACATTTTCGTATTGGAATTGGGCGCCAACGACGGCTTGCGTGGAATCCATCCAGAAGAAAGCTCCAAGAACCTGCAAGCCATTGTGGACAAGGTGAAAACCAAATACCCAGAGGCCAAACTCATGATGCTGGGCATGGAGGTACCACCTAACATGGGCGATGCCTACGCCAGTCAATTCAGGGTCATTTTTAGAGAGGTGGCCACTAAAAACAACATGACCTTGGTGCCTTTTCTATTAGAAGGCGTTGCGGGTATAAGGTCATTAAACCAAGGAGACGGTATCCATCCAACCGCCGCTGGGCAAAAGATTCTGGCAGAAAACGTCTGGCAAGAGTTGAAAGGAATGTTGTAGGAATTGAATCCTTTCAAGCTATATAATATTTCATGAAAACTTGTGGGAATGGTAGTTTAAAATAGATGCCTAAATCGGCTTTGCCGGGTATGACAATAAAACCAACTAGGACCATTGACTTTAAAGGCAATATGAAAGCGTTTTTGGCCTGTTTCCAGAAATACAGACCAAAAACGCTTCTTGGTTTTGAGCTTCGCAAAATTACCTGCAACTTACTTTCTCATTTTGTTTACCCAGTTTTGGTTTCTCTGCGCAAGATTACAGGCTTTTTCTCTTATCTCTGCTCCTTAACTTTGATATTCCTATGGTTTTAGATCACCTCCACAATGCTGACCGGTATACTGCCCTTCACCCTTTGTTTGAGCAAGCTTTTCAGTTCTTGCGAGAGGCAGATGTGTTGAATCTTCCTACCGGAAATCTGGAGCTAAAAGGCCAGGAGTTGTTTGCCCTTATCTCTGAGGACATTGGCGTTCCTCAAAATCAAGCTAGATTAGAGGCGCACCTAAAATACATTGACATCCAGTACGTGGTAAAAGGCGCTGACCGCATGGGTTGGAAATACCTGACAGAATGCAGCGCAGCCTCAGAACCGTATGTAGCCGAAAAAGACATTGCCTTTTATCCGGACAAGACCAACACCTGGCTAGATGTTCCTGCGGGTTCCTTCACCATTTTCTTCCCCACAGACGCACACGCGCCCATGGCCACCACCGAATTAGTCAGAAAGATTGTCTTAAAAATAGCAGTCCAATAGTACTCTAATTCACACACCTATACAGACTAGCATGAAAAGAAACACTCACATTCTTATGAGTCTTTTACTGGCTGCCACCCTCACTGCTACAGCTTGTGAGCAGAAAGGAAGCATTGAGAAAACCGGAAACACTACCACCGAGGACATAGTAGAGGGCGCCGATGGAAGTTTGGATTCCCTAAATTCTGCCGCAGATTCTACGAATACTATCTTCTCAGATACTCTCACCACCCAATAACACCCACCTTTCCTGTTGTAAGACAGCTCCTTGTGTATGGCCATCCAGTTCAGAAACCTTGAAGAAAAAGACAATCAGCCCCTCGCCCATCTCATCCGCCAGGTGTTCAGGGAGTTTAAGATTGACCGACCCGGCACCGTCTACACAGACCCCACCACCGATAACCTATATGGCTTGTTCCAAATACCAGGAAGCGCGTATCTGGTGGCTGAGGAAGAAGGCGCCTTACTAGGGGGTTGTGGCGTCTACCCCACAGCGGGTTTGCCCCCAGGCTACGCTGAGCTGGTGAAGTTTTACCTTGCCGCCCCTGCCAGAGGAAAAGGCATTGGCTATGAACTTTTGCAGCAGAACATTGAATTGGCCAAAAGTCTTGGCTACACGCACCTTTACCTAGAGTCCTTTCCAGAACTGGCCAAGGCAGTGAGCATGTATGAAAAAGCAGGGTTTGTTTCCATCGCGCAGGTCATGGGAAACTCGGGTCATTTTGCTTGTAACATCTGGATGGTGAAAGAGCTGTGAAAATTTCCTCCCTGCCACTCAGTGTATATGGGAGCAGCCCCCTATCGTCCAACTATCTTAAACAACATTAGATTAAGGAATGCTATTAACTTTCAAAGGAAAGACCATTATTAGATTTTTCAATTACTTCTTTTTAGCGCACTATCTCCACCCATCCTTTCCACTTCTGGCCGTCGGTGGCCTCTACGTTGTAAAAGTAGACGCCTTCAGCTAAGCCGTGTGCACGCCAATTGTTCTGGTAACTTTTTTCTTCAAAGACCATCTTTCCCCATCTATTAAAGACTTTCAGGGCAACGGGTAAGCAAGAAAAATCAAGCACAAAGTAATCATTGATCCCGTCCTCATTAGGAGTGAAAATGTTGCTGATTTGCTTTTGCTCATTAACCTGAGCAGTAGCTACCTTCTCTTTTACCGTACACCCACCACTTGAAGATACTGTCAGGTAAACAGCATAGGTACCTTTGGCTGTATACGTGTGAAGAGGAACAGCCTCTTTAGAAAACGTACCGTCACCAAAATCCCATAGATAGGTAGTACCTTCCTTTGTCAGGTTTTTAAACTGGATGGTAAAAGGAGCATACCCGACAGGCTGTGTAGCGGAACCACACAAAGATGGTTCAAAACCAGCATCAAGAACTGGAGAAGGATTTACCTTAATTTTTTTACTGCTTGTACTATAACAAGGGCTGGTTTCAAGCGCGTAGGTGAGAACATGCTCCCCCACTCCTGCCTTCTCAGGATTGAAGATGCCCTCAATACTCACGCCTCGCCCAAACCACCGTCCACCGACTGGGCTAAAATCTTGCAACATTATACTTCCAGCTGAAATACAAACCTCTTGATAGGGTCCTGAATTGGCGGAAATCCCGGAATCAATGACTGCGGCGGCAGCAACTCTGGCATTTTCACATCCAGCGCCAGACCTGAGCGCAACAAAGAATTTGGTTGTGGAGGTAAGTGCCGGCGTGGTAAATGAAGAGGATTTTGACACTAGCAACGGAGCCCCTCCATCAGGGACATTGTACCAAGCATATGATTGGTCCCCGCTAGCGCCGGTTGCCTGTAAGGTTACGGTACCAGCCCCACAGACGGCACTAGGGGTAACCTGAGGGATGCCTGGCAAGGCATTAATCTGAAGGTGGCTGCTAACCTCCCTTATGACAGGAGTTGGGGCATTCAACACCACCCTGATTTTGTATTTGTCCCCAGGCTTAGAACCACTGGGAATAATGGAAGCAACAGGGCTGTTTTTGCTTTCACCAATGGTTACAGGGTTGTTAAAACTTCCGTTTTCGTCAGATAACTGGATAGAGTAGGTAGCATCTGCCGCAATAGATCCATAGGCTGTAAAGGCTACCGGCAGGGAGGCGCCTGCACACAGCATATAATTGGACAAACTGATGGGAAGCAGGACAACATCTGCACTGGCACCCAACTTGGCAACGAAAGTGTCTGTGGCATCTATCCCCCAGTTGGTAAAATTAAGCTGTGTGGTTCCAAAATTAGGAGAGTAATTGAATATGCCTGTAAGGTAACAATTGCCCTGTCCATCCGTGCCTACGCCCTTCTTAGAAGCATATCCTTTTCCGCCAATCTGCTTGACCCAAATGGCGCTCCCTTCTGAGGTGAATTTAGTGACGTAAGAAGAACTGCCCGAATAGTTTGCCATAGTTAAATGGTCAAAGCGGACAGAGACGCTATAGTCTCTGGTACTATACACCCCGAACTCACCCACCATGTAAATATTGTTTTTGTAATCAACGGCCAGGTCCCATGCTTCAACGGTGTAATCACTTGCCCCTCCCACGGCTTTGGCCCATTGCACACTACCAGCAGAAGTATACTTGACAAAAAAGATATCATCAAAACCGGCTTCCAGGGCATACTGGTCAAACATGTGGGTTGTCCCTTTGGATCCCGCTATAATGACATTGCCCATTTTATCAAGAACCACAGCACGGCTACTGGCTGAACCTTCTGCGGCCTTTGCCCAGATCACGTTTCCATCTGGGTCAAACTTAGCCAAGAAAAGGCTTATTCCTCCAATCAGATTGTAAAAAGAAAACGACCCGAAATGAGCCGTGCCCGAAAAGTTGCCGGTAACATATACGTTGCCATTTGCCTCTACTGCCAGGTTGCCGGCCCTTTCAAATTCGGCTCCACCTGCCTTTCTCGCCCAGACCACGTTTCCCTGGGGGTCATACTTTATTAAGAAGATATCTATGTACTGACTTGTCAAGGAGAAGCCCCCAAAATCCACAGTGCCCTCAAATTGCCCCGTAACATAGCTATTGCCTTGCCCATCCACCCCTACATCTGAACTATAATCATAGGTCATGGTAGAAGCACCTTTGGCCCATGCAATTTTACCCAGCGGATCTACCTTCACGATAAAGAATCCAAAGGAACCTGTACTCTCTAGCTGAAATTCACCAAAAGAGCTTTGACCTTTGAAACTCCCAGTTATATAGGTGTTACCAAAAGCATCTACCGCGATCTTTTTTCCTTGTCCTCCAATATTTACAGCCCACTGCTCCTGCCCTTCCTTGTTGTATTTGGCCACAAAACCCTCCCAGGCAGTGTTGGCCGTCAAGGCATTTCCGCCAAAATCTGCCGTCCCTTTAAAATAACCAGTGACATAGCTGTTCCCAGCATGGTCAACCACCAGGTCATTGCTACCAGAGTTGCCGTTAACTTGTTTGGCCCATTCCCAAGATAGGGATAAGTCTTGGGAAGAAGCAGAAGTACAAGGCAGGAGCAATAAAAGGACAACTGACAGCAAAGGGTTAAAAAGTCTTTTCACTTATTTAATGTTGTTAAAGCAGAGGGAAATATCATGTAGAAGATGAGGTAGCCAGAACTTCTCAATAAAACAGACTGTGATCCTTTGTTAAATAGGAATTAACACCCAGTCCTATAGTTTAAGAATCTAATTAACTGAATATAAAAACAAAGCTACTACAACCCAGCCTTATTATTGGAAGCAATTACACACTGCCTATTTATTTTCAAAAAATAGCAGGCGCAACCTTATTAAAAGGACTGTCCAAGCCTTTAAGATCTTTAGACAGCATAAGGAAATAATTGCCCTGTCCTGGATTTGTCAGAGGGTCTTTATTCGGTGGTGTTGCCCTTGTTTATAAAAGCTTTTTTGTAGCAACCTTAATCCCCCTTGTCCATCCAAATCCTACCAGTTTTTAGTACTTAAACCTACAGAATATTTGACCGTAGAGAAGAACACAAGGTTTGTTTGACTATCTCCCCGCCAATCCAAGCCAAATTGTAGAGTACTATAGCTTTATATTACCCAAACCAGCCCACCAAGAGATTACCTACTGCCGCTTAACCTTTCACGCCTTCCGCCACCCGGATGTATCTCCTTGCATTTGGAGTAATCTGTATTTACCATTTTTTGGTTTTATATACCTTTCAGCAGTCCATACGCTTTTGTCACTCCTGTTTGCTCTAAACAATCATAATATTTGAACCATTAAACCAATTCATGCTATGCAGTTGAAATCACTTTCTACACAATGGACCAAAGTGGCGGCGGTATTGCTAATGGCGGGCGCCCTTGCCTGGACTATTAAATTGGCAGTCATTATCTCTACCAATGGGCGAATCATTGACACCGGAGCAGCCGCCTTGTTAATGAAACTGGGCATCCTCTTGCTGGCATTAGGCTCCACAGGCATCGGTTTCCGGTTGAGCGAGCACCGACCGGTGTGGGTACGGGTACTGTCCATGCTCCTTTCGCCATTATTAGCATTTGGTCTGTTCCTTTTGTTTGCTAAGGTAGTCACGCCCTTGGTGGTAGACCCGTTTTTGCAGGACAGCAATATATGGTACGCCCAGCAGGAAGCCCCTATTGGATTAGCGGTTATCTTCTTCCTGACGCTGGGAATTATTTTATTGAAGAATTATAAGACTGCCCGGTCCTAGCACCTTTCCAATTAAAACCTAGTTTTTAGCCAAAATCCATTCTTTTCCTATGTTCAAAAAAATCCTGAAAAGGACGGCGGTAGTCCTTTTTTTGCTACTTGCCGGAGTAGCCGTGGTCACCATGGCCCGTCAGCACCTTACTTATGAGGCACCCTATCCCAACATCACAGCATCCAAAAACCCGGCAGTGATAGAACGTGGGAAACACATTGTGCTGGTCTCTAACAATTGCGTCCAGTGCCACAGCCCTGCGCCTGACCCAGTCAGACTCCTCAAACAAGGCCAAACTCCTTCATTAGCTGGCGGCAAAAAGGTGGAGACGCCCTTCGGGACGATCTTCACCACCAACCTTACCCCTGCCAAGTCCGGAATTGGAAGTATGACTGACGGTGAGATAGCCAGGGTACTCAGGTATAGTGTAAAACCAAATGGAGAGGCCGTGCTGCCCTTCATGCAGGGACAAAACATGAGCGACCAAGACCTGACCGCAGTTATCTCGTACCTTCGTTCCTTGAAGCCCGTGGAGAATAAAGTACCCGAGCATGAGTTTACCATACTGGGTAAATTTGCCCGCGCCTTCATGCTCAAACCTTCCCCGCCAGAACCTACCCATACTCTTGCTAAAAAGTAAGCTTCTTTCAAGGCTACTATTGTTTTGCTGGTATCTACCTGTAAGTTAATTCCTACATGGTAATAGAAAGCCAAGTGAAATGACTGCAACTTCCATTTTTGGCCTATTTCACGGAAAAGAAGCAAAAAAAGGAGGATGACATAATCCTGTTATTAGTAGTCCGTTTGGCCTACTTTCAGAAAAGGAGTAGCTTTACTCAGGATGTACCTGCCCAATTTGCGTATGGCAGCAGAGGTACGCAATTTACAACCTGTATGAAGCACTACTCCCCAGAACTCAGAAAGGTAGACGTGACGCGGTATGTCACCCCTTTGCGCGAAGGCGGTTCTTTGCCCGCCATTGTGGAGGCCGATGATGAGTTTCTATATGTCTTAAAATTCAGAGGCGCCGGCCAAGGCATCAAAGCGCTCATGGCTGAGCTAATTGCCGGCGAGTTGGCCCGCGTGCTGGGCCTTCGCATGCCTGAATTGGTTTTCGCGCACTTAGACGAGGCCTTCGGGCGCACAGAACCAGATGAGGAAATCCAGGACTTGTTACGCTTTTCAGAAGGTTGGAACTTGGGCCTGCATTACCTGAAAGGCGCCATCACCTTTGATGCGCTGGTGAATACCGTGGAGCCTTTGCTGGCCTCGCAGATTGTGTGGCTGGACTGCCTCATCACCAACGTGGACCGCACTGCCCGCAACACCAACATGCTCATGTGGCACAAGGAACTCTGGCTTATTGACCACGGCGCTGCCTTCTACTTCCACCATAACTGGCCCAACATAGAGGAACAAGCCAAACGCCCGTTTGTGCAAATAAAAGACCACGTGCTTCTGCCACTTGCCTCAGAACTGGAGGCGGTAGATGCCGCTTTCAAAGCCTTGCTCACGCCAAATATCATCAGAACTATTGTGGAACTGATTCCAGAGGATTGGCTTTTAGCCGTGGACTCTCCTTTTGAGACTGCTCAGGCCCATAGAGACGCTTACATACAGTTCCTAGAAACACGCTTACAACATTCCCACATCTTTGTTACCGAAGCCAACCATGCTAGAAAAGCACTTATTTGAGTACGCCGTGCTCCGGGTAGTGCCTTGCGTGGAGCGCGAAGAATTTGTGAACGTGGGCGTGATTCTGTATTGCGCCTCCAAAGGATTTTTGCAGGCGGTCTATGAGTTGAACGAGTGCCGCCTCAAGGCCTTGGCCCCAGAGCTGGACTTGGAAGAACTGCAAGAACGCCTACACGCTTTCCAACGAATTTGCGCGGGCCGTAAAGAAGGCGGCACCATAGGACAGATGGCGGTAGCCTCAAGGTTCAGGTGGCTGGCGTCTACTAGAAGTACCGTAGTGCAGTCTTCTCCGATTCATCCGGGCTTATGCCTTGACCCACAGGAAACTCTAGAGAAACTATTTACCCAACTGGTGAAGTAAAATTCAGAAGCAGAATACCTGCATAAAAAGGAAGTTTTTAGTAGATTCAAACTACCTAATCCTTCACTATGGCAGGAATCTTTGTTCTTTTGGCCCTATCCTGGCTATTGCTTTACTTCTTCCGGCGCAGTGGATTGGCCGTATTGGGTTATACTCCTATAGCTAAAAGGCTCTTACAATTCCTGATTGGTTTCTTGTTTTCGGGAGCACTCTGCCTGCTTATACAAGTATGCCATGAGGCTTGGGAAAAAGCCCATTGGATTGTGGTGCCCACCTCCACTCTCAAATCAATACTTTACTCTTTTTATTGGGCTTTCAGGTCGGTCCTGACAGAGGAGCTAATATTCAGGGGTGCTCTGTTGTATGTGTTGTTGCAAACAATTGGCTCTCGCAAGGCCTTGGCCTTATCTGCCATTGCTTTTGGCGTGTATCATTGGTTTTCTTATGGGCTCTTCGGGAATCCCTTTGCTATGCTCATAGTCTTTGTAAGCACAGGGCTTATGGGTTGGGTGTGGGCTTACTCTTTCTATAAGACAGCGTCTATGGCGTTGGCAATTGGCTTACATTTAGGCTGGAATTTCGTCTACAACCTGCTGTCTAAAGGCCCGCTGGGAGATGTTTGGCTAAAGGCCCAAGGAGGTACCCAAATTGACGGATGGCTCTCATTAGTGGACTTCCTTATGCCCATTTTATTGGTGCCATTGCTTTCCTACTGGCTAGTGAAATTTTGCTTCTCAGGAAAAAGCACGGTAGTATCATCCGCGCCTTCTACGTTGACAACATCCGCTTAAGAAGACCAATTAAGTTAAAAGCAAAAGCCCTTCGTTTTTGGCCTGTTTCTATCAAAACAGGCCAAAAACGAAGGGCTTCCTTATATCCTTTTGCGAGATTAAGAAACGGCTACTTTGCGCTCGATGTCGCGCAGGTTTTCCATCTTCTTGTTACGAAGGAATCCGTTGATGTCCTCAAAGTGCTCGCGAATGCGCTTGTTGCCAAACTCGAACACTTTAGTCGCTAAGCCATCCAGGAAATCACGGTCGTGCGAAACCAAAATCAAAGTACCATCAAAAGCGCGCAACGCGTCTTTCAAGATGTCTTTGGTCTTGATGTCCAGGTGGTTGGTAGGCTCATCCAGAATCAACAAATTCACCGGCTGTAGCAAAAGCTTAATCATGGCCAGACGGGTTTTCTCGCCGCCAGACAACATCTTCACTTTCTTCTCCACCGCATCTCCACTGAACATGAAGGCGCCCAAAATGTCTTTAATTTTGGTGCGCACCTCACCCACGGCAATCTGGTCAATGGTTTGGAAGATGGTCAAATCCTCGTCCATCAAAGACGCCTGGTTCTGCGCGAAATAGCCAATCATGGAGTTATGCCCCAGCGTCAAGGAGCCGTCATAGTCAATCTCCCCCATAATGGCTTTGATGAGCGTAGATTTACCCTCACCGTTCTTTCCCACAAACGCCACTTTCTGACCGCGCTCAATGGTCATGGACGCATCCTGGAAGACGGTATGGTCACCGTACTTCTTGGTCAAATGGTCTACAATCACCGGGTAGTTGCCAGAACGCGGGGCCGGCGGGAATTTCAAGCTCAGTGCCGATGTATCTACTTCATCCACCTCAATAATCTCTATCTTCTCCAGCATCTTCACACGGGACTGCACCTGCAAGGTCTTGGAGTAGGTGCCTTTAAAGCGGTCTATAAAGCCTTGAATATCGGCAATCTCTTTCTGCTGGTCTTCAAACTGACGCTGTTGCTGTTCGCGGCGCTCTTTGCGCAACTGCAAATATTGTGAATATGGCACCTTGTAGTCGTAGATACGACCCATAGTCACCTCAATGGTGCGGTTGGTGATGTTGTCTACAAAGGCCTTGTCGTGGGAAATCACAATCACGGCCTTGGCATTGTTAATCAGGAAGTCCTCCAGCCACTGGATCGATTCAATGTCCATGTGGTTGGTAGGCTCATCCAGCAGAATCAAGTCAGGTTTCTGCAACAGGATTTTGGCCAGCTCAATGCGCATGCGCCAGCCCCCTGAGAACTCGCTCGTATTACGGTTGAAATCTGAACGCAAAAAGCCCAGACCCAGCAAGGTCTTTTCTACCTCGGCGTCAAAGTTGACCTCTTCAATGGAGTAATATTTCTCACTCAGTTCAGAGACGTCCTCAATGAGTTTCATGTAGGCGTCAGACTCATAGTCGGTGCGGGTTTCCAGCTGGGAGTTAAGGTAGTCCATCTGGTTTTTCATTTCCAGAATGGAGCCGAACGCCTTGGACGCTTCCTCAAAAACGGTGCTCTCGTCTTTGGTGAGCAGGTGCTGTGGCAAGTAGGCAATCACCGCATCTTTGGGCGCCGACACCTTGCCTTTGGTAGGCTTGTTTGCCCCGGCAATAATCTTCAATAAAGTAGATTTACCGGCCCCGTTTTTCCCCATGAGGGCAATCCTGTCATTTTCATTGATGTTAAAGGTTACATTGCTGAAAAGCGCTGAACCGTTGAATTCTACCGCAACCGCGTCAACTGAAATCATGATGTCTTATAATGAGAGCGCAAAGATACTATTTTAATCGCCTTTTTTCCTGACCCAAAACGGCATTTACAAGAGCCTGAAATTTGGATTGAAAAGAAAATGCCGGCCTGACCGCACCAACAACCAATCTGCCCAGTAGGGTTCATTCTACAAGATTTCGTTTTGAGGCTTGCATTGCAGAATGGGAATTGGCTAACTTGGCTTCCATCCACGTCCCAACCACAACCAATATGGCCATAGAACCCATCATTGTAGAGCGCACCTTTGAAGCAAGTCCAGAAACCATTTGGCAGGCGCTTACCAACCCAGAAGAAATGAAGAAGTGGTACTTTGACATTCCGGGTTTTGAGCCGAAGGTGGGCCACAAGTTTCAGTTTATTGGCGAGAACGAGGGCCGTACCTTCCTACACCTCTGCGAAGTTCAGGTTGCCATTCCCCAGCAGAAACTAGCGCACACCTGGCGCTATGAAGGCCAGCCCGGCGACACCCTGGTCACCTTTGAACTGACGCCAGAAAACAAAGGCACCCGCGTCAAGCTCATCCACGCCGGCACAGAGACCTTCCCCAAAGAAAACCCAGACCTAGCCCGCAAAAACTTTGAGGCCGGCTGGAACTTCATCATTGGCACCGGTTTGCAGGACTACTTGGAAAAAGAGAATAAACTGATTAAGTAAGGGTAGAGAAAGTCTGCCCTAAAAAAAGGCGGTTGCCAAGGATGCATTTCCTTAGCAACCGCCTTTCCGTTTTTGGCCTGTTTCCTAGAAAACAGGCCAAAAACGACAGACTTACCCAGCCACCATTTGCAAGACGGCGGGTTCCTCTTTGGCAGGGATGCCTTCTATTTCTAAGCGCTCCATCAGCGTGGTCAAATCAGAAAGGCTTTCCAGCACGAAGTAGGCCTGCGGTTGCTTGCCTTCTTCAAACGGCGTGGCCACCAACTCCTCTAAAGCCAAGGGCTGCCATTTGGTCTCGTGGCGCAGGGCCGCCTCCCCTTCTGGGGCGTTGGAAATCAAGCGTGACCCGAACAAGGTCATCTGGCCTTTGTGGTCCCGCAGCAGGCCGTTGCCCAGCACGTGCTGGGAAATCTGCCACAGCGCTTCTACCGTGGCCGGGTCCTGGCTTTTCTGCGCCAAGGTACCCAAGCGGAACAAGAAGTCGCGCACCTCTGGCTGCGCCAGCCAAGGCAACTGGCTGAAGATGTCCAGGAACAAATCAGAGTTTCCCTGTAAGCGCAAGTCGGCGTCTGGGTGCAGACGTAGCTGGGTTTGGGCTGGGAATTTGCGTTTGCTCCATTTGGCCAGCACCTGCGCCGGACGCGGAGCCTGCTCCACGGCCACTACCTGCCAACCCGTATTTTTTTGCAGCCAGAAATTCAACTCCTGAAACTCAGGAATGAAATACGCCTTCAGGTCTAGGGCTTTCACGCCCTGCCAGAAATTGACAGCTACCACATGCGACAAGGCCTCTACCCGTTTGGTAAACAGGATGTTCCAAATCTGTTGGTGCTGAATGGTGTACTGGTGATACGGTTGTTGATACATAGCGGTAAGCATAAAAAAAGGCCTGGCTCCAAACTCGGAACCAGGCCTTTTATAGGTGAAAAATTGATAGTCGGTTGACTCAACTTTGCCCATACGGTGTCTCGGTTCCGAGCGATAGCTGCATCGGATTACACTTGACAATCGTAAAATAGAGGGCAAATAGTTTCATTTCAAGACTAATGTATAAACTTTTTGTGACACTTCAAATCGTTTTTACGCTGATTCCTAAAAAACAGCCCAAAAACGGCATATTATTTTATTTCTTCCTGAGCTAGAGCAAGTTGTAACTCATCTTCAAAGGCAGTTAGTGAATCCATCAGCTGACTGTAGTCCTCCAACACAAAGTATTCTTCCTGGAATTTCTCCTTGATGTACGGCGTCTGCAGAATCTGGCGCACGTTGAAGGCATGCCGCTTGGGCTCCTCAGAAAGAGAGTAGGCCGTCTCCCCCGCCGAGGACAGAATACCGGCCCCATAGATGCGCAGCTCGCCCTCCTCTTCAATCAAGCCAAACTCTACGGTGTACCAGTACAGCCTGGAGATAAGTTCTACGGCCCACTCATTGTCCAAGAAATTCAAGGCTACCTGGCTCATGGCCTCCAGGAAATTCACGAACTCCTGGTTGGCCAGAAGCGGCACGTGCGCGAACACGTCATGGAACATGTCTGGCTCTTCCAGGTAATCCAGCTGGCTCATGGTGCGCAACCAGGTAGTGGCCGGAAACTTGCGCTGGGAAAGCAACTCAAAAAATGTGCGGTTGTCTACAATGCCCGGCACGCCCACTAATTGCCAGCCCGTTTTGGCCAGCAACCGCTCGTTCACCTCGTTAAAATCTGGAATGCGGTTGGGCTCAAACCCTACGTCCTCTAGCCCCAGCAAAAATGCCTTGGTGGCGGCCGCCGGCAGTATGTTCAGTTGGCGGTTATATAGCAGGTTCCATACCTGTTGGTGTTCTGGCGTGTAGGCGGCGTAATCCTGGGTTAAGATGATGGTTGACATAGTAGATGGTTTAAGTTCTGAGCGAATAAAAGGACATAAAAAAAAGCCTGGCTCCGTTGTCGGAACCAGGCTTTGTATGGTGTAGGATATATCTTCTTTGTTATCCTTGAACGCACGCAATTTCCTTCCGACCGAGGGACTCAGGGCGGTAGTAATAATAATTGCAAATGTTCAAGTGTTGTGCTTGCATGGGTCTAAAAGTAGAGGCCGTGAATTGCATCTCCAAATTAAACGGCAGAATTCTTTGAAGGTTCTTCCGTTTTTAGCCTGTTTTTCAGGAAATAAGCCAAAAACGGATTTAATTTCCCAGCTCTTTTCTAAGCGCGAAGGTCTTTTGCATTTTCTTAATCATGCGCTCGGACTCGGAGAAGCTAAGGGTCTGGGCGCCGTCAGAGGCGGCTTCTTCGGGCTTCTCATGGGTCTCGTAGATGATGCCGTCGGCGCCGGCCATGATGGCGGCCAGGGCCATGGGCTCCACGTACTCGCGTATGCCAATGCCGTGTGACGGGTCCACAATTACAGGCAGGTGCGTCTTCTCCTTCAAGATGGGAATGGCGTTCAAGTCCAATGTATTGCGACTGGCAGTCTCATAGGTCCGGATACCGCGCTCGCAGAGCATCAGTTTCTCGTTTCCGCCGGAGAAGATGTATTCCGCGGAGTACAGCAGTTCGTCAATAGTACCTGAGATGCCTCGTTTCAAGAGAACCGGTTTGTCTACCTTGCCCAGTTCGTCTAGCAGGTTGAAGTTTTGCGTATTGCGGGCTCCCACCTGAAAAACATCGGTGTACGGTTCCATGGGCGCAATCTGGGACACCTGCATCACCTCAGTGACTACCTTTATTCCTTTGGCGCGGCACATGTCATAGAACATTTTCAGGCCTTCCAGCCCCAGTCCTCTGAAAGAATACGGGGAGCTACGCGGCTTGAACACACCGCCGCGCATGAAGCGCACGCCTTGTTCCACCAGATGGTTGATGGTTTTCTCCACCTGCGCCTCGTTCTCAACGGAGCAAGGTCCGGCCATGATGGTGAACTCCCCTTCCTTCACACGCAACCCATCCCCGAAGTCAATGACCGTTGGATTCACTTTCCATTTCCGGGAGACCAGCTTGTAGTCATCTGACACAATGTGCAGGTCTTTGATGCCGGGCAGGTTTCCCACGGCGCGCACGTCAAAATCGGCTTTGCCGGTACCCACCAGGTAATGCCCCTGCTGGGTAATGACCTCGGTGATTTTGTATTTCAGCTCATTGGCCTTTTGGATGATAGCCTCTTTCTGCGCTGGGTTTATATCTGCTTGGAGTTGTATTAACATGATGGTGATTTGGAAATTTGAAAATGTGCAGATTTGAAAATGGTTTGGCTCAAATCAGATATATCAATAATTTAACTTTATAGTCATTTTTGGCTTGTTTTCAGGAAAAGAGACCAAAAACAATGACGGCTAAAAGTCTTATGTCTTGAGTTCTGCGTCTTGTGTCTGTTTAATGCTTTTTAAGAAAGTGCGCACATTCTCTTTCACCTCTGACGGCTGTTGCAAGGCTTTGATAAAGGCGCTGCCAATAATGGCACCGTGCGCAGTCTGGCAGGCCATCTCAAAAGATACCTTATCCGAAATCCCGAAGCCTATTAACAAGGGACTATGCAATCCTAAGGCTTTCACTCTGGAGAAATAGGCTTGCTGGGCCTCGTTGGTCTGTACCTGGCTGCCGGTGGTGCTGGCACTGGACACCATGTAAATGAAGGCGTCCGTGAGGGTGTCAATTTTCCGGATGCGGTCCTCGGTGGTCTGTGGGGTAATCAGGAAGATGAGGCTTAAGCCGTATTTATCCAGAATGGACTTGTACTCTTCTTCGTATTCCACCAAAGGCATGTCGGGCAAAATGAATCCGTCCACTCCTACCCTGGCGGCGGCTTCACAGAAGGCCTCAAACCCGAACTGCAGCACCGGATTCAGATAGCCCATCAGGATGATGGGCAGCGTTACTTTCTCCCGAATACCGTCCAGCTGCTGGAACAGGGTCTTCACGCTCATGCCGTTCTCCAAAGCCACTTGGTTGCTGGCCTGGATGGTAGGGCCATCGGCGAGGGGGTCTGAGAAGGGCATGCCTATCTCCACCAAGTCGGCGCCGGCGGCTTGTAGTTCTTCTAAGATGGTGACGGTGTCATTCAAATTAGGGAAACCGGCTGTGAAGTATACATTGAGCAGGTTGCCATGGTTCTCATGGAACAGGCGGGTGAGTCTATTTTTGGACATCGTGGGCTTCAAAATAGGTGAGAATGGTATTCAAGTCTTTATCGCCGCGGCCAGACAGGTTCAGCACCACAATGTCTTCAGGACCGGCGCCTAATTGCCCCAAGGCCGCCAAGGCGTGAGAGGTTTCAATGGCGGGGATGATGCCTTCCAGACGGCTCAGTTCGCGAAGGGCTTCCATGGCCTCATCATCGGTGATGGCAATGAAACGAGCCCGGCCAGTGTCTGCCAAATGCGCGTGCTGTGGACCAACGCCCGGGTAGTCCAGTCCTGCAGAAATGGAATACGGCTCGGTGATTTGTCCGTCTTCAGTTTGCATGAGCAGGGTTTTACTGCCATGGATGATGCCGGTTTTACCCAGCACAGACGTGGCTGCCGAATGCCCTGAGTCTACCCCCAAGCCTGCGGCTTCCACCGCCACCAATTGCACGCTGGGTTCATCTAGGAAATGGTAAAAGGCACCCGCGGCATTACTTCCGCCACCTACGCAGGCCACCACATAATCCGGCAACTCGCAGCCTTCCTTCTCCAATAGTTGTTTGCGAATTTCCTCGCTGATGACCGACTGAAATCGGGCCACCATGTCAGGATACGGATGCGGGCCTACTACTGACCCGATGATGTAATGCGTGTCTACAGGGTTGTTTATCCAGTCCCGGATGGCTTCATTGGTGGCGTCTTTCAGGGTCTGACTGCCAGACGTAACCGGTACCACGGTAGCTCCCATCAGGCGCATTTTCTCCACGTTAGGCCGTTGGCGTTCGGTGTCAATCTTGCCCATGTAGACAATGCACTCTAGTCCCGCTAAAGCACAGACTGTAGCCGTGGCAACACCATGCTGACCGGCGCCTGTCTCGGCAATGATACGGGTTTTACCCAAGCGTTTAGCCAATAGAATCTGCCCGACGGTGTTGTTGATCTTATGCGCGCCGGTGTGGTTTAAGTCTTCGCGCTTCAGGTAGATTTTGGTGTTGTAGCGCTCAGACAGGCGCTTGGCATGGTACAAAGGCGTTGGACGACCCACGTAGTCTCGTAACAAATCATCCATCTCAGCCTTAAAAGCAGGCTCCTGGATGATTTGCAGGTATTTCTGTCTAAGCTCTTCTACATTAGGGTACAGCATTTCGGGGATGAAAGCTCCCCCAAACTGTCCGTAATAGCCACGCTCGTTTACTCCGTACATAGTTTTATTTATAAGATGGGTGGATGGGCTCTGCGCGCAAAGCTTCTACAAACTGCCTCACGCGGGCCACGTCTTTTAGGCCGGGTTGGGTTTCAAACTTACTGTTAAGGTCTACTCCAAAAAACTGAGGGTGCCGAATTGCCTTGATTTCCTCCACGTGGTCAATGTCAATGCCGCCGCTCAAGAAAAAAGGTATGTCAAAGCTGTACTTCTGGAGTATCTGCCAGTCAAACCGCACCCCGTTGCCTCCCGGATTTGGACCGCTGGCGTCAAACAAGAAATAATCACAGCCCACGGTATAGTCGCGTAATTGCTCAAAATCAAAATCGCTGCCTACTCTAAAGGCCTTCATTACCTCTAGGCCTGTATCCCGTAACTCGCGGCACATCTGAGGGCTTTCGTGGCCGTGCAACTGCACCACTTCCAAGCCCAAGTCGGTGGATTTTTGAAGGATGTTCACCACCTGCTCATCTACAAAGACACCCACTTTGCGCGTGCCTTTTAGAAAAGTAGAAGAGAAAACGGCCCAAGGGGTAGTCAAAAAGCGCGGCGATTTATCATAGAAGATGAAGCCCACGTAATCTGGCTGAAGCACCAACAACTCGTCAATGTTTTCGGTGTACTTCATGCCGCAGACTTTGATTTTAAGTTTTCTGTAAGGCATTGTTTTGTTGTCTGTCTGTCAAGTCTGTCTGAATCTCAAAGCCTTTGTCTTAGGCTGAAACCAATTGCTGAGCACTTAGTTTTTTAACTTCCTCTACCAAGGCCAAGCATGCTTTCTCAGGCCGACTGGTGCGCATGAACGCCTCTCCTATTAGAAAGCCTTCATAGCCGTATTGCCGCAATTCCACCAGATTCTCAGCCTTAGAGAGACCGCTTTCTGTCACCTTCACAAAATCATTCGGGATAAGCGCCGCTAGTTCTTTAGAGGTCTCAATGGACACGGAGAAGTCTTTCAGGTTGCGGTTGTTGACGCCAATCAAATCCACATGCGGCGTCAAACTGTTTTCCAGTTCCTGGCGGTCATGCACTTCCAGGAGTACCTCTAAGCCCAAGGAATGCGCAAACTGGCCCAGGCGTGCTATTTCTTCCTTAGTGAGAATAGCGGCAATCAATAAGATAGCATCGGCACCAATGGATTTGGCCTCCAGAATCTGGTATTCGTCTATTACAAAGTCCTTCCGCAAAATGGGGCACAGGTTGAATTTGCGCGCGGTGGTCAAGTCCTCATTTTTGCCTCCAAAGAACTGCTGGTCCGTCAAGACAGAAAGCGCGCTGGCTCCTGCCTGCATGTACCCAATTGACGTTCTTTCTACCGGCGCATAGGCATTGATGGTACCCAAAGAAGGCGACTTGCGTTTGTATTCGGCAATGATGCCGCTCAGGTCAGGGCGTTGCAGGTACTTGCGCAAAGAGATAGGCTGGGAAGGAAAGTAAATGCTGTTCTCCAGCAACTTCACAGGTACCAGGCTTTTGCGGTCTGCTACTTCCTGGCGTTTGTGCTGGACAATCTGATCTAAGATGTTAGACATATGGCTAGTTGGCTAAAAGCTGATTGAAAGAATGAAGCGCTTGTTTGGTTTGTAGGGATTGACTGGCCTTGGCAATGGATTCCTGTAAAGTCAAAACGCCATCTGCGCAGTAGATGCCCAATCCAGCGTTGGCAACGACCGCATCTTGCTGGGCTTGGGTAGCATTGCCGTTCAAGACATCCATAAAGATGGCCGCTGAATCTGCCACGGTAGTTCCGCCTTCCAATTGTTCAGGGGTATAGGTAGGCAATCCTAAGTCTGAAGGTTGTAAAATCTCCTCGCCTTTAGGCATAACCAGTTTAAAGGCTCCAGTTAAAGAAACTTCATCATAACCGTCCAACGAATGCACCAAGGCAAAACGTTTTCCGGTCTGCTGGTAGAGATACGTGTAAAGGCGCAACAACTCCAGGCTGAAGACGCCCACCAACTGATAATGCGGCTTGGCCGGATTTATCATGGGACCCAGCATGTTGAAAAAGGTTTTCACGCCTAGGTCTTTCCGAATAGGCGCCACCTCACGCATGGCCGGATGGAATGAGGGCGCGTGCATAAAGCAGATGTTAGCGCGCTCCAGTTTGGCTTTTAATTCAGTGCTGTCGTTGGTGAACGTGTAGCCTAGGTGCGCCATCACGTTAGAAGACCCGCAGATAGAAGAAACTCCAAAGTTTCCGTGCTTGGCTACCTTGTACCCTGCTCCCGCCACTACAAAAGAAGCCAGCGTAGAGATGTTAAAGGTATCTTTGCCATCGCCGCCAGTGCCGCATAGGTCAATCACCTTATCGGTGCCCAGGTCAGGTAAAAGGCAAAGCTCCAGCATGGCTTCTCTAAAGCCGTCTAATTCCTGCACGGTGATGTTGCGCATGAGAAACACGGTCATGAAAGCGGCCAACTGGCTGGCGTTGGCTTCGCCTTTGCCTATGCCTATCAAGACTTCGCGAGCGGTTTCTTTGGTAAGCGTCTTATGCTCGGTGAGCTGTTGGAGTATGTTTTTCATAAAGATATTGAGGCGGCAAAAGAAGTCCATTTGGTCACACGCTGAGACGGGTTGCGCAACCAGTTCTCTAGCATGTCTTTGCCGTAATCTGTGAGGATGGACTCTGGATGAAACTGCACGCCGCACACGTCATACTGCTTATGACGCAGCGCCAGGATCTCACCGTTGTTGTCTACCGCCGTCACTTGTAAAACGGAGGGTATGGTATCTGGCACCACCGTCCAGGAATGGTAACGGCCCACCTGGAACGTTTGTGGCAGATTTCTGAAAAGGACTTCGTATTGGTTGACAACGCGCACGGTAGACGACACGCCGTGGTAGACTTCCTCCATGTTAGAAAGTGTGCCGCCAAAAGCCTCGGCAATGGCTTGGTGCCCCAGGCAGACACCCAAGATGCGCTTGGTGGGCGCGTACCGCTGAATAAGGGCTGGCATGATGCCCGCATCTTCTGGAATGCCCGGACCCGGCGAAAGCACAATCACGTCAAAGGCCTCTATGGCGTCTAAATCTATCTGGTCGTTGCGGTGTACCTGCAACTCTTCTCCATACCCCAGCTCCCGAAGCATCTGCACCAGGTTATAGGTAAAGGAGTCATAGTTATCTAACACTAAAATTTTCATGGTAAGCGTAAAAAGGGTTCTGCTAGATGGATTGGGTTTAGTTTCGTTTTTAGCTTGTTTTCCAGAAATCAGGCCAAAAACGGTGGATTAAATATTTTTAAATGCTGGTGGCTTTCTCCAGTGCTTTGCGAAGGGCGGCCAGCTTGTGGTGCACCTCCTGCAACTCACTGTTGATGTCTGACTTGGCCACCACGCCTGCTCCCGCCTGGTAGTACAACTGGTTTTTCACGCTCAAAAAGGACCTAATCATAATGGCATGGTTAAAGTCGCCGTTAAAGCCTAGGTAGCCCAGACAGCCCCCGTAATAACCCCGGGTGGTAGGCTCTAGTTCATCTATGATGGTCAAAGCGCGGTGTTTGGGCGCCCCAGACAAGGTACCTGCCGGAAACGTGTCTGCCACAATCTGCACCGACCCATGGGCTTCTGGCAAGGTGGCCGTCACCTTAGAAACCAGGTGAATGACATGGGAATAGTACTGCACCTCTTTAAAGACCTCAACCTTCACATTGTTTCCGTGGCGGCTTAAATCGTTTCGGGCAAGATCTACCAGCATCACGTGCTCTGCGTTTTCTTTGGGGTCATCATACAGCTTCTGCGTAAGCTCAGCGTCTGACTGGTCGTTACCCGTGCGTTGGAAGGTACCGGCAATGGGAAAGATGCTGGCCTGGTCGCCTTTTATCTGCAACTGTGCCTCTGGCGAGGACCCGAAAATCTTGAAGGTGCCATAGTCAAAGTAAAACAGGTAAGGCGACGGGTTGATGGACCTAAGCGCCCGGTACACATTGAACTCATCGCCCCTAAATGCCTGCTTGAACTGACGGGACAAGACAATCTGAAACACGTTGCCTAAGTGACAGTGCTTCTGCCCTTGCTCCAAGACTTTCAAGAATTCCTCATCCGTCATGTTGGAGATTTCCTGCCCATCAGCTTGAAAATTGAAAGAAGGGATGTTGGTGTTCCTAATCTGCGATTCCAACACATCCAGACCGTCATTTTTAGGCTCTTTTCCCAGAAAGTGCTCAAAAATATAAAGCTCGTTTTTGAAGTGGTTGATGGCAATCACAAACCGGAAGGCATGGTACAGAATCTCAGGCAAGGCGGCATGCGCCGTGTCTTTTTCCTGGAAGCGAACATTCTCAAAATACTGCACCGCCTCAAACGAAATGTAGCCAAACAACCCATTCTGGATAAACCCGAACTCATTGTCAGGCGCCTTGAATTTCTGAGTGTAGGCCTGCAGCAGTTGAACCGCGTCGCGTTTGTCTTCCAGCACTTGCTCTTCAAACGTACCGTCTGGATAACTCTGGCGCAGCACGTTGTTCTTTAGCACAAACTCACCAATGGGCTCACAACAGATGTAGCTGAAGGAGTTTTCCTGGCCGTGGTAGTCAGAGCTTTCCAGCAGCAGACAGTTGCGGTACTTGTCGCGCAGCTGTAGGTAGATGCCCACCGGGGTGACTGTGTCTGCCAACAGTTGGCGGTATTGCGTTTTTAGTTTGAAGGTGCTCATGGGTGTTAAATAAAAAAGGCTTGCCGTTTGTTTAGAACAGCAAGCCTTTTAGGTAAAAGGATGGGTAATGCATGGGCATTAAAGTGCTGTTCACAAATCCTGAGATTGGTGCCACCAATAATGCTGTTTCATGTTAGCCCCTAGTACCATGTTGTTATGTATTAAATGCAATTCAAAAAGTCTATTAAACGCCAAAGGCCCGGAGTGAATCCGAGCCTTTGGCGTAATCAAATATTACAAAGCAAACGGTTCACCCATCAAATATGAAGGATGTGCCACCAAGCGCCGTGTACTAATTGAGGGTTCATGTTGCAAATGTAAGGGTTGAGATTTCCCGTGCAAGTTTTATTTCACTTCTTTTTAGATAAGTAAGTTTTTCTGGGTTTTGCCCAGCTTTGTGTACTTTTGGTAGGTGGCACATAAGCTCTCTTTATACAGCAAAACATGGGTTCCTTTCTGGTTCCTGCTTCTGTCGTGCCTAGCTTCTAGTGCATCTTACGCGCAACTCACCCCGCCTTTAACATCTACAGACACATTATTGCATACCAAACCACTCTCCCCTTGGTGGTTGGTAAGCGGTGCGGCTGCGTATACCGGTAGTTTGATTGCTTTAGGCGAAACCTGGTATCAAGATCAGCCCCGCTCCTCATTTCATTGGTTCAATGACGCCCGTGAATGGAAGCAGGTGGACAAGGCCGGTCACTTCTGGGGTGCCTTCCACGAAAGCAGACTAGGCATTGAAGCGCTTAAAAAAGCAGGTTTGCCTGAAAAGAAAGCCATTTGGTACGGCGGTTTGTTAGGCATAGTCCTGCAAAGCCCCATTGAATACTTGGATGGTAGATCTCCTGACTACGGGGCCTCCGCTACTGATTTGGTGGCTAACGCTGCCGGATCATTTGCAGTGATTGGACAACAGCTGGCTTGGCAGGAGACCAGAATCATGCCTAAGTTCTCTTTTCATTCTACCCGCTACGCCGCTATTAGGCCCAATATACTAGGCAAAAACTGGCAGGAGCAACTCTTGAAGGATTACAACGGACAGACCTACTGGCTAAGCGTGGATGTGGCCAAATTCCTGCCTAAGGCCTCTGCGTATCCTAAATGGTTAAACTTAGTCCTTGGCTACGGCGCCGAAGAGATTGTCTACCATGACCCAGACGCCAACCGCCTGGCTAACCTCTCCTCTTACCGGCAATATTACTTAAGCGTAGATTTAAACTGGCAGGCCATTCCTACCAAAAGCCGGTTTTTGAAAGGCACTTTTGCAGTATTGTCTGTTTTTAAGTTTCCGGCCCCGGCGCTGGAGTACAACCGCCGCCAGGGTTGGAAGATGCACGGCCTTTACTTTTAGGCACTTTACCCTCTAGAATACTAATTGCCTTTTCTTTGGTTAAAATGTAAGCCAAGTGTATTATCTTCCTTCGGCCCTGCCATTTCCTTTTGCGTATCTTTGAGGAAAGGAGGTTGTCTATTTTTCGCCTCTTTTCCCAGAATTAGCCCAAAAACGACATGAACATAGGAGACCGCGTGCGCCTGATGCACGGCAAAGAGCAAGGTGTCATCACCCGCTTTTTAGATAATAACTTAGTGGAGGTTGCTATTGACAACGACTTCACCATACCGGTCATGCGCCGTGAGGTAGTAGTCATTGCCGCCGAGGAGGAGAAGCACTTCGGGAACAACCCTACGCCAGAACCGGTGGTGTCCCAACGGCCCAGCATTGCCAATCTGGCGCCTGCGCAGGTGGCCTCGGCGGCCGGCGTCTATATTGGCTTGGTTCATACCACGGCAGAACTATTGGCGGTACACATTGTCAACAATTCTGAGTATGATTTGCTGTTCACCTACGGCGAAGAATCTGCTAAAGGTTACCGCGCCCTCAGCAATGACAAACTACCCTCCAAAAAGACCAAACCGGTGGCGCATTTGCACATGAACGACTTTGACAAGTGGCCTGATCTAGTGGTGCAGTATCTACAGCATAAACTCAACGCAACCAACTTAATTGAACCAGTAACCAGACGCCTGAAGTTTAAAGCCTCTTCGTTTTACAAAGCCAAGAAAATGGTGCCGGTCTTACAGAAAGAAGGATACCTGTTCCAACTGGACTCCAAGCCGGTGGCTGTCAATCCAGACGAGATACTGTTACAAATGATTGAATCTAATACGTTGGGCGAGGTGGCAAAAGTGGCCGCGCCCAGCCATGAGGTAGACTTGCATATTGAAAAGCTGTTGCCTGACTCTGATCCTAAGACTATGAGCAATTCAGAGATTCTGCGTCAACAATTGGCCGCCTTTGAGGATGCTCTGGAACGCGCGGTGGCTACCAACATGCACGAAATCATTTTCATACACGGTACCGGCAACGGCGTCCTGAAAAAGGAAATCCAAAAACTCTTGAGCCGCAACCCGCACATTAAATTCTACGAGGAAGCCCGTAAAGAAAAATTTGGCTACGGAGCTACCAGAGTATCTTTAAAATAAGCTTTACCATTCATAAAGGATCCGTTTTTGGCCTGATTTCTAGAAATCAGACCAAAAACGGATCCTTTTGTTTTAAGAAAGTCTGGAATTGATATATAGATCAACCAATTCAAACTAAAGCTTTATTAGTTCATCCACACAGTCTTTTCAAAATGATTCAAGTGGGAAGTTTAGTTGTTCAAGAATGTCTTTTGACTTCCAATTTTACTAAACCCTCCCTTTTTAATACCTGACTCGCGACTCGTGGCTCTTCACTCTTGACTCACTAAACGCCATTCATAGCTGAGACGTGGAGCATGCGCAAGAGCGAGGTTTTCTTGTACTGGTGCTCTTGCATTCGTTTCATGATGTCATCCAGCATGGCAATGGATTTTAAAATGTAAGGCCCCTTGTTGAGCATGACGCAGTCGGCGCGCTGGGCCATGGCGGCATCTGTGATTTCGGCGCGCGACGGACGGCCTTTCTTGGTGAGTTTCTCCAACACTTGCGTAGCCCACACCACGGGCAAATGCGCAGCCTCGGCTATCCAGAGGATTTCTTCCTGCACCTCGGCCAATCGCTGCCAGCCAAGTTCTACCGCTAAATCGCCGCGGGCAATCATGATGCCGGCCGGATGTTGGCGCATGAGGGTGAGCAACAAATGCGGAAGATTGTCAAAGGCGGCCTTGGTTTCAATCTTAAGCATAATAGCCACATGCGTAGCTAGGTTTTCATGTAGGACCTGTTGCAGTTCCTCCACCATTTCGGGATGGCTCACAAAGGATAGGTTGATGATATCGGCGAAAGGAATAATGGAGGCCAGGTCTTCGCGGTCTTTGGCGGTTAGTTTATGAAGGTGCAGGTCACTGTCTGGCAGGTTAATGCCTTTGTCTGGCCGTAGTTTGCTGCCCACCTCATCTGCAGAGGTAATTTTGACCCGCAGAAAGTCTTTGTCTACCTCTTCAATCACTCCTTCAATTTCGCCATCGTCAAACCAGATGGACTCGCCTACTTTTACGCGGGTGAAGACCTCTGGCAGGGTGCAGGAAATATGGGCAGGTGCAACCTGATTTCCGTCAATGTCATAGCGGGCGGGTTCACCTAGAATACGCTTTCTATGCAGTACCACCTCCTGCCCGGTCTTTAACTGTAGCGGAATGACCATGGCGGGTAGTTCACCTAAAGTATAGGTGAAAGGATCTTCCTTCTTGCCTGACAAATGGAGTTGCGTGCCCACCGTCACGTACGCAGATTTTGAGGAGACTACCAACAGGCCTCCGTCTACTTTCTGAGAAACGGTGAAGATTCTCTTTCTTTTGCGTGTGTCTCTAAACGAAATGGTGTCCCCAATCTGGGCATTTTTGGCCCATTTTTTAGAAACGCGCAAAGAAGCGTCTACAGGTTCTGGGGCCGGAACTCCTTTTGGTCCTAACCAGACTTTGGCTACTGATAGGATTTCGCCTACCTCGTTGATCTTGGGGTGAATGGCCACCACTTTGGGGCCTTCTTTCATGGGACCGGTCCTTAATTTGGGTCCCATCAAGTCAAACAGAATTTTGCAGGACTGGCCCAACTCTTTTTCGGCGAGTTTGATGTTATCCACCATTTTCTGCCAAACGGTACTGTCATCATGCGCGCAATTGATGCGCGCGCAGTTCATGCCGCTTTTCATGAGCGCCTTCACACTCTTGTAATCATCAGCCAAATCTGTAGAAAAGGTGATCATGATGCGGCCTTCCCTACCTGGTGCCGGTTCCCCTAACAGCGCTGAGATGTTGGGCTGTAATGAGGCCGTAAACGGATTAGGCGTAGACAGGCTAGGTGTTTTGTGCGTAAGGTGCCCTAGCAACAGGTTCAATTGGTTTTTAACAGCCAGCAAGGTGGTTTCTACATGCCCTTCGGCGCGGCCTAATGAGGAAAGCCCCAACCTGGCCAATTGGCTCTGCAACGTGCGGTTGTCATGTTTCCGGAAGGCCAGGTAGTGAAGCAGGTTTTTACCGCTGGATTTAAACGCCGGATGTACTTTTTGGATATGCGCGCCATGGGCCTCTTCAATAGCCTCTCCTTCTTGCAGCAGCATTTCAATTTGGGCTAAAACCTGCTGGATGGTCTCCAAAGAAACCCCGTTCCACTCAATCTCTTTGCCAACGGTTTTTCCTTTACTTCTGCGCTGCTGCCCATTTTTAGTGTCTATTACTTTTTTCTCCATACTGGTACTTGCGCTCGTATCTGTCATTCTCCCTAGTACGTACCCAGGATGTGAAATGCCTAGAGAAATACATTCATTTTTAAGCAATTAAGTATTCTTACCTATAATTCACCTCAATTGTAAGTCAGGCCGTTTTTGACCTAATTCCCGGAAAACAGCTCAAAAACGATTCTTATCTGCTGCCGCTTGTTTGGGCAGAAAGCGCTACCTTTGTAAAAAATCGGCAGGCCGGCTTATCGCTGCGTCTTTTACTAGACGGAGAGGAAAGTCCGGGCAACGCAGAGCATCCTGCTTCCTAACGGGAAGGCACTTGGCGGGAGACGGCCAGGTGACAGCCAGTGCCACAGAAAATAACCGCCGGCTTCGGCCGGTAAGGGCGAAAAGGTGCGGTAAGAGCGCACCAGCGGCTAGGTGACTAGTCCGGCTGGGTAAACCTCAGGAGTTGAAAGACCAAATAGGCTGGCAGCGTCTCACCCTAGGGTGGGACTAAGGGCGGCTCGTCCGATGTCAGTGGGTAGGTTGATGGAGCCTTTCCGTGAGGACTGGCCTAGATAAATGATAAGCCATTTGCCCGTAGGGCGAAGGACAAAACCCGGCTTACAGGTCTGCTGATTTTTTAATTTTCCTTTCTAGCTGATTCCAGCTTTTCAACTAACCAACTTTTTCTAGATTGAAGTTTTAATTGATGTCTTACTTGCCCAATTAAGGCAGATAAGCAAATAGTATAACGCTTATCCATTAGTTGTGCGTCAACCTTGCCAAATTTTTACCAATCTGGTTAAATGAAATAATGAAATTAATAACCTGGAATTGCCAAGGAGCTTTTAGAAAAAAAGTAGACACAATTTTATTGCTACAACCAGATATATTGGTAGTTCAAGAATGTGAGCACCCTGACAAATTAGTTTTCAATTCGACAACTCAACGTCCTACCAACTTTCTGTGGTTTGGCGACAACCATCACAAAGGACTTGGTATTTTTTCATACAGCGACTACAAGTTTGAATTGCTAGATGAATACAACGCAGACATTAAAATCATTTCGCCTGTTGCAGTTACTGGCGGACAAATTGACTTTACACTTTTTGCTATTTGGGCAAACAATCGCAATGACCCAGACGGACAATATATTGAGCAGGTTTGGAAAGCAGTTAATCATTATGACCAACTCCTTAACAATGGACTGACAATCTTAACTGGCGACTTCAACAGTAACAAAATTTGGGACAAACAACATAGAGCTGCAAATCATTCGGCTGTTGTTGAACGGTTAGCAGAAAAAAATATTTATAGTGTTTATCACAGACATTTAAATCAAGAACAAGGCAAAGAAATTCATCCAACTTTTTACCTACAACGCAACAAGAACAAACCTTACCACATTGATTATTGTTTTACATCGGCCGAAATTTTTGAAAAAGTAAAACATTTAGAAATTGGGACATATGAGAATTGGATAACTCACAGCGACCATACTCCATTGACAATAACTTTTGACCTCTAACACAAGAATAGCGAACGAATGTCATGGAGTCTAGGGTAACAGAGATCGCTCTGCGCAGACACAATTTTACAAGAGATAAGCTCAACTCTCTGCATATAGTTTAGTACTAAAATTTCAGCAATTACAAACATTTGAGAGCCTAATAAAACACCATTTTTACCACCGCATCTACCCCGCTGCCAACTCCACCAGCACATCATAGTAATTTCGGTTTTGCATTTTGGATTTGAGCCAAGCGTAATAGCTCATAGATGGTAAGTCCTCCTGCTCTGACGGGCCAAACGCCAAACTGGATTCTACCTGTTGTAAAAATGCTTTTCTGGAGGCTATATCTGGTTGTAAGAAGAAGTGTTGCAGCAACTGCAGAAAGGCTGTGGCATTCTGGTAAATGGGTTGGCTCAACACCTCTTTAAACTTCCGTTCAAAGGCTTGAATCTGGTCCAGGGCCAAATCCAGATTCCCGAACTCATATTGAATAATCACTTCCCCCATTTTCTTCTTGAGCACCCACTCCAGCCCCATAATCTTTTCGCACCACTTGTCGGTCTTGTCCAGGTAAAGCAGCACGTGGTTGGCTTTTTGGAAGGCACCCTGCGCGAAATACAGGAAACTCAGCCCCAATTTTGCGGCCAGATAGTCTTTGGGTTGCAGTGTGATTTTTTTGTGAGATAACAGATGTTCCATGGCCTGCACGGCTTCGGGTAGCTGCCGCAGGAAGGCATCATTGGCGGCTTTCAACAAGACATATTTAGGAAAAAAAGTAGTAAACTGGGTAGCCGCTTCTTTCTGTAATGCCTCATTCAATTCTGCTAAATACTGGTTAGACTGCGTAAACTTGCGGTTACGGTATAGCACGTGGGCAATCATGTACAGCAGACTCATTCTATAATACTGATGGGCTTTGGAGAAACCATGCGTGTGCATGGCCGTCTGGTACTGGTGAATGATGTAGGGCTCAAACGTGTAAAAGTCCTTCCGGATAAGGACGGCGCTCCGGGCAATCTGCATCAACTTGTAGAGCAAAGAAGGCCGTTGGCTTACCGCCTGGGTAAGTCCGTAGGTGTCCAGAACCTCTTGAATGGTGTCTTCAAACTTAAGGTACCTGCCTTGGTGCCGGGCGTGTCCTAAGCGTTTGGCAATGAGGCTGCTGGCAATGTTGGCGCGTTCGTCCTCCTCAGAGATGAGCTTGTTGGCATTGCGCTTCTGGATGATGTCCTCCAGCTCGTCTGCGTGCAGGCTGTCTGCTTTTTCAATCTGCAGGTTATAGACGGTATTCAGCAACCCAAACTGCTCATTCTGGCTGGCTATCTTCTCGGCTTTGCGCAGGATGTTCCAGGCCAACCGCTCGGCTTGGCTGTCAAACAAGTACCTGGCCAGCGAAAGCAATCCCATTACCGTGGAGCCTGCCGTTGGGTCCTCTGCCATTTGCTTTAAGACAATGAAATCTGTGAGCTGCTGCATCAGGCGCTTGCGCAAGGCATAATAAGCCACCGTGTTGCTGTCTTCTGGGTAGAGCCTTTCTACAAGCTCCTGACTTTTGAGGGGTTTCTTAAGCAAGAGCAACTTAAATAGCTCGTAGTCTTTTCTTCCCTTTTTCTTTTTCTGCCGCTGTATAAAATACCCGAAGTCCCGCACGTCATCTGGTGAGAAGGTATCTATCGTGATTTTCAAATCGTCCATGCGGCAATCGGTTGTATATAGGTTAATTACTATGCAATTATAGCTATTTTAAAAGTAAGTTTTCAAGCTTTTAAGATACTGATATTCAGTTTTTTACCCCTTTCTACAAATTTTATTAAAGTCTAACTTTTAGAAACATACCTGTTTAATATTTTTAAGGAGAGATACCTTTCATCATTCAATTACAGCAAACCTACTTCTAACCCTATTGTATGAAAACACTCTTACTTTCTTTGCTCTGCTTTTTGACTACTGCCGGAGCTATTGCCCAAGACATCCTTGTAAAAAGAAACGGTGATGAGATAAGTGCTAAAATCTTGGAAATTGCCCCAGACGTCATCAAATACAAGCGCTTTGACTACCAAGACGGGCCCATTATCTCTATCTTGAAGAGAGACGTGTTCATGATCAGGTATGCCAATGGTACCAAAGAAGTCATCACGGCTGCGCCATCGGCGCAAACGAGTACTCCGCCAACCTTGCAAGAAGATCCTGCTGTGCAGCAAAGCATCAAATTAGGCGGACCCAGGCTGGGCTTTACGGTAGTAGCGGGTGGCCTGGCAGATAAGCTCAAAGAAGACCATGACATCTACCCCTTTCTTACGCAGTTTGGGTGGCAGTTTGAAACCCGCATCTTCACTACCTCCAAAGGCTTGACCGGCCTTGCCGAATTCATTCCATTGGTAGGTGGATTGGAGCAGGGCACGTTTATCCCCAGCTTGAGCGCGCTGGTAGGATTGCGCGGCCCCAAAGGATTTGAATTGGGCGTAGGCCCCAATGTGTCGGTGGCTGGGACGGGCTTGGTCATTGCCGTGGGTACCAATTTCCAGTCTGAGGGCATCAATTTCCCAGTGAACTTGGCGGTGGTGCCTAGCAAGGACGGACTTAGAGCCAGCTTGTTGTTTGGATTCAATTCTAGGAAAGACTAAGCCTATCACGTCATGAAAAAACATTTACTGTTTACGCTCTTCTTTTTGCTTTGTCTATCTATTACCACGCAAGCGCAAGACACTATCTTGAAAGTGACCGGTGACGAGATCAAAGCCAAAGTAATTGAAATCACCTTAGCGCACGTTGTCTTCAAACTGCCAGAGAAAACCCAGGACAGCCTGCATGTACTGGACCGCAAGGAAGTATTCATGGTCACGTTTGCCAATGGCACAAAGGAAGTTCTAAACCAGGAAACGCTCCAAAGTGAACCTACTCAGCTCACTCCTACCCAAATGGCATTGTTAGGTAAGAAAGACGCCAAAATCTATTACAAAGGGAACGGGGCTCTCTGGGGAAGCGCCTTGGCCACCTGGGCATTTTTCCCGGCCTTGGTGGTGGTAGCAGCGGTTCCGCCTAAAATCAATGCGCGGGAGGTCTCAGATTTTAAATACCTCTCAGACCCCTACTACAAGGCAGCATACAAAAAGCAAGCCCATAAGCGGAAGTTGGGCAAGGTGGCTATGGGGGCAGGAATAGGAGTGGTTACCTTTAGCGCCGTCTCCATGATGCTGTTTTTATCATCGGTCCAATAACAAAACCTGAAGCAGCGTTCGTTTTTGGCTTTGTTTCCAGATAACAGGCCAAAAACGAAAATTACCTAACTTGCCGCCATGCAAATCCGTGAGGCTTCCCTAATAGACATACCCGCCATGCAGGTAGTACGCCGGGCCGTGCAAGAAAACAAGCTTAGCCACCCAGACAGAATAAAAGACCAGGACTATGAGCCTATGCTGCAAGCTCCCAACAAAGGTTGGGTAGCCGAAGCGGAAGGACGCATAGTGGGTTTTGCCTTTGCAGATATCCTAACCCAGAACATCTGGGCGCTGTTTGTAGCTCCTGGGTATGACAAACAGGGCATTGGCAAAGCTTTGCAACAACAGATGCTTACCTACGCTTTTCTAAAGATTGATCATCTCTGGCTTTCCACCAGCCCTGGCACCAGAGCAGAGGAGTTCTATACCAGAACCGGTTGGCGTAAAACCGGCATGACTCCAGACGGCGAAGTGAAATTTGAAATGGTCAAAGCTGATTGGGAGAATAACTCCATCTGAGTAAAGATTCCTTTACTGGGACGGACTAAGGATTTCTTGCACTTATTCGTTTTTAGCTTGATTTCTGGAAATCAAGCTAAAAACGAAGATTCACTTACTTGTACTTACATTTAGGGAAGGTAGGCAACAGGGATGATTGGACTGCGTTAAAAAGGAAGCACAATTCTTTTTAAACAACATGTGGCCTAAACACCTTCTCCCCTTCTTTCTGATACTCTTCACGTTTCAGGTGGCTTTGGCCCAACCCAAGCCTTTGGACCCAGAACTTACCTATTATGAGTACCCGTTTCCGGTTCATTTTCATCACCTGACGGTGCAAAAACAACCCATGAAAATGGCGTTCATGGACGTGAAACCCCAGCAAGCCAATGGACAGACGGTGCTGCTCCTGCATGGCAAGAACTTTAACGGCGCCTATTGGGCGCAAACGGCTAAAGATTTAAGCAAGAACGGTTATAGAGTTATTATCCCAGATCAGATTGGGTTCGGGAAATCCAGCAAACCACAGAACATCCAGTACAGCTTCCAGCTTTTAGCCCAGAACACCAAAAGCTTGCTAGATAGCTTGGGTATAAAAAAGGTATCAGTCCTGGGCCATTCCATGGGCGGCATGCTGGCCACGCGCTTTGCCTTGATGTACCCAGAAACTGCGCATAAACTCATTCTTGAAAATCCCATTGGCTTGGAAGACTGGAAACGCTGGGTGCCCTACCAATCCATTGACCAATGGTATGCCAGTGAACTCAAGCAGAATTATGAAGGCATCAAGAAGTACCAGCTAGACAACTACTACGGTGGCAAATGGGATCCTGCCTATGACGAGTGGGTGAACGTGTTGGCCGGCTGGACCATGCACCCAGACTACCCAAAGATAGCCTGGAATGCCGCGCTCACCTATGACATGGTCTACACCCAGCCCGTGTTGTATGAATTCAACCAGCTCAAAATGCCGACGCTCCTCATTATTGGCCAGCGCGATAAAACTGCCTTGGGCAAAGCCAATGCCAGCCCTGAGGCACGCGCCAAGCTGGGCAACTACCCTGCACTAGGCAAAGAAACCGCCAAGAAAATACCCAATAGTAAATTGGTGGAACTGGCCAACGTAGGGCACCTGCCGCACATAGAAGCCTACAGCAAGTTTATCACGCCCTTGCTTCAATTTTTAAAAACGAAGTAAACCGGTATTTTCCTCACTAATTTTTAAAATCCGTTTTTTGCCTGTTTCTTAGAAATCAGGCCGAAAACGGATTTATTTTTTGTAGGTACATTAAACCTTTGGGTTTGGGGCTGGTCAAAGTCCAAACCATTTTGTAATGAAAAAACAAAGTTTACTCCTCCTTCTCCTTTTCACGCTCTCCTTTACAGCCTTCAGCCAGTCCACGTCCGTGAGCGGAACCGTGGTAGGCGGCGGCTCTCCTCTCATTGGCGCCACAGTGGCCTTACTGAAAGCTGACTCCTCTGTATTTAGAGGCGCAGCCACAGACGTGGACGGGGGTTTCCAGATTGCCAGCGTACCAGCCGGGCGCTACATTGTCAAAGCTTCTTACCTGGGTTTCACAGATTTCTATAGAGGTGTCACAGTAAGCGGTTCATCAGTGGCTTTGGGCACCCTTACCTTGTCTTCGGCTAGTCAGCGTTTGCGCGAAGTGGAAGTGGTAGGCAGAGCGGCCACGGTCATCACCAAGGCAGACACCGCCGAGATGAACGCTGCCGCTTACAAAGTAAATAAAGACGCCAACGCCGAAAACCTCATCCAGAAAATGCCCGGCGTGACCATCCAAAACGGACAGGTACAGGCCCAAGGCGAGCGTGTGCAGCGTGTTTTGGTGGACGGGAAAGAGTTCTTCGGGGAAGACCCCAGCGCGGTTTTAAAGAACCTGCCCGCCGAGGTGATCTCCAAAATACAAGTGTTTGACCGCCAAAGTGACCAGTCGCAGTTTACTGGTTTCAGCGACGGTAATGAGCAAAAGACCATCAACATCATCACCAAGCCAGAGTTTAGAACCGGTCGTTTTGGCCGGGTGAGCGTAGGCGCAGGCACCGATGACCGATACAGAGTGAGTGGCAACATCAACCAGTTTGAAGGCGACAGACGCATTTCTATTGTGGGCCTGAGCAACAACGTCAACGAGCAGAACTTCTCCTCAGAGGATTTAGTGGGCGTTGCCAGTGCCTCTAGCCGTGGCGGCGGCGGAAACCGTGGCGGCGGCGGACAGCGCGGCCCAGGTGGCGGAGGTTTTGGCGGCGGCGGCAACAACACCGGCGACTTCCTAGTGAACACCAACAACGGTATTGCGCGCACCAATGCTGTGGGTATCAATTACCTGGACAAATGGGGCAAGAAAGTAGATGTGCAAGGCAGTTACTTCTTCAACCACTCCAACACCAACTCTAACTATTCACTTTATAGAGACAACTTACGTCAGGGTATTTCTTACAGTATTTATAATGAAAACGGAATAACAGGGGCTGTTAACCAAAATCACCGTTTAAACTTTAGGTTGACGTATGCTATTGATTCAGCTAATTCTATTATTGTAAGACCCAGAATTAGTTTCCAGCAGAACGAAGGCAATGAAAATGTAAGTGGATCCACCATAAGTGGTTCGCCCATTACTTCCTTAACCCGTCTCATAGATTCTAACCTTTCTGGACTTAATGTAAATAACAACATTTTGTACCGCCACAGCTTTGCCAAGAGAGGTAGAACCATCAGTTTTGATGTATCTACCGGCTACAACAGCAATGACGCAGATAAAGATATATTCTCTAACACAATCAATGGTGACCGTACCAACCTGCAAGACCAAATATCCATCTTGGATAATAGTGGTTTAGTTTTAGGAGCTAATGTAAACTATACTGAACCTCTTACAGATAAAACCCAATTGCAGCTTACTTATGCTACAAACTATAATAAATCTGACGGAGACTACCGAACCTATGAACGGGCTGAGAATAGTGAAGAATACACGACTCTAGTGGAAAGCCAGTCTAGTTTATTGGAAAGCACTACTAAGACACAAGAGTTTGGAACTGGTTGGAGGTATAACAACAAAGATTTCCAGGTGATGCTGAACGCCCGTTACCAGTACCTAACTTTGGAGACAGACCAGATTCTACCGTCTGTAATGAATCCATCTTACAAGTACCATAATGTGTTGCCGTTTGGTATGTTGCGCTATAATTTCAATTCAGACCGCAACGTGCGGATCTTCTACAATGGTCGTCCACAGACGCCTTCTGTAGATCAGTTGCAAAGCGCCATTGACAAATCTAACTCATTGATTTGGACGCAAGGAAACCCGGCATTACAACAAAGCTTCAATCACAATTTTAACGTTCGCTATTCAGCAGCCAATCCAGGGAAATCTTCATCCTTCTTTATTGTGGTAGGGGGTTCTACAGCGCAAGACTACATTGGTAGAGAAACGCTTAATGCAGAAAACAATCCTAACCCAGACCCAACTGACAAAACTTGGGAAGAAAGCCCTAACCTAAGATTAATAAGACCAGTGAATCTGGGTGGTCAATACACCATGAGAACCTTCTTGGTATATGGACTTCCGGTGCCTTTTATTAAATCTAACGTTAACGTGAATGCCAACGCTTCTTACACTAAAAATCCTGGTTTAGAAGATGGCCTTGAAAACAACTTAGCGACATCTAATGTAGGTGGTGGACTTACTTTAAGCTCTAACATCAGTGAGAACCTGGACTTTCTGTTTTCTACCAATGCAACTTACAATGAAGGTACTTATTCATTGAACAAAGACCAAAACAATAGCTACTACAACCAGAGCAGTCAATTTAGACTCAATTGGCTGGTTTGGAAAGGCTTGAATTTGACTACTGAACTAAATCATCAATATAATGGTGGACTAGCCGACGAAATAGATCCAACCTTTTTGTTATGGAATGGGAGTGTGGGCTACAAGTTCATGAAAGACCGGCAGGCAGAGATTAGACTTTCAGCATTTGATATTTTAGGTGAAAACACGAGCATACAACAAAACCTAAGCAGCTCTTACGTAGAAGAAGTTCAAACCAACGTGTTGCAGCGGTACTTCATGGTGAGCTTTGTTTACAACCTACGCATGTTTGGAATGAACAATGCCAAGCCAAACCAGCAGCAAATGCCAGGTAACTTCCAGCGCCGCGGCGACGGAGGCATGCATTAATCTGCGCTAGTCATTTTTTTTAGCTACTCCCGTTTTTAGCCTGATTTTTAGAAAACAGGCCAAAAACGGGAGTAGCTTTTTTATGGCAGTCGTTTTTGGCTTACTTTTATGGAAACAGGTCAAAAACGATTACTCTTATGCATCTTGAAACGCTTCGTGCCTTCTGCCTTTCCTTGCCCGCCGTCACCGAAGATGTCAAATGGGAGCATGACCTATGCTTTTCCATTGGTGGCAAGATGTTCTGCGTGGCCAGCTTGGAGTCTCCGCTTTCCTTTTCGTTTAAGGTGAACCCAGAAGACTTCCATGAATTGTCGGTTCTGCCGGGTCTTACCCCTGCCCCGTACCTGGCACGTTACCACTGGATTTTAGCCTCTGACGGAAACACCCTCTCCCAAGCCGAAGTGGAGCGACGGATTAAAGACTCTTATGAAATGATAAAGTCTAAGCTCCCTAAGAAGGCTTTGAAAGACGCGGGCCTTTTATAGACCAACCACCTCTACAAGGTAGTCCTTCCTTAAGGTCTACTCTTAAGCTTCCAACTTTCCTTTTCTACCTGCTCACATCGTCAAAAGTACGGTGAGGGATTTCTCGTATTGTCTATTTCCTTATCAACCAAAGGAATTACTACTCTCCTATTTAATTGTCTTTCAATAAGTTAATATTTGAAAGTATGGTACCCTCGTGCTCGGTTGAGATTAGTGTACCTTTCTCGTTTTAGAGTTATCCTGCTATAATTTTATCCTTATTTAAAAATAATCTAAATATTATTTGGACTGTGTCTAAATAGGCTGTTAGTTTGTGTCAGTTTAGAACTAATCTAAATAAATATTAGAACATGAGCCCAAACTATACCTCCCCTATCTCCCCAAAAGCCTTCTTTGTTACCATCCTCTTTTTCCTATGTTCCCTCTCCTTGATTGCGCAGAACAATGCATTGCGTGGGCGGGTTACCTCAGCAGATGGTGAGCCTGCCGCCTATGTGTCGGTGTTATTAAAAGAAGCGAACAAGTCAGCTATCACCAATGAAGAAGGGGCTTTCACTTTCAAGAATATTCCTGCGGGCACCTATACCCTTATTGCCACTTGCATTGGCTATGAGGCCCAAGAAAAGCTGGTGAATGTGAACGCGGGTCAAACCACCATACAAGATTTTCTTGTAAACAAAACCTCAACCCAATTGCAAGAGGTGACGGTAACCGGCAGACAGTCTATTAACGAGAAGCCGGTTGCCATTGGTAAAATTGCCATCAATCCTCTTGATCTGCCGCAAAGTACCACCATCATTGGAGCCGAAGTATTGGAAAAACAGCAGGTTCAGACCCTGGGTGAAGTCTTACAACAGGTGAATGGTGTCTACCAGATGGGCAATACCGGAGGCACCCAGGAAGAGATTGCCGGCCGCGGCTTCGCGTTTGGGAGCAGCAACACCTTCAAAAACGGATCGCGGTTCAACAACGGCATCATGCCCGAGATGTCCAGCCTGGAGCGCGTAGAAGTCTTGAAAGGAAGCAATGCCATCTTGTTCGGCAACGTGGCCGCCGGCGGTGTCTTGAACCTGGTGACCAAAAAACCGAAGTTTGAGCACGGCGGTGAAATATCCATGCGGGCCGGAAGCTACGACTACTATAAGCCAACTGTGGACGTGTATGGCTCCATCAATAACAGCGACCAGTTCGCTTATCGCCTTAACACCACGTATTTAAACGCTGGTAGTTTTAGAGACCAAGTAAAAGCAGAACGCTTCTACATCAACCCTTCGGTCTTATTCAAGGCCAGCGCTAAAACAGAAATCTTGCTGGAAGGCGATTATATGCATGACACGCGCACGCCAGACTACGGGGTGGGTGCCATCAACTATGCCATCACCAACTTGCCGCGCAGCACGTATTTGGGCGTTTCCTTCGCCAAAAACGAGGTAGAACAGCGCAGTGCCATGGCTACCATTACGCACCGCCTAAACGACAACTTTGAGATACGAAGCACCAACTCTTTCCAGAATTACAATGTGGCTTTGCTGACCACTTCCCGCCCTACCAATTTTGTGATTGACGCCGAAGGAAGGTCAAACGGCGACCTGAAAAGAGGTTTGCAACGCTCTGCCTCAGATGAAAAATACTACCTAACCCAACTGGACTTTATCGGCAAATTAACGACCGGTTCTGTAAAACACACCTTATTGGTTGGTGGCGACGCTGATAAGTATGACACAGAGGCTCCCGTGTTTAACGCCATAGCCGCCTATGATGTCATCAACATCTACAACCTGAACGCAGACAACCAGCGCAAAGACATACCAGACTTTACCACCAAGCCCTACAACACAAAAACCGTTTCTAACCGCTTCGGGTTGTATGCGCAGGATTTGATCAGTGTATCTGAGAAGCTGAAAGTGTTGGCGGGCTTACGTTACAGCGCCATTGACACCGAAGGAGAATCTACGGTCACCGACCCATCTACCAAGAAAGAAGTGCTGGGCACCAGCAACAGCAATGACTACGCCTTCAGCCCAAGAGCGGGAGTGGTTTTTCAGCCTACGCAGAATATGTCTTTGTTTGTCAGCTATGCCAACTCGTTTACGCCTAACACCGGGACAGACGTTAACCTAAAGCCCCTTGACCCTTCCATCACAGACCAGTATGAAGTTGGGTTGAAGAACGAATTGCTGAACGGTTTACTTTCTGCCAACCTAACGGCCTACCAAATCAAGAACAGCAACTTTGCGCAACGAGCCTTGTTCTTAGCAGATGGTGTAACCGCCAATACCAACAACAACATCAAAGAATTGGCCGGCGAGGTAACTAGTCAAGGCATTGAGTTGGATCTAATGAGCAAACCAATACAAGGTTGGTCATTAATTGGAGGCTACAGCTACAATGACACCCGCTACACCAAAAGCAACACCTACGCCAAAAACGAGCGCCTGCGCTACAACCCATCTCATACGGCCAACGCCAGCGTGTTCTATGCCTTCCAGAAGGCTGAGTTAAGTGGTTTGAACTTAGGTGCAACGGCCTTTTATGTAGGTGACCGGTTGGCCGGCCGAAACCGAACAGATGCCAACCCCACGTACAAACTGATAGCCCTGCCTAATTACATGATGTTTGATGCCCACGTAGGCTATGCTTATCAGCGGGTGTCCCTTCGCCTAAAAATGACCAACCTCCTGAACAAACTGAGCTATAACGCCCATGATGACAACAGCATCAATCCAATCGCTCCAAGACAGTTTGTAACTACAATTGCCTACAAGCTTTAATTGAAAAATGAATCCGGTGTTCTGCCTACAGAGCGCCGGATTCTCTTTTTAGTGAGTATGACGCAAAACTTGATGTGAAACTAAAAGCCGTTTTTGGGTTGTTTTCTAAAAAGTAGGCTAAAAACGATTTTGGTTTTAGCCGTTCCCCCAACTAAATTTATAGCACCTTAATTACCCCTACTATGGCAGACTGGAAAAAAGCCCTCAAGCGCATGGGCATAGCTGGCTTTCTGTTTTTCTTTATCAAAGGCCTCATTTGGATCTTTATCTTTTTGGGTGGCGCCAAGCTTATCTTTGACTAACAACCTGCCATCTATTACATCCTAGTAAGCTCCACTCAACAGGCACGCTCCTATATTTCTGCTTCTTTTGCTTTCCCAGTGGAGGTCCCCTATCTACGCATCAGCTGGTTAATAGTATAAATACTGAGAATCAGTTAGAGATTTCCATTTTACTTCCTACCTTTTCTGCCAGAATCATCTCTTCCAAATTCATTCATCCTATTAGATTATGATGAAGGATTGATTCACCCACTACCGCAGTTTCCTCCAATGCGGCGCTGGACTTAGCCAAACTTAGCGTTCAAACCCTTTTAGCTTCCGCGTACCCTATGGCTTCCCGTTTTCTTTCTTCTGTCATAACAGGCTCTGGCCGGTATATTCCTGGCAACGTCATTGACAACTCCCATTTCCTGAACAGCTCTTTCTTTGATGCCCAAGGTCATTCTTTGGAAGGCTCCAATGAAACCATCATCCGCAAGTTTCAGCAGATTACGGGCATTAGGGAAAGGCGCTTCGCAGAGGAGGGTATGGTTTCTTCTGACTTGGGGTTTAGAGCGGCTCAAGAAGCCATTGCGCACGCCCAAATTGACCCAGAGACTTTGGATTATATCATTGTCGCGCATAATTACGGAGACGTGAAAGCCGGTTGTGGCTGCGTGGACATGGTGCCTACCTTGGCGGCAAGGGTGAAACATTTATTACAGATTAAGAATCCCTATACCGTGGCCTATGACCTGCCTTTTGGGTGCCCGGGTTGGTTGCAGGCTATTATTCAGGCGCATTATTTCTTGCAGTCTGGGGACGCCAAGCGCATTCTGGTCATTGGCGCCGAAACCCTTTCCAGAGTCTCTGACCCGCATGACCGGGACAGCATGATTTACTCTGACGGCGCCGGGGCGGTCATCCTGGAAGCAAAGGAAACTGAGTCTAAGGTGGGTATTCTGGGACATTTAACCGTTTCAGACACTTACTCGCAAGCCCATTGGCTACGCAATACGCACTCCTATAACCCAAGCGTCCCCAAAGACCAGCTCTACATTAAAATGGACGGTCGCAAGATTTATGAATATGCCTTAACGGCGGTACCGCAGGTGATACAAAAGTGCTTGCAGAAAGCTGGTGTAGAGTTATTGGACATCCAGAAAGTACTCATCCACCAGGCCAATGAGAAAATGGACGAGGCCATGCTAGAGCGTTTGTTCAAATTGTATGGGCATTCTGAGATTCCGGAGGGCATCATGCCGATGACGGTGAACACGCTGGGGAATAATTCGGTGGCCACCTTACCCATCTTATTTGATTTGGTGAATAGAAAGGAATTGGATTCTCACCATTTTGAAGCGGGTAAACCGGTGGTTTTCGCCTCGGTGGGCGCGGGCATGAACGCCAACGCGGTGGTTTATCAAATGCCTTAGCCATACTTCTTCTGAAAATACTTGCTTGCAATAGAAGCTCCCTAACAAGTTTTTCTATTCCAAGACAATGTAGTACGCTGCTTTTCTGTTGAGATTGGCAGAAACCTTACCACAGTGAACCATGACCATCGGGATAATTGGGGGCGGCATAGGTGGCTTGACCACGGCCATTGCCCTGCACCAGCTTAACTATAATGTAGAGGTATTTGAGGCAGCGCCCGCCTTTGCGCCGGTAGGTGCTGGTTTAGCCTTGGCCGCCAATGCCATCAAAGGATTCCAGAAGCTGGGCATTGCCGAAGACATCATTGCCAAAGGACAGTGTTTGGACGGCTTTCACATTTTTGACGAAAAGGGTACCCTCATCAACCGCACCGACAGCCGGGCCATGAGCGCCAAATACGGCTTGGACAACTTTGTCATCCATAGAGCCAGTTTACATGAGGCCTTGTTGGGCCATTTGAACAATGTTCCTTTGCATGTAAACAAACGAGTTGTCAAAGCAGATACTTCAGGCGAGGGCGTTTTACTTACATTTCAGGATGGCGCCACCCGGCAGCTAGATTTTGTGATGGTAGCCGATGGAATTAACTCAGCTGTAAGACAGCAACTGCTTCCTGCCTCTACCCCCAGATACGCCGGATACACTTGCTGGCGTGCCGTGAGTGAGAACCCGGGTTTGTCGGCGCACTACGCCTCAGAAACTTGGGGACCGGCCGGTCGTGTAGGATGGACGCCTTTGCAGGACAATAAGATCTACTGGTTTGCCTGCATCAATGCCACTCAGAATGACCCCGCCATGAAGGCCATGACTATTGAGGGACTACGGGCACATTTCAAAAATTACCACACTCCCATTCCCGAGCTTTTTGCCGCCACGCACGCTGAGCAACTGTTGTGGCATGACTTGTATGATTTGGCGCCATTGCAGTCATATGCGTTCAAGAACCTGTTGCTTTTAGGAGATGCGGCCCACGCCACCACGCCCAACATGGGACAAGGCGCATGCCAGGCCGTGGAAGATGCTGCGGTACTAGCAGATGAACTGACTCGGGAACGTGATCTTAATGTGGTGGCCAAGTGCTTTGAGAAACGTCGCCTGGCCCGTACGCACTGGATCACCAACCAATCTAGACTGCTTGGAAACGTAGCCCAATCCACCAACCCACTTTTTATAAAGGCCAGGAACTTCGCGCTGCGCAATATGCCTAATGCCATCAATAACCGGCAGTTGGAGAAAGTCTACTCCGTAGATTTCTAAAAAGAAGAAAATCCGTTTTTAGTCTATTTTGGTGAAATCAGGCTAAAAACGGATTTTTAGTTGATGGGAATAGATGGCAAGCACTTTTAACTATTGAAGCGAAGCCGCTATATCATAGGAATATGAACTAGCGGTATCTAGCCGCATTATATCGTGCTCAGTTAAGATAAGCTGCGTGGCTTTGATTAAGTCCTGTACCTGTTCCAAACTGGTGGCACTGGCAATGGGCGCGGTGATAGAGGGTCTAGCTATGAGCCAGGCCAGAGACACCTGCGCCGGTGTAGCCTGATGGTGCGCCGAGATCAAGTCCAAGGCCGCCAGAATCCTGACGCCGCGATCAGTAAAAAACTTCTGCATGCCACCACCGCGGGGGCTTTTTTTGAAATCTGCGGGGCTGCGGTACTTTCCCGTCAAAAAGCCACTGGCTAAAGCATAATAAGATATTACTCCTATGTTGTGCTCCTTTACCACCTGCTCCAGCTCGTGCTCAAAGCCTTCGCGGTTGTAGAGGTTGTATTCTGGTTGCAGGGTCTGGTAACTGGGCAAGCCGTGGTCCTTGCTAATGGCTAAGGCTTCTTTTAAGCGGTTGGCCTTGATGTTGGAGGCCCCTATAGCGCGTATCTTTCCTTGTTCCAACAGTAACTGGTAGGCTTCCAGGGTTTCCTGGAACGGGGTGCTGGCGTCGTCCACATGGGACTGGTACAGGTCAATGTAGTCGGTTTGGAGCCGCTTCAAAGACCCTTCCACTGATTTGAGGATGTATTCTTTTCTGAGGCCTTTGCGCTCTGGCGTGATTTCCCAGCCTACTTTAGTGGCAATAATTACTTTGTCCCGGTTGCCTCTAGATTTTACCCAGTTGCCAATGATGGTTTCAGACTCGCCGCCCTGGTTGCCGGGCACCCAGCTAGAGTAAGAGTCTGCGGTGTCAATGAGGTTCAGGCCTGCCTCCGTGAACGCATCCAGCAACTGGAAGGAGGTTTTCTCATCTACGGTCCACCCAAACACGTTTCCGCCGAAGGCCAGCGGCCCCACCTCAATTCCTGAATTACCTAAGGATTTCTTTTTCATAATCATATCCTGTACTGTTGGCTATACACGCAAAAACAGAAACACCCGCCTCGGGTATGGGGCGGGTGTTTCACTCAATATCCGTTCTAAGGAGTTTACGCTAACTCCAGGAAAAGGTCTTTCTTACTCCGGCGTACCTTTTTAGCAGCCGCCAGCACATCTTTCTCAGCATCACGGTATCCTAAGGCCATAATGGTCACGCTACGCAGGCCTTTCTCTGATAAACCAAGGATTTCATCCAAAGCGGCTGGGTCAAAACCCTCCATAGGCGTGGCGTCTACGCGCTCGGCAGCTGCTGCTACCAAGCCCGTGCCCAAGGCTATATAGCTTTGCTTAGCGGCCCATTGGAAGTTCTGCTCTGCCGTACGGCTGTTGATAGTGCCTTTCAAGCTGCCGGCAAAACCGTCTAGAGAAGAGACATCAATGCCTCGCTCCAGCGCAATCTGATTCATGTATGCATCTACCTGCGCATCTGTCAAATTAGCCCAAGCCGCGAAGATCAATAAATGCGAGGCTTCTACTATCTGCGGCTGGTTATAGGCCACGGCTTGTATTTTCTTTCTTACTGCTGGGTCTTGTACCACCAGCACGCTATACGGCTGAAACCCCATAGACGAAGCCGATAAACGAATGGCCTCCAGGATGTTGTTCAGTTTCTCTTCCGGAATGGCTTCTCCGGTCATGCGTTTGGTGGCGTAGCGCCAGTTCAAGTCTTCAATCAGTTTCATTTCGAAATTTTTGTGTGTATCTACGACTGTTGTATAAACAAATTTACGTAACTTTGGTTTCAAATAGATACCTATATACTCAAGTATACCGGTATCCTACATGAAAGTCAGATAGCCATGGAAACCATCACAGTACCAGACACGGGTATGTGCATTACCCACATTCTTCCTATCAGAGATGCATTGGACATCTTGAGCGGCAAATGGAAGATTCCTATCATTGTGGCCCTGTGCGTGCACAAGCGCCGGTTCAAAGAGCTGCACCGCGACGTGACGGGCATCACGGCCAAGATGCTGTCTAAGGAATTGAAGGAGTTGGAAGTGAACAAGCTGGTGAAGCGCACGGTACATGAAACCTCTCCGGTCACCGTTGAATATTCCATCACGGAGTATGGCCACAGCCTGGCACCCGTCATCAGAGAGCTGCGTGATTGGGGCCTAAAGCACCGTGACAAGATCATTTACCATCCAGAAGAAGCTTAAGCCTCTCATCTTATATATAATCCGTTTTTGGCCTGTTTTTCAGAATTCAGGCCGAAAACGGATTTTTTATTTCAGGAATTTTCTGGCTTGCAGAACGTCTAGTTCCTTTTCCCATTTGGCTACAAAGATGGTGGCTACGGCATTGCCCACCAAATTGGTAAGGGCGCGGGCTTCGCTCATAAACCGGTCAATGCCCAGGATTAAGGCTAGGCCCGCTACCGGAATTCCGCCTACCGCGGGCAAGGTGGCCGCTAGAGTGATAAAACCGCTTCCGGTCACGCAGGCCGCGCCTTTTGAGGTGAGCATGAGCACCAAGATCAAGGTTATCTGCTGTTGCAGTCCCATGGGCGTGTCTGTGGCCTGGGCCACAAAAACCGCGGCCATGGTCAGGTAAATAGATGTCCCGTCCAAATTGAAGGAATAACCGGTGGGTACCACCAGCCCCACCACGGGCTTGGCACATCCCACTTGCTCTAGTTTCTCCACGAGGCTAGGCAAGGCCGCCTCAGAGGAAGAAGTTCCCAGCACGATTAGGAGTTCTTCGCGTAGATATTTGAGTAAGGCGAAGATGGAAAAGCCCATCACCTTCATGATGCCGCCCAAGACCAGCACCACAAACAAGATGCAGGTCAGGTAGAAGGCGCCCATCAACTGGCCCAACGCCCCCAGAGACTCCAACCCGTATTTGCCAATGGTGTAGCCCATGGCCCCCAGCGCGCCCAAGGGAGCCAGTTTCATGATAATGTGGATCACGGCGAACAAGCCGTTGGCAAACGACTGGATGACGGACAAGATGGGAGTAGCCTTGGGCCCGATTTTGGAAAGCCCAAAGCCGAACAAGACGGAGAAAAACAGAATCTGTAGCAGTTCACCTTTGGCCAGCGCGTCAATGATGTTCTCGGGGATGATGTGGAGCAAGAAGCCAATGACGCCCTCCTGCTCTTGCTTTTTCTGGGTGAACGTGTCCAACGCCGAGGCATCCAGAGTAGCGGGATCAATGTGCATGCCAACGCCCGGCTGGACCAGGTTTACCACCAGCAATCCCAAGAGCAAGGCCACCGTGGTAAGTACCTCAAAATACAGGATGGCTTTCACTCCTACCCTGCCCACCTGCTTCATGTCTTGCATGCCGGCAATGCCCGTGACAATGGTGCAGAAGACCACCGGCCCGATCATCATTTTTACTAACCGGATGAAGGCATCGCCTAGCGGTTTTAGCTGTATAGCCACGTCTGGCACAAAATGCCCCAGCGCAATACCCAGCAAAATGGCGGTGATGACTTGTACATATAAGCTTTGGTAAAGGGGCTTCTTGGAGAGCATTGTCAAACAGGCATTACTTTGCCAGACTAAGATTACACAGTTTGCTCCATAGTGGCAAATCTCTCCTACAAGTCTCTTCTTTTGTACATCACTATTCGTATCAGTGCAATTCTATTTTCAGTCTCTTTCCTAGAAAATAGGGCAAAAACGATTGGGATGCTTAATTGTCCTGCTTCTATTTTTTATGTAAACTAATTGTACAAATTTAGTGACTGTGGAGCAGCGGTGAAAAACTTATTCACGACAAGTGTCGTTTATTTTAAGACAGTTTTCATATCTTTAATATCAAGAATAGAAACCATGGCCAAAGCACTCACCTTAGACGCTACCCTCTCCAACAGTACTGTGGACGACAGAGACATTCTGTTGTTGGTGCAGACCGTACGGGCGGGCATTAAGTATCCCCTTTTTGTGAAGATAGCCAGCCAGAGTCCGTTCAACCTGAGTGAGTGGTCGGTGTTTCTGCATTTGTCTGAGCGCACCATTCAGCGGTACAAAAAGGAGAAGAAGACCTTTGACCCCATCCATTCTGAGAAGATTCTGGAAGTGACCCTGTTGTACAAGCGTGGTAGTGAGGTGTTTGGCAGCCCAGAGAATTTCAATGCCTGGTTAGAGGCCAAGAACGTAACCTTGGGCGGCATCACGCCTAAAAGCCTGCTAGACACTACCTTTGGGATAAGTCTTTTGAAGGATGAGTTGACGCGCATTGAACACGGCGTGCTGGCATGATAGTATTCAGGTTAAGCAAAGGCCTATACAAGCAAGATTTGTCTGGACGCGGCGCCGAATTGGTAGGCGGTCGCTGGAACAGCAAAGGTGTGGCCATGGTTTACACCTGTGAGTCAAGGGCCTTGTGCACCACAGAGATTGCCGTACACACGCCGCTGGGCATCCTGCCCTTTGATTACTGGCTCATTACCATTGAGGTACCAGACCATCTTCCCTTCTTTACCTTGCCGCCAGACCAATTGCCCAGTGATTGGAAAGCCTTTCCGCACCCCAACGCTACCCAACTTTTAGGAGATACCTTTGCGCGCGAAGGCCAATTTCTGGCCATGAAAGTGCCTTCGGCGGTGGTGTATGGTGACCATAACTTCCTATTGAATCCTAGACACCCAGAGTTTAGGCAAGTGAAGATTCTTGACCTGGAGCCCTTCCCTTTTGACGAGCGTCTCTTTATAAAATAAGGAAAAAGCTTTTGTCTGGGAATGAAATTTAAACAAGGAAAAATGTTTTCTTTAAAAGAATAGCGTAGGTTTAAGGCTACATTCTGACTAAAGAAAACACATCTGTTTTCATGGTTAATCCGCTAACCCTAAAGCCCTTGTATGAACTTCTCCCTCCCGCTTTCATTGAAAGTTGCCGCCAGTGCCCTGAGTTTCTGCTTGCTATCTCCTATCTCACAGGCAGAATCTTCTTTCCATTTGGCTGCCGCTCCTGTTAGTACAGACACGGTTGTCAGCAACTTAATTGACGAGAAAGGCTTTGTCACCATCAACGGCATTGATCAATGGGTCACCATCAAGGGAGACAGAAGCAAACCAGTTGTTCTTTTCTTGCACGGCGGCCCCGGAAGCACGTTCAGCCCCTATAGTGATGCACTGTTCAAAGGCTGGGAAAAAGACTACGTAATGGTGCACTGGGACCAGCGCGGCGCGGGCAAAACCTATGGTAAAAACGCCCCCGAAGGCGCAGGCCTGGACTATTACAAAGCCAATCCACTCACCATAAATCAACTAGCCTCAGATGGCATTGCAGTGACCGAGTATGCTTTGTGGCGGGTTGGCCAAAATAAGGCAATCCTCTTCGGGACCTCCTGGGGTTCTATGTTGGGCGTGAAAATAGCCACCACACGGCCAGATTTGTACAAAGCGTACATTGGGCACTCGCAAATTGTAGACTTTGCGGGTAATGACAAGAAGGCCTACCAACGGGTTTTATCACTGGCTCAAAAGGCGAAAGATACCACCTCCCTCAAAACTTTACAAACCTTGGGAGAACCACCGTATGCCGCGGCCCGAAAAACAGGCCAGTTTATGCGAGTGATTAAAAAATATGAGCGTGAAAACTCTAAACCAGCGCCTGAGCACTGGTTTCAGGTGTCCCCTGCCTATGCCTCAGAATTAGACGGCCAGCACCGCGAGGACGGGGATGATTATTCTTTCCTCCATTTTGCGGGCGACAAAGCAATGGGAATTGAGCCGATGGCGGCTTCGGTGAACTACCTAAAGGAGGCGCTTACATTTAAAATGCCCGTCTACTTTATCCAAGGCGAAGAAGACATCATCACGTCTAAAGAGTCTACCAAAGAATACTTCAATAAGATAGAAGCGCCCAACAAGTTGTATTACCTGCTAGGCAATACCGCGCACGGTTTTAATGAGCAGGTAATGGAAACGTTGACCAAGGTTCTGAAGGATATCACCAACGAGAAAATGAAGAAGTAACGTTTTTGGCCTGTTTTCCAGAAAATAAGCCAAAAACGGATTTGACCAATAATCTTCTTTCTATTCCTGCCGTTGAAAGACTTAAGAAAAGCCGCCAAGTATAACCCTGGCGGCTTTTCTATGAACCATACTAAATCCGTTTACTGCCTCAGAATCTGTCGGTTCTGCACGCCGTCCATGGTAATGACCTTTACCACGTAGAGCCCGCGCTCTCCGCGTTTAGGAGCCCAGTCCAATTTGACTTGTTCATTAGCCTGGACGGTAGAACCGGTCCAACGTTCCATCAGCTTGCCCTTGCCGTCATACACTTCCACGGTATATGACTGGGCCTTAGATAAGGTAACTGCAATAGCGGTAGAACTGGTAAACGGATTGGGATATACCTGCACGCTGGCGTTTTCTGCTTTGGAGGCTAGTAATTCATCTCCAGAGCACTGGCCCAGACGGTCTTCAGGATGGTTTTTCAAGTGCGCTTTGACGGCGTCATCTGCTAGGCAGATCATCTTGCCTTTATGGCACATCATGACCTTGGTGAGTTTAGAGCCGCAGCGCACATCCATCACCGTAATAGTCACGGAGGCAGTAGCAGCGCATTCTCCGTTCCTAGCCGTTACCGTAAAGGTGTAGACGCCGGCCTCAGTTGGCGCAAAGACGGTTTCTGCGGTGTTAGTACTACTCAAACCCATGGCTGGGCTCCAAGTGTACGTCATTCCCCCGCTTGCGGTCATCTTGATGGACTCGGGTCCATAGCCCAGGTATAGCGTAGAGGGAACGTCTCCGGTGTAGGTGTTGGCCATACGGGTTAAGGCAATGGCCGGGGTCGGCGTCACGCAGGTCTCGCCTGTCATCTTTACTATCCAGTAGTCATACCCGCCTACATTTCCATCAGATTTGTCAGCACTCATAGGTGAATCAGAATAGCCTCCTAAGATAAATCCTCCATCCATGGTTTGATCTATTGACTCCATCACATCATCACCAGTTCCGCCAAAAGTCTTATCCCATAGTTTTACGCCCATGCCATCTAGTTTCACCACCCAGTAGTCACCAGAGTTGATAGCTTCTTCTCTACGCGGTTCTGTTTTATCATCACTGATATCAGAATTAGACCTGCTGCCCAAAAGAAAGCCACCGTCACTGGTAGCCAACAAGCCGCCAAAGCGTTCATCTCCGTCAGCGCCTATGGTTCTGTCCCATTGGATCACCCCTAAAGCGTTAATTTTCACCACCCATAAATCTCTGCCATCTGAGTAGAAGCTTTTGTTAGGTTCTGTCTTATCTGCACCGGCTCCAGAATCAGAAGACCCACCTAGCAAAAAGCCGCCGTCTTGGGTGGGTACCATGTCTAGAATACCTTCTCCGCTCTCTCCGCCTACTCCACCTATTGTCCTATCCCATTCCTTCATGCCCTCAGCGTCTACTTTTACCAGCCAGAAGTCATTTTCGCACTCTTCTTCACAATATCTTTTTTGTGGATCTGTTTTGTCCCCACTGACGATAGACACAGAACTACCCCCTAATAGATAGCCGCCATCATTGGTTTGTAACAAAGAGTTTAAGCCATCATAAGAATTACCGCCATAGGTTCTATCCCATTTCTGTTTCCCTTTAGATGAGAGCTTTACAATCCAAAAGTCGGACATTCCTCTTGAGTCTTGAGACTTGTCACCACTTTTCATGGAGGAAGAACTACCACCTAACAGGTAGCCGCCGTCACTGGTTTGAATGACGTCTCGTAAGTTCTCGCCCGCATCTCCTCCTACTGTTTGGTCCCATTGCACTTTGCCGTTGGCATTTATCTTAACCACCCAGTAATCACTGCTTCCCATAACTGGGTCAGATTTGTTTCCATTCTTTCCAGAATCTGAGGTACCGCCCAAAATATAACCACCATCACTGGTTTGTTCTAAGGCAGAAAGCTGGTCATAGCCATCACCTCCAAAAACACGGTTCCATTCCACGGCACCGCTGGCATCTACTTTTACCACCCAAAAGTCTAAGCTGCCGCGGCTGGGCTTGGTTTTATCCCCGCTTATGCCAGAAAAGGAGCTTCCGCCCAAGATATAGCCACCGTCACTGGTATGCCTAACAATTTCCAGTTGGTCATCTTCTGTACCCCCGTACGTCTTATCCCATTCTTTCATTTGGCCAAATGCCAAGGTGGAGCTTAGCACTAATATGAGCGAACCCATCACTCCCATAAGTGCAATAAATTTTTGTTTACCAGAAAGCAATCTGGCCGGCCATAGATTTAAAGTTTTAACCATAAAAATTTTGATAAAATTTGTAATACTACCTGGGGGTAAGCAGAGAAACACAGCTTAGAAAGGATCACTGTACGGTGAGGCAAAATAGGAGTTCAGAAAGAAATGGATTCACTTCTTCCTGAACAATGATGCGTAGGATAAAACAGGTAGAGCCCTGAGGCTTATGCAGATAGGATGTACTTTAATACGAGGTTGGGCTATTTTGGATAACAATAATCGGGTTTTATTCATCCTGAAAATTTCTTCTCTAATGCTAACTTGGCAACAACCTTCATTTTATTTTTTCAGGTAATTGAAGCTCCAACAATCCCTTTCCAGAATTTCTGATAGAAAACCCCTAATTTCCCAGCATGAACATCAAGACCTACATCATAGACGCATTCACGCAGGAGGCCTTTAAAGGAAATCCCGCAGGCGTCTGTCTATTGGAATCTGAATTGGTACCCGCGCAAATGCAGGCCATTGCCGCCGAGATGAACCACTCTGAGACGGCCTTTCTGTTGCCTTCTACTGAGATGGAAGGCGAGTTTAAAATCAGGTACTTTACGCCTACCACAGAGATTGCATTTTGTGGACATGCCACCCTGGCCTCGGCGAAGCTGGTGTTAGAGAAACTAAACTATAACAATGTCACTTTTGTGACGGGGCATAACTTACGCCTTGAGGTAAGCCAGGAGCACGATGGCCGAATATTAATGCACTTTCCAATGTATGCGCCGGTGGCCAAAGAGCCTATCCCAGAAGTGTATGCCGCTCTGGGAATCACAGAAGAAGATTGCGTAGGCACTTTCTATGCAGACCCTTTGGCCATGCTCATTGTGCAGGTTAAGAACCAGAAAACTTTGCTGGGAATAAAACCCGATTACAGAACCCTGGTGCATGATGCTCCCTTCTTAAAAGGCTTGGCAGTGACTTCCCCCTCAGAGGATCCAGAGTTTGACTTCAACTCACGTTGTTTCTGGCCGTGGGTGGGCATTAATGAAGACCCTGTAACCGGGTCGGCGCATAGTGCCTTGGCTCCTTTTTGGGCCTTTATTCTGGGCAAGACAGAATTGCGCGCCTACCAGGCCTCTACCCGGGGCGGCAGCATGGACCTAGCCCTTATGCCAGCAAAAAACCAGGTAGAGGTGAGAAGCCACGCGCAAATTGTGCTGGAAGGCGTCCTGTTTCTGTAAAAGTACGTATACCCACCGTTCGTTACCCACACAGGCCGTATTCTAACCCATTCAAGAACATGCGCGGCCTTCAACTTCTTTATGAAAAGATTACTTCTTGCCTGCTGTCTTTTACTGTCAGGCTTTGCCCAAGCGCAAAAACCCTTATTTGACAGAGAACTTAAAATCAACATCAACCAGACCTTCTCTAAAGACGAGCTGGAGGCCAATGACCCAACCATCCATCAATACACGTTCAGCCCAAAGACCGGCGGCGCGGCAGAAGTCTACTTAAGCAGCTACCTGGCAGGAAGTTTCTATGTAAAAGGCGGCGCTGGCCTGCGCGTAAGTCAGTTTGGCTACTCCATTGAGAACCAAGCCATGGAGGCCAAATGGAAAGGAACTCAAACGCTGGTCATGCTCACGGTGCCTCTTTTACTGGAGAATAGGTTTGGCGAGCGTTTCAAGATCAACTATGGCTTGACGCCCTATGCCCTCTTGTACCACAAAGAAGACCTGACCCCGTCAGATGCCAATGCCCAGGCGTCCATGGACACCTTCCAAGACACCAAATACAACCTGGTAGGCTTGCAGATGCAGGTGGGTACTTCGTTTAAACTGACCGGCAACTTCTCACTGGCGCTGGATTATAATTACTTGTTCTCCAACCTAATCAAAGAACAGATTCAGCAGGGTTCTGTCATGATACCGGCCAACTTGCGGTTGCACACGGTTAGCGCCGGCATTCTCTATAATCTGAACAAACAGACAGGTCGTACTAAGCGCCTGTAGGCAGTACCAGACTTCAGAATTTTCATTTTTGGCCTAATTTCTGGAAATCAGGTCAAAAACGGCGAAATTGGTGTATCTGCAAAAGCAATAGAAATAATCGCGTACATTAATCGTTCGCAAAGCAAAATAGAAAAACATGCCTAAGATTCTAATCATAGACGATGAGCGCAGCATACGGTACACGCTCAAAGAGATACTGGAATACGAAAGTTATATAGTGGATGAGGCCGAAGACGGTGAGCGCGGCCTGGACATGCTCCAGAAATCTAAGTATGACGTGGTGCTCTGTGACATCAAAATGCCGAAGATGGATGGCATGGAAGTCCTGGAGCGCGCTACCATATTGGTGCCCGACACGCCTTTCATCATGATTTCGGCGCACGGCACCATTGACACGGCCGTAGAGGCCACCAAGAAAGGGGCGTATGATTTTCTGGTAAAACCGCCAGATTTGAACAGGCTATTGGTTTCTGTGCGCAACGCGCTGGACAAAGCCCATTTAGTCACAGAGACCAAGACACTTAAAAAGAAAATCTCCAAAACGTATGAGATGGTGGGCGCCTCGCCGGCGTTGGGCAAGGTAAAATCTGCCATTGCCAAAGTAGCCCCCACAGATGCCCGCGTGCTGATTACCGGCCCCAACGGCGCAGGTAAGGAATTAGTAGCGCGGTCCTTACATGAGCAAAGTAGCCGCGCGCAAGGCCCCATGGTAGAAGTAAACTGCGCCGCCATTCCTAGTGAGCTGATTGAGAGCGAATTGTTCGGGCATGAGAAGGGGTCCTTTACCTCGGCGGTGAAGCAACGGATAGGCAAGTTTGAGCAAGCCAACGGCGGTACCCTGTTTCTGGACGAGATTGGCGACATGAGCCTATCGGCCCAGGCCAAGGTGTTGCGCGCCCTGCAAGAACACAAAATCACCCGCGTGGGCGGCGACAAAGACATCACTGTAGACGTGCGCGTGGTAGCCGCCACCAACAAGAACCTGTTGGAGGAAATTGAAGCCAAGAACTTCCGGGAGGATTTGTACCACCGCCTGAGCGTGATCTTGATTCATGTGCCGCCCTTGAACGAACGCCGTGAAGACATCCCCGACCTAATAGAAAAGTTCCTGCAAGATGTGGCCCGCGACTATGGCAACAAACCCAAAGCCATCACCCCAGAGGCCATGACCTATTTGCAAAACCTGGATTGGCGCGGTAACGTGCGCGAGCTAAGAAACGTGGTGGAACGCCTGGTCATCATGAGTGAAGACACCATCACCGAAGAAGACGCCAAACAGTTTGCCAAGTAACAAGTAGCTTGAATTTCTTAAAAGCGCCACCTAAGTGTTTTAGGTGGCGCTTTCGTTTTTGGCTTGTTTCCTGGAAATGAGGCCAAAAACACCCCCTCTTCCTTTAACATATATTTCTCTTTCCAATTCCGATAAGATCAAGAGAAGATTTCTTTATTTCCATTTAAAGCAAGCCATTCATTTTATTAAAACTTTGGTATTTTGCCAGACAACCACTTTTCAAAGCAAACCCAATGGCACGTAATAGAGACTTATCTGCAGAGCAACAGCAAGAATTATTCACCATTCTGCAATCCCGTTTCAAAAAGAACCAGGATCGTCATAATGGGATTGCTTGGGAAAGTGTGCAAGCCAAGCTGGAAGCCAACCCTGACAAGTTGTGGTCTTTGCAAGAAATGGAAAGAACCGGCGGTGAGCCAGATGTGGTGGGCTTGGATGAAAAAACGGGGGAAATCCTTTTCTTTGACTGCTCCCCAGAAAGCCCCAAAGGCCGAAGAAGCGTTTGTTATGACTTAGAAGGTTTAGAATCCAGAAAAGAGCATAGACCAGAAAACAACGCGGTGGATATGGCAGAGGCCATGGGTATAGAGTTGTTAACTGAAGCGCAATACCATGACTTGCAGAAACTGGGACACTTTGACGCTAAGACCTCCAGTTGGCTGAATACTCCACCTGAGGTTAGAAAGCTGGGTGGCGCCATTTTCGGGGATTACCGGTATGGCCGCGTGTTTGTCTACCACAACGGAGCCCAGTCCTATTACGCCGCCCGGGCCTTTAGAGGATGTCTTAAGGTGTGACACTAATTGATGCTCTTCTCGTTTTTGGGTTAATTTCTGGAAATTAGGCCAAAAACGGAGGTTGAAGGATTTTCCGGAAGAACCTGACAGATTGGATTGAAATGCTTTTCGTACTTTTGCGTGTGCTTAACACAACAGCCTTTCTCTCTTTTCATACTTACTAGGTGTCACCTTTTTTGCCTTCGCCAGAATACCTCATTCCCTTTAAGGATATACCCGTTGGCTTGGAAGTTCCTGGGAGATTCCATTCCCCTTTCCAAAAACAGCCGCCTGCCATTGCCATTGCCGCTGCCAGGCAGGTACAGGAATATCTAACCACTCAAACCGACTGGCAGCATAATTTTGGGTTAGCGCCTAACCAAAAAGGTACCGTTATCGGGAAGATGTTTGGGGTGTTGGTCGTGAAGACGAAACAAGGACAGATTGGTTTTTTGGCAGCCTTCTCCGGAAAGTTAGCCAGCAGCAACCAACATGCATATTTCGTGCCCCCGGTGTATGACAGCCTTACGCAAGGCAGTTTCCTGAACGTGGGCATGCAAGAATTAACCCGATTAAGCCAAGCGATTAAGACCTTGCAAGCAGATTCCACCAAAGAGAACCTTGGAGAGATTGAGCTGTTGATGGAACGCAGGAAAAACCACTCAATGGCTTTGCAAGAAATGCTGTTTGACCAGTACCATTTCCTGAATAGGTCTGGTGAAGAAAAGAGCCTTCGCTACCTATTCCAAAAATCATCTGGTAAGAACCCGCCGGCAGGTGCTGGAGAATGTGCAGCGCCTAAGCTATTGCACTATGCCTTTCAGAATGATTTACAACCGCTGGCCTTGGCTGAATTCTGGTGGGGCCTCTCGCCTAAGTCTGCCTATTGGGAACATGGCCACTTCTACCCTTCCTGCCAGGAAAAATGCGCGCCTATCCTAGCGCACATGCTCCAAGGAATAGAATTAGAAGAACCCAGCATTTTTTAGAAAAACCTGTCTACTCTACGTTTGCAATCAGACCTCAGTCTTTAGCCGAAATTCCTGCAGGTTCTACCTTGGCAATTTGGTTGATCATGCCTTTAAAGATAAAGCCATGAAATGGCAGAACGGCATACCAGTATAACCTTCCCCAAAGACCCAGCGGCCGAAACGTAGCGGTCTGCTCTAAGGTATGGTCATTGATTTTAAACTCTAACCAAGCCTCTCCAGGTAATTTCATTTCGGCGTAGAGTAAAAGGCGTTTTTGCTTTTTACTGGCTAATAGCACGCGCCAGAAATCCAGAGAGTCGCCGGCCTGAATCTTGGTGGGGCTTTTCCTGCCTCGGCGCAAGCCAACGCCTCCTACTAGTTTATCTAGCAGGCCTCTAATGACCCACAGCCAGTTGCCATAGTACCAGCCGTTGGTTCCCCCAATGGCCCATATCTTTTGCAGTGCTTGGTCCGGGTCTTGCACCTGTACCCTTTGCACGTCTTTATAACAACCATTGACGGGCATTTCAATGTGGTGGGCTATTCCTTTGGTTAAGATGTTGCTGCTTAAGGCGTCCTTCCAGCTAGAAATCACCTCGTTCTGCTCAATCTTGTCAAAGGCCATGGCTATGGCTTCTTTGTATGGGATGAGTTGGATGCCTAACTCTGAGGCTAGGTTATTGGGGGCACTGACCATTTCCACTTTCATGCTGTCCACCAGATTTCGGGCCAAGGGATAAGACGTGGCGGTTACAAAATAAAGCCAGTAGGAAGACAACCTGGGCGTCATGACCGGGACAATGAAGATACTGCGCTTGAGTCCCCGTACCTGCGCAAATTGCAGCAACATTTGTTTGTAGGTCAAAATATCAGGTCCGCCAATGTCAAAACTCTGGTGAAAAGTGGAGGGCCGAACCAAGACTCCCGCCAGAAACTCAATCACATTTCTGATGGCGATGGGCTGACAAAGGGTGTTTAACCATTTGGGAGCAATCATGACCGGCAGTTTCTCTACCAGATCTCTGATAATCTCAAAGGACGCGCTGCCTGAGCCCACAATGATCCCCGCCCGCAACGTAGTCAAGGGAATCTGGCTGGTGGCTAGAATCTCTTCCACCTGCTGCCTGGATTTTAGATGCTTGGACAGGTGTCTCTCATTCACGATGCCACTTAAGTAAATGATGTGCTGCGCGTTGGTAGATGTAAAGGCATCCACAAAGTTTTGAGCAGCAGTGGCTTCCATAGTAGAAAAATCTCCTGTGCTGGTGGCCATAGAATGGATGAGGTAATAGGCTGCCTCAATGTCAGGAGGAATGGCTGACAAGGTCTCTTTCTTCAGGAAATCTACTTCAATGACGGTAAGGGCGGTGGCTGGATACTGCTCTGCCTCAAAGCGTTGTTTGTCCCGTACGCAGCACACCACCTCTTGCCCAGCCTCCAGAAGGACAGGTAACAATCTTCTGGCAATATAACCGGTGGCTCCTGTTAAGAGAATCTTCATGCGTGTTTAGGCTGCGACCGAACATAGTGTCGATCCAGAAAAAGACCTACACATTCTACGCTGGAAGAACAGTCTCAGGTGGTTTTTGTTGCGGGGCGCTTCGTTCTAACAAGTAGAATAGTCTCGTCTTCTGCTAGGTGAGCGGAGAGGTGAATGCGCTTTTGACCTATTTTCTGGAAATCAGGGCAAAAACGTATTTCAAAAGCGAAATATGAATTGCCCCAACATGGGCGAAAAATCTAGCAGGAAATTATGCAAAGGAAGGAACTATCCCACTAGCAGGTTACACCCTCTAATGTCTGAATTGTCAAAACGGCCTAAGATTTCAAAGGAGCCGTCTGCGTAGAGTTTGCCCAGGTCTTTGGTTTCAAGGAAGGCGCAGGAGTCCACGTTGGCCAGGTCTATCACATTTATACCGCCCGAGGCAGGACCAAGAGACACCGCAAACGGGTCATTCACATCCCGCACCAGCACCCGTAAGGTCATGGATGGTTGAAAAATCCCCTGTCCTTTGGAGTAGGCCTGCGAAAGTAGTTCGGTCATGCCGTATTCAGAGTGGATGGCCTCAACCCCAAAGGCGGCCATTAAAACTTGGTGCAGTTCTTCCCGCACCATTTCCCGGCGCCGGCCTTTCATGCCGCCCGTCTCAAAGATGGTGAGCCCCGCGAATTCCCCAATGGTTACTTCTTCGGCTAAATCTAGAAGCGCATAGGTCACGCCAAACAGATAGATGTCCTTATTAGCCGTTTTAGCTTTAGAAATGGCTTGCCGCAATTCTTGGTGGTTTTGCAAATAAAACCCTTCTTCCTGTTGCCCTGTGGCTTTTATGAAATGGTCAATCATCATGACCAAAGAAGAATCGCCTTGTTCCAGGTAAGAGGGTAATAGGGCTAGGACCACGGCACCTTTTAACGGACCGTAGGTTTCTTCAAATAAGGATTGGGCGTGCTGGCAATAGAAAAAAGGGTCTTCTACCAGGTGCCTGCTGCGTTGTTGCAAAGTGGTACCGCTACTTAGGAAGGTGGCCTTAGGAGTGAAAATATGCGATACTACCGTATGAGTCTTAAAGAACTCTATGGGCAGAAAGGGAATTTGCTCCAGGCTTTCTACTTGCTGAGAGTCTCGGTTTAGAAAGTTCAGGAATTCTGCATACACCAGGTTCTCTTTGGCCTGGAACTGAAACAACTCTAAAGCCGCGGCCTCAAAGTTGTCTGGCGTAAGGGAAGAAATACGGGATTTAAACTCAGAAATGAAAGCCATGGCAGGCATTAAAATTACTACAACAAAGTACGCAACTAAGCGTTAGGAAATCTAACTAAGGTGTTATTTCTTGCGCCATGATCCGTCACAAACTTTTCTATCCGTTTATTGTGGTGTTAGGGCTTCTGGGTTTCTCTGCTTGTCAGGACTCGCCAGATTTCTCTAACACTCCAAATATTGAGTACCGCGGCAATACGCACTACTCATTCAAAGATCAGAACGGGCTGGTCTGGGACACTATTCAACATGTGATCCGGTTCACCGATGGGGATGGAAACATTGGCCTCTCTGATAAGGATGACCCCGCCCTCAATGATTATTTCAGTGAGCTGTATTTAAAGCGGAACGGCATTTTTTACCAGATTTACGCAGGTATCACGCCTAGGCCCACTACGCCCATACGGTACTACGGCCGTATTCCGGTGCTTAACACCAGCGACCGTATTGAACCACTGGAAGGTGACATTAAATACGGAATCAGATTGCGAAAAGGAACGCCTTTTGATTATTTTGTGAACAATGATTATATGCGTGACGCCCTTAAAACGGGAGATACCGTGAGGTTTGATTTTTACATAAAAGACCGGACCGGCAACTCCAGCAACAAAGTAGAGTCACCGGAGATCATCTTAAAGTTTGACAAGTAATATTTGGATAGCCATAAAAGAGAAGGGCCCGCTGGATTACCAGCGGGCCCTTCTCTTTTATATCATTGCAATTTACATTATGGCCGGAAACGCTTCTGGGTCTGCCTCATGCATGATAGCGTAGACTGTTTCAAACACGTCCTCAGCATTTGGTTTAGAGAAGTAGTCTCCGTCTGAAGAATATGGCGGACGGTGATCATGCGCCGACAAGGCCTGTGGCTTAGAATCCAACCAGCGCCATGCCTCCTGCTCGTCAACCACCTTCTGCATCATAAAGCCCGTGGCTCCGCCAGACACGTCTTCATCTGCGAACAACACACGGTTGGTCTTTCTGATGGAATCCGTGATGGTATGGTGAATGTCAAATGGCAACAAGGTCTGTACGTCTATCACCTCGGCAGAAATCCCGAACTCCTGTAACTGCTCGGCGGCGTCCATGACAATGCGGCACATTGAACCGTAGGTCACAATGGTAATGTCTGTACCAGCACGCAGTACCTCGGGCTGGCCCAAAGGAACGGTGAACTCGCCAATGTTAGCCGGAATGCGCTCTTTTAAGCGGTAGCCGTTCAAGCACTCAATCACCAAGGCTGGCTCATCTGATTTCAACAAAGTGTTGTAAAATCCAGCGGCTTGGGTCATGTTACGGGGCACCAACACGTGCATGCCTCTTAAGCTATGCAGAATCATGCCCATAGGTGAACCCGAGTGCCAGATACCTTCCAGTCTATGGCCACGCGTACGCACAATTAAAGGCGCTTTCTGTCCGCCTTTGGTCCGGTACTGCAAGCAGGCTACATCATCAGACAAGATCTGGATGGCATATAATAGGTAATCCAAGTACTGAATCTCAGTGATAGGACGTAGTCCACGTAAAGCGGCACCTATGCCCTGCCCTATTATGGTACATTCTCTAATACCCGTGTCCGTGACGCGCAAATCACCATATTTATCTTGCAGACCAGCGAAGGCTTGGTTCACGTCGCCTATCTTGCCAACGTCCTCACCAATGGCAAACACGCGTGGGTCACGGGCCAGCATAGCGTCAAAGCAGGCTTGTAGTACCTCACGGGCATCTACGGTGGGGCTGTCCTCGGTGTATTCTGGTTTGATTTCCTCTACCAATAGGGCAGATTCTTCTGACTGGCTATATAAATAAGAGTTGAAACGATCCGCGTTCTCTCCTTGGGCGGTTTCTAACCATTTTACCAACTCCCGTTTAGCCGCGGTTTTTTCATTACGCACGTACCGCAACGCTTTGCGAGCGGCTTTCACCGCGTCAGAACGAATAGGAACGGTGGTTTTCTCCAATTCTTCTTTAATGGCGGCTACCTCAGAAGCGTGGGCTTCAATGCTGCCAGATAGATTCTCCAGCAAATGCACACAGTCCTTATGACCGGCTACGATGCCTTCATTGAACGCGTTCCAAGCGGCCACGCGGGCTACTTTTACGGCTTCTTTGGCCTCAGCTTCAATTTGGTCTAAATCTGTCTCTGTGGCGAAACCGTTTTGCAGTAGCCAGATGCGCATTTGCTTTAAACAGTCAAACTCACTTTCCCAGGCCAAGCGGTCTTGTGATTTGTAGCGCTCATGCGAGCCTGAGGTGGAGTGGCCTTGTGGTTGGGTTACTTCTTCTACGTGCACCAACACCGGCACGTGCTCTTCGCGGCAAACCGAAGAAGCGTTTTGATAGACTTCGCACAGACCAGCATAATCCCAGCCTTTCACTTTGTAAATTTCATAACCCTGCTCACCCGGCGCATTGCGCTGAAAACCGGCCAGAATCTCTGAGATGCTGCCTTTGGTGGTTTGGTAATGGGCCGGCACCGAAATACCATAACCATCATCCCACACCGACATCAGCATAGGTACCTGCAGCACGCCCGCGGCGTTGATGGCTTCAAAGAACATGCCCTCAGAAGTGGAGGCATTGCCAATGGTGCCGTAGGCTATCTCATTGCCATTGATGGAGAAATCATCAAACTGGTGCAATTCTGCGTTCTGACGGTATAATTTTGAAGCATAAGCCAAGCCTAACAACCGGGGCATCTGCCCGCCCGTAGGGGAAATATCTGAGCTGGAGTTCTTGGTGTCGGTTTGGCGTTTCCAGTTGCCCTCATCATCCAACAAACGCGTCCCGAAGTGACCGTTCATGGCTCTTCCGGCTGTGGAAGGCTCCTGTTCTACGTCTGTGTGGGCGTATAACTGGGCAAAGTATTGTTGAAGAGTAAGCGCACCAATGGCAAACATGAACGTCTGGTCACGATAGTAACCAGAACGGAAATCACCGGGCCTGAAAAATTTGGCCATGGCCAACTGGGCCACTTCTTTGCCGTCTCCGAAGATCCCGAATTTGGCCTTGCCCATAAAAACTTCCTTGCGGCCGGCTAGGCTGGCTTGGCGGCTTTCGCAGGCAATGCGGTAGTCTTGCAACATTTCATCTACTGACAAGGAAAGCTGATTGGTCCGTTCAACGGTTTGCATGCTCTGTAGGATAAGATTCTATGTGTCCTGTATGGATTTTTACAACCAAACTTACGTAAGTTTTGTGCCATATTCAAGAATTATAGCCTTTTCACGCACAGTCTGCTGTTTCATTGTTAGTACATCGAACTAATTTTTCGTAATTTTGTTTTGCCCCTAACAAGGCCTCCTAAAGGAACTTAACACTTATTTACTATGAAGAAAATCTATCTTTTTCTGGCGCTGGCACTGGTAGTGCTGACACAGGGTTTTGCCTCTGCGCAAGGAGTCTTGTCTTTTGAGAAAGAGACGCATGACTTTGGCACCATCAAAGAAGGCGGTGTGGCTACCTATGAATTTAAAGTAAAGAACACGGGCAACGCTCCAGTCATCATCAGCCATGTGCAGGCGTCTTGCGGCTGTACTACGCCAGAGTGGTCTAAAGACCCCATTGTGCCAGGTGCCACCAGCGTAATCAAAGCGGGTTACAATACCGCTGGTCGTCCAGGTGCTTTTAACAAAGCCTTGACCATTACTTCTAACGCCAACCCAGAAACGCAGATGCTGTTCATTAAAGGAACAGTGTCAAGTGCCCCTGCCGCTCCGGCGCATACCCCAGAGCAATTGGCGGCCTCCCCAAAAATTGAATTGACCAGTTCTACTTATGACTTTGGCAAGGTAGAGAAAGGCCAAAAAGTAACTGCCAAGTTTACCTTGAAAAACACTGGAAAAAGTGATTTAAACGTAACGGGCGTACAAACTGCTTGCAACTGTGTAACTTACAAGTTGGCTCCTGCCGTTGTAAAGCCAGGACAATCTGCTAAGTTGGAACTAACTTACAATCCGCAGGTGTTGCAAGACAGAATAGAGACGGTAACATTGACTTCTAATGACATCACCGGCTCAACCAACAAACTTACCTTAAAGGCCAAAGTGGTGGAAAGCTTAGCTAAGCAAAGCGCAGTAAAGGTTAACAAGGGCAGTGTCCCTTTTAAATAGTTTTTTCATAGTTTTATTTTGTACTAATGGCAGGAGCGCAGCTTCTGCCTTTTTTTATTTAAAGCCATTTTTGGTTTTAGCCTGTTTTTGAGAAAATAGCCTAAAAACGACCTCCAAAATTTTAAACTGCTATTAAATGGGCGGTTACTTGCAAAATTGCTAGAGGGTTGGCGTATATTTGCCGCAAATTCTACATCTTTTAAATTTTTCATATAATGATAATAGGTCTTCCAAAGGAGATTAAAAACAACGAAAACCGGGTGGCCCTTACCCCGGGTGGCGTGGCAGAGTTTGTTAAAAACGGCCACACTGTGTACGTGCAGGCAACTGCCGGTAACGGAAGCGGCTTCCCAGATGAAGAGTATGTAGGCGCCGGCGCCACCATTCTTCCTACCATTGAAGAAGTGTATGCCATCGCGGAGATGATTGTGAAGGTAAAAGAGCCGATTGAGCAGGAATACAGCCTGATCAAAGAAGGCCAGTTGCTGTTCACGTATTTCCACTTTGCCTCTTATGAGCCCTTGACGCACGCCATGATTGAGCGTAAAGCAACTTGCTTGGCTTATGAAACCGTTGAGTTGAAAGACCGTTCTTTGCCTTTGTTGATTCCAATGAGCGAAGTGGCGGGCCGTATGGCTCCGCAGGAAGGCGCTAAGTATTTAGAGAAGCCATTGAAAGGCCGCGGTATCTTGCTTGGTGGCGTACCAGGTGTTCCTCCAGCCAATGTATTGGTATTGGGCGGTGGTATTGTAGGTACCCAGGCAGCTAAGATTGCTGCTGGCTTTGGGGCCCGTGTTACTATCATGGACATCAGTTTGAAGCGTTTGCGCGAACTGGATGATTTCATGCCAGCCAACGTGACCACCGTAATGTCTAATCATTACAACATCAAAGAGGCCATCAAAACCGCTGATTTGATCATTGGCGCGGTATTGATCCCAGGCGCGAAGGCTCCTCACTTGATTACACGTGACATGTTGAAAGACATGAAGCCAGGTACCGTTCTGGTGGACGTTGCCGTTGACCAAGGAGGTTGCATTGAAACCTGTAAGCCAACTACCCATGAGAATCCAACCTTCATCATTGACGACGTAGTACATTACTGCGTAGCCAACATGCCAGGTGCGGTTCCTTACACCTCTACCCTAGCCTTGACCAACGCTACTCTTCCCTACGCTTTGTTGCTAGCCAACAAAGGCTGGAAGCAGGCTTGCCAAGAGCGCGACGAGCTGAAACTTGGCTTGAACGTAGTGGACGGCAAAGTAGTATATCCAGGTGTAGCAGAGGCCTTTAACCTACCATTGGTAAAAGTGGAGGAAGTTTTAGCATAAGCTTGCCTTAGTTATACAAGAAGCGCCTCCTAATGAGAATTGGGAGGCGCTTCTGTATTTATAAAGAGGTAAGGATTTCACTTTTGGCGTGTTTTCTGGGAATTAGGCCAAAAATGATTCTTCTGTCAACACTAGGCTAATTATTTCCGTAAGGCATCCAACTCAATTTGGAGCTGGGAGAATGTTGGGAGTGTTTCAAGGGCAGTCAGACTGGTGCCGTCATCGGCTACTTGCCAGCAGTAGTGATGCAGGCCGTTGCTGATGAAGAGGTAGGGGGCTTTGATAGTCTGGTTATAGACGGCCACTTGTTGAATGGTAGTGGTGGTCAAGGACACGTGCGGGGCTTTGCATTCCACTAGTAGCAAAGGGGCTCCTTGCTGATCAAAGACACAGAGATCGGTACGCTTCTGGAGTTTGTTGTAAGTAGTGCCTCTTTCCAGGCCCATGAGGCCCAAGGGGTATTGGAGGTGCTGGTGCAGAAAGTGAACCACGTGCTGCCGTACCCATTCCTCTGGAGTTAAGACTAACCATTTCTTACGCACTATGTCGTAAATACAGGTTTTACCTCCAGAATCCTTAAGTTTGTAATTAAACGCCGGTAACGTCAGCTGCTCCATCCCTCAAAGGTAGCATTTGTTGAGATTCCGTTTACCGGGTGTTTTCCTGAATTAGAGCAAAAAATAGACTATGAAGACAAAAAAAGACATTGTAGAGAACTGGTTGCCCCGCTACACGGGCAGGCCATTAGATGAGTTTGGCGAATACATCCTGTTGACCAACTTCCTGAATTACGTGGTCATGTTCTCTGAGCAGTTCGGCGTAGAGATGAAAGGCTTGGACAAGCCCATGCAAACCGCCACCGCAGAGAACATCACCATCATCAACTTCGGGATGGGAAGCGCTATGGCCGCCACGGTGATGGATTTGCTTTCTGCCGTTAAGCCAAAGGCTGCTTTGTTCCTAGGCAAATGCGGTGGTTTGAAAAAATCCAAGCTAGGTGATTTGATCCTGCCAATTGCGGCCATCAGAGGCGAGGGTACGTCCAATGACTATCTTCCGCCAGAAATTCCGGCTTTGCCTTCTTTCCGTTTACAGCGTGCGGTTTCTTCCATGATCAAAAAGCACGAGCTGGATTACTGGACGGGTACGGTTTACACCACCAATCGCCGCGTTTGGGAGCATGATGAGAAGTTCAAGGAGTATTTACGCTCCATCAGAGCATTGGGCGTGGACATGGAGACGGCTACCATCTTTGTGGTGGGCTTTATCAATGAGATTCCGCATGGCGCGCTCTTGCTGGTTTCTGACAACCCTATGACGCCAGACGGCGTGAAAACCTCTGAAAGCGACTTGAAGGTAACCGCAGATTACGTGACCCGTCACTTGCAGATTGGCATTGATTCCTTGTTAGAGCTTAGAGACTCTGGTGAGTCTGTGAAACACTTGCGCTATGACTAAGAAACTGACGCATTGGGGCCTTGGGGCCCTTTTGTCCGCTTCGCTCCTCTCCTCCTGCAAAGGCACCAGCGGTGACCAGGCTGATTTATTGGTGTACAACGCCAATGTCTACACGGTCAACCAAGAGTTTGCCAAAGCCCAAGCCATCGCCGTGAAAAACGGGAAGATTGTAGCTGTTGGCACCAATGATGAGCTGAAAGCTAAATACAAAGCCACTGAGGAAATAGATGCTCAAGGGAATCCCCTTTATCCGGGCTTTATAGATGCACATGCCCACTTTGTAGGCTATGCCACCAACCAGCGCGAAGCTGACTTGGTAGGTACCACTTCCTTTTCTGAGGTAGTGCAGCGTTTGCAAAAGCACCGTCAGGAATATCCATCGGCGGCTTGGTTGACGGGACGCGGCTGGGACCAGAACGACTGGCAGGTAAAGCAGTTCCCAACTAAAGATACACTGGACAAGCTATTCCCAGACACCCCGGTTATCATTGAACGCGTGGACGGACACGCCTCCCTGGCCAACCAGAAAGCTTTGGACCTGGCAGGCGTAACGGCCAAGACTCCACAAGTGACGGGCGGCAAGATTGAAATCAAGGATGGAAAGTTAACCGGTATACTAGTGGACCGTGCCGCGGATCTGGTGGTATCAAAGATTCCGGCCTTAACTTCTGCGGAGTACACCCAGGTTTTGAAGGAAGCGGAGCAGAACTTGTTCGCTGTGGGCTTAACGTCTGTGGTGGATGCCGGTTTGCCTAAGGCCTCCGTGGATTTGATTGATTCGCTTCAGAAAAAGGAGGAGTTGAAGATTCGGGTGTATGCGATGCTAAGTCCTACCCCAGAGAACAAAGCGCATTATTTCAAAAACGGCCCATACACCACAGATAGATTGAACGTGCGGTCTTTCAAGGTGTACGGTGATGGTGCATTGGGTTCCAGGGGCGCTTGTCTGTTGCACCCGTACGCAGATAAAAAAGACGAGACCGGTTTTCTGTTGTTGAAGCTACAAGAGTACAAAGACCTGGCAGATGAGTTGTACAAGCACAACTTTCAGATGAACACGCACGCCATCGGGGATTCTGCCAACCGCACCATCTTGCAGATTTACGGTAACCTGCTAAAAGGCAAGAACGACAGACGCTGGCGCATAGAGCACGCGCAGGTCGTAAACCCGGCTGATGTTCCTTTGTTCGGCAAATACAGCATCCTGCCATCCGTGCAACCTACGCACGCCACTTCAGACATGTACTGGGCCGGTGACCGTCTAGGCATGGACAGATTGAAGCATGCGTATGCATTCAAAGCATTGCTACAGCAGAACAACATGATTCCGTTGGGCTCAGACTTTCCGGTAGAGCATATCAATCCGTTGTTTGGTTTCCATGCGGCCGTGGCCAGACAAGACGCTAAGAATTACCCGAAAGGCGGGTTCCAGATGGACAATGCTCTGACCAGAGAAGAAGCCTTACGTGGCACCACCATATGGGCCGCCTACGCCAACTTCGAGGAAAACCAGAAAGGCAGCCTGGAAGTAGGGAAAGTTGCTGACTTCGTGATTCTTGAGCAGGACATCATGACCGCTAAACCAGAAGCCCTACGCGACGTGAAAGTGCTCGCCACCTATGTGAACGGCGAAAGGGTTTACGGCAAAAAGTAATCTCATTTTTCTGCTCTTTTCCAGAAAACAAGCTAAAAACGCCACTTCGTAAAGAGTGGCGTTTTTATTTACAGACTTAAGTTTCGTACTCCTGCAAAAGCCTCCAGTATACGCATAGGTAAGCGTTTCAATTCTTAATCAAGATTCCAATCAGCGACTTACAACTGTCAAATTAATTGATATTGATACCAAATATTAAGCCTCCGTTTTTGGCCTACTTTCTGGAAAGTAGGCCAAAAACGGAGGCTTTAAAAGTTTATCGAGCTTTAAGCTAAGACCGGCACCTGCTCTTCCACTCCAGAGAGTTTCCGGCTTTTGATGGTAAGCAGGATGATCAGCCCAATCACAAAGAAGACCAACAAAGTCAAGATACTGTTGCGCATAGACCCGAAGATCTGTTGGGTTACCCCAAACGCCAAACTTCCCAAGGCCAAGCCCACCTTGTCACAGATGTCATAGAAACTGAAGTAAGAGGCATGGTCGGTGGTTTCTGGCAGCAGTTTGCTGTATGTTGACCTGGACAAAGCCTGTATCCCTCCCATCACGGCGCCCACCACAAAAGCCAGCACGTAATACTGGGTCCCTGTCGTGATGAAATAAGCGGCAATGGTAATTCCCACCCACACGATCACAGTTATGGCAATGGCCTTAATATTGCCAATGCGGCCAGAAAGCCAGGCAAAGAAATACGCCCCGCCAATGGCCACTGCTTGTATAATCAGCAATACAGTAATTAAGGACTCGGTTGGTAGGTTAAGCTCTTTAGAACCAAACAAAGACGCCACGTACATTACCGTCTGCACGCCCATGTTGTAAAAGAAAAAGGCTAATAAAAAGCGCTTGAGCAAGGGCAGGTGCTTGAGTTGTCGTAAGACAATACCTAATTCTCTAAATCCATTCAGCAGGAAATTGCCTTTGGTCTCTTTTTGGTAAGGGTTGTGCGGCAGGTACGCAAAGGAGTATTGCGCAAATCCAAACCACCACAACCCCGTCATCAGAAACGATATGCGGGCAGGCAAGGCAGAATCAGAAATGCCAACGGTTTCAGGAAAGAGAACCAAAACCAAAGACACGATCAGCAAAATCATGCTGCCAATGTAACCCAAGGAAAAGCCTCTGGCACTAAGCTTATCAAACTGGTCCTCAGTTGCTATCTCAGGTAGATACGCATTGTAAAACACAATACTACCGCTGTAGCCAATGGCCGCAATCATGAACAGCAAGACCGAAATTGAAAACGTCTGCTCTGTAAAAAAGAACAAGCCCATGCACGCCATGGAGCCCATATAACAGAAAAATCGCATAAAGGATTTCTTATTGCCACCAGAGTCTGCCAAGGCCGTAAGCAACGGACTTAGAAATGCAATTATCAAAAAAGCCCCCGTCAAGGCATAACTGTAGAGCACTGAAGCCGATATGTCCAAACCAAAGAAACTGACTTGGTCACCGGTTTCCTTTTTGGTGAGCGCCACGTAATAGATAGGAAAGATTGCCGTGGTAATAACCAGTGAATAGACGGAATTGGCCCAATCATAAAAGCACCAGGCCCGCGTGATTTTGGGGTCGTTTTTAATTAGTTTATCCATAGAGAAGTAGCTGGCACCCGCCAAGCGCATAGTAAAGCTAGTTACGTAAAATCTTTCTTTTAAACGCCTAAACCACGATTTAATCCTCACAAAAATAGGAACCCTCTCTGCTTCTTTTATCTTTGCAAGCTACTTTAATCATGCTACTTATGGGTTCTCCTGTTCCAAACCCAGACCAAGACTTACACCACCTGCTCAAAACCAATGAGGCTTTGTTCATGGAGACGCTATTCAAGCAATACTACGGTTTGCTTTGCCGTACTGCTGTGCGCTTCACTAAAGACACAGAAGCCGCAGAGGACCTGGTGCAGGAAGTGTTCTGTAAAATCTGGCAGAACCGCGAAGTCCTAGAGGTCACTACCTCTTATAAAGCCTACCTGGTACGGTCAGTCACCAACCAATCCTTAAACTACCTAGAAAAGCAGAAACGAATGGTGCTGACCGAAGACACTTCACCTTTTGAGGAGGCATTCTCGGCTAATACCACCATGGACTTGGTGGAAGGCTCTGAGATGGAAATCAAAGTGCAGCAGGCGTTGGCCGTATTGCCACCGCAATGCCGCCTGGTCTTTGAAATGTCTCGTTTTGAGGAATTGACCTATAAAGAAATTGCCGAATCACTGCAGATTTCGCCTAAAACCGTAGAAAACCAAATGGGGAAAGCCCTCAGGATTCTTCGGGAGCGGCTGTTGAGTTTGCTGTTATTGGCTTTTTTCATTGGCGTATAAACAACTGTACCTACTTAGGTTAGCAGAAAAACAATATTTTTTCCATTTGAAGATAGGGGTGCTCCCACCTTCATCTGTCTTACAAGCAACATGACACACACCACACCTGTCACCCATGAAAACCCAGAATGGGTCTTAATGGCGAAAGCCCTTCGCGGAGAGCTGTCTGATGAGGAACAAATAGCCTTCGCCGCCTGGCTTGGCCAAGAGGAGGCGCATGCCATCCAATGGGCAGAAGCTACGGAGGCTTGGCAAAAAGTAGGCACCGCCCAGAACCAAAACTTTGAGCCAAACGTGGCAATGGCCTGGGATAAATTCTGTGCAAAAGCGGAATTGAACCCACCTACCCTTGCTGCTGCTCAACCACAAGAAGCTGTTGTGCGTCCAATGTTTAATTGGGGAAGCCTTACCAAATATGCGGCATTGTTTGTTTTAGCAGCGGGCCTTGCCTGGCTAGGATACACCCAGTTTGGTTCTTCTGAATCTTGGTCGCAAGTAGCCACCCTTACTGGTGAAAGAAAAGTATTCTACCTGCCAGATAGTAGCAAAGTGGTCTTGAACGAGAATTCAACGTTACGCTACCAGGCAGCTTTCAAAGGTGATGAACGTATAGTTGAACTTACTGGTGAAGGCTTTTTTGACGTAAAGAGAAACCCAAAACAACCCTTCCTCATCAATAGCAACCAAACCCAAACCAAGGTATTAGGGACCTCTTTTAATGTAAAAGCCTTAAAAGAAGCTAAAGAGGTAATAGTGACTGTTGCCACGGGTAAAGTGTCATTCGCTTCGTTAGTCACTGACAAGAAAGTGATTTTGACGCCTGGCTTTACGGGTAGAATTCAGTCAAATGGTAGTGTGGAGAAAACAAAAACCGTTGGTGACTTAGCCACTTCTTGGCAAACCATCCAGTTTGAAAGTGCGTCTCTATCAGACATTGAATCAACTCTAGAGAATTACTTCAACATTGACATTACGCTTGCCAACAAAGGCTTACAGGCATGTACCTTTACAGGCACTTTCCTCCATCCTGAATTGAAGGAGGTTTTGGCGGTACTGGCTGCCTCTAACGGTTTTGCCATTTCACAAACTTCGCCTAATAATTACCTAATCTCTGGCCAAGGCTGTCAATAAGCTTACGTCAAGTACATTCCCATGAAATTACCTTCTTCCCCTTTTTTGAGTGTTTGTCTTGGCTTAGTAATAGCGCTCTCCTCTTGTGACATTATGGGGGAAGGGCCTTGCTTACAAGGCGATGGGGAAATGAGGGAAGAAGTACGGGACGTGCCTTATTTTACTGGGGTGGACATGCGCATTCCTGGCAAGGTGTTCATTCAACAGGGACCTCAACATGTGACGGTAGAGACTTACCAAAACATTAGCAAAGAGATAAAGGTGGAGGTAGTAGGCAAGACATTGGTCATCAACTCTGCCTCCTGTTTAGAATACATGGATGAAGAGGCCAAAATCTTTGTGAACATGCCAGATGTGGAGAGCGTTGAGCTTAAAAGCTCTGGCCAGGTATATGTTAAGTCTGTTCCTACATCCTCTAAGTTAAGAGTTAGCCTTTCTGGTTCTGGTTTAATAGACTACTCTGGTAACCTCAAGGAGATGTACTTATTGCACTCTGGTTCTGGTGATATTGACTTGTTTGGAAGCACTTCTTACTTAGAAACCACCCACAGCGGATCCGGCCGAATAAGAGGATTCTCCATGGCAAGTGACACGGCAAAAACCACTTTAACCGGTTCTGGTTATCAGCAGGTTTGGGTGAAGGATCACTTTGACGTAATAATCACAGGAAGTGGAAATGTTTACTATACAGGCCAACCCCTTTACCTCTCTATCTACACCACCAGTTCGGGCAAATTGATAGACAGCAATAAGTAGCAAAAGGCCCAAAGAAAAACTGGTTCTTTTCTAGATTAGGCACCTCTCTGCTGTTGTATTTTTTCATTAAAAATCTCAATTTGCGGTAAATCCCTTGCCGCCCCCGGCACCTAGTTCTGCTCCAGTATTTATGGGTCTGCCGAAATTCAAGACGCTTTTTATGTTCTGGCTTCTTCTCCTGTTAATTGGGGAGGATGTTGCCGGACAAGCCTTGGAAACGGGCACTCCAAAAAAAATCAGTTTCCAGTACAGCCGGGTACCTCTATCCAAAGTCTTGCAGGATTTGGAAGACCGCTATAAGTTGCATTTCTCTTATAGCAATGAACAGGTAGATCTCTCCACTTTAGTAACGTGCAATTCCAATCCTGTTAACGTAGATAAAGCCCTAAGGCAACTCACCTCTTGTTTAAACCTTACTTACCAGATTATTGGTGACCAGGTGGTGCTTCGGCAAGACGTAGAAGCACTAGCAAACAGCACACCCAAACCCTATACTCAAAGTATCCGGGGGAAGGTACTAGATGCGGCCATTCAAACTCCATTGGTTGGCGCTACCGTAATTCTTGCTTCTGAGACACCCATCCGTGTCGTAAGCACCCGGGATGATGGCTCCTTCCTTATTCCTAAGGTGGGCATTGGCCGGCATATCTTGCGCATCTCCTATATTGGCTACCAAGAAGCTGAAATCTCCAACCTACTGGTGGTGGCAGGCAAAGAGGCCGTTGTAACGGCTACATTAGAAGAGAGCCTAACGCCCGGGATGGAAATTGTCATTGAGGCGGAAAGCGACAAATCCTTGCCTCAAAATCAATTGATAGTCTCTAGTGTCCATACACTCAGAACTGATGAGATAAACAGGTTTGCCGGTTCTAGGCAGGACCCTAGCCGAATGGCTGCCAATTATGCAGGCGTCCTAAATGCCTCTGACCAACGGAATGATTTAATTGTGAGAGGTAACTCCCCTTTAGGCGTTCTATGGCGATTAGAGGGCGTTGAAATCCCTAACCCCAATCACTTTACCTTCACTCCCAATTCTGGTGGGGCCTTTAGCTTATTGAATAACAATTTGTTGGCCAGCTCAGATTTTCTGACAGGCGCTTTTCCCGCAGAATATGGCAACCGCATAGGGGCCGTTATGGATGTGAAGATGCGCACAGGCAATAATCAAAAGTTTGAAAACACCCTGCAAATTGGATTGAATGGGTTGGAGATTGTTACCGAGGGCCCTTTGAGTAGACAATGGGGTGGTTCCTTTCTGGGAAGTATGCGGCTTTTCACTTTTCAGCCTTTAGAAAAGCTGGGAATAGATATTGGTTTCAACGGACTACCCAAATACCAGGACGGTTCCTTTAAAATAGAAATGCCTACACCCAAGGCAGGCACGTTTACCTTATGGGGAATTGGGGGAACCAGTAACATAACAGTCATGGACTTTGACCCAGATACAACCACCTGGGGAAAAGTGCGATTTAGAACAGAACCTACCCTTACCAATAGAATGTATGCCTCGGGCTTACGGCATATCTATACCCTCACCCCAAAGACCATTTCAGAGCTCATTTTTTCAAGTTCTGGTAGTCAGGTAGAAGCTACCACCACCGCTACCTTTAGAAACAGAACGACCAGGCTCTCCTATTATCTTCGCAACTATGAGCAACAGTATATTACCCGCTGGAACCTCACGCACAAATTTTCTCAAAAACTGCTTTTCAAGACAGGTGCCTCTTGGCAGAAGATGTACTACAACAATCAGGAGATTGTGTACTATGACTTGCGTGATGCCTATGAGATCCCATTAGATGCCCAAGGATCAGCTGCTATTTGGCAAGGATATATGCAAAGCCGTTACTCCTTCTCCCCTATGTTTGATGTTCAGGTGGGGTTGCACAGTCAGCTTTTCTCAATTGGAGGGAAATGGTCCTTAGAACCTAGAATCTCTGCCAATTACTATATAACTGATGCGCATAGGGTGTATGTAGCAGCTGGATTACATAGCCAGACCCAGCCTTTGGTGTATTATGAATACAAATTTTTTGATCCTTCTGGGGAGCGGTTCAACCAGCCGTATAACAAGTTAGACTTCACCAGAAGCAGTCAGGTGGTGGCAGGGTATAATTATAGCATCAACACTGCTTGGCGTTTTAAGACAGAAGCTTATTACCAAAAACATTATCATGTTCCCATAAGCAAACGCGCCGGTGAAGAAGCCTTCTCCATGGTCAACCAAGGGACGGAGTATAGTTTTGTGACTGTAGACAGTGTGGTAAGCGAAGGCTATGGCAGAAACTATGGCCTAGAACTGACCTTGGAACGATTTTTAAAAAAGGGCTTCTATGCTTTAGGCAACCTTACCTTGATGCAGTCCAGGTTCACGGGTGGGGACGGAAAAGAACGGCCTACCACCTTCAGCGTAGGCTATATTTCTAATGTATTGCTGGGTAAGGAGTTCCAACTGGACCTGGAGAAGCGACATCTCCTATCCTTAGACCTGCGAATAAATTTCTCTGGCGGCCGAAGGTACATCCCTATTGATGAGGAAAGAACCATCAATGAGCCCACTGACAGATTGCATTATGATGTGGCCAATGCGTACCTTCCTCAACTCAAAGACTACTTTAGGGCAGATGTAAGGCTTTCTTATCAATTGAATACTCAAAAGACCACTCATTGGATCTTTGCGGCGGCAGACAATTTCCTCAACACCAGAAATGAGCTTTATTATAGTTGGGATTTGGAGGAGAACAAAGCTAAAATCTATTACCAATTAGGTATCTATCCTTATTTAGGGTACCGAATCCAGTTTTGATACCTTCACTTATTCTTCTCGTTTTTTTAGTCGTTCTATGATTAATTCCCACAGGTGCTCATAAGGAATAATTTCTATCTCAGCATAGGCATCACCGGGTGGATTGGTATTCTGTAGCTTAAGGCACAAATTTTCCCCTTTCTTTTGAGCCACTATGTAATCAAAATCTGCTTTCACCACTAAAGCTAGTAGCTTAAAGAAAATTCGGCTACGCTCACTAAAACTATCCTTAAAGTGTTTATGAGCATATTTCTTCAAGGCCTCCATCCTATACTCTAGTGCCTCTGTATCTAGCATATCTACATAGTAAAGCACTTGCAGAATTAAGATAGCCACATTGAATCCTTCCTTATCCTTGCTGTAACTGGGTACATTTTGGACTAGGTTTTGCCATTTAAATGGTTTGTCCCGCTGTGGAGCCACTAGATGCAAATAAGCCTCAAACAAGCTCCATCTCTCTTGGGCCATTCTGGTAATCTTCTTGAAAAAGGGGTTGCTTAACACTTTGTGCAAAACCATATGGGCAATTTCATACTGACGTGCATGCAATGCCAAGAGGGTATAGTTCTCCATAAAAGCAAACCAGTTATTACTGGACGGGTTAAAAGAAGCCTCATACTGGCTCGCCAATCTTATGCCCTCCTCTAGCTTTTTGGCTCTTAAGTGGGCATATACCTGTATAAACTTGTTATACCTATGGTCAAACCGTTCAGCATTCACTTTTTTGGATTGAAGCAACTCCTCTGAAGCATTGGTCAGTTCTACTATTTCATGGAAGTTACCAGAGAGTTCCTGTGCCCAAATGGAGAGAAGGTAGTAATAGTCAAACGTAGGGTACGATTGTGCCTGCAACCATAATTCTTCTAACCTCTTTAAAACAGATTCAACTTTTGCCAGGTGGTTTTTTCTGGCAGATATGGAATGATTTAGCTCTACTTTAGACTCAAGAAACAACCGCTCAGCTTCTTGGTCGGCTGATAGGATTGGAACCAGTTCTTTGAGTTGCTCATTTACCTTGTAAAAAAGAGTACGTTCGCCTAAGTGGGTATAAGTATGAAGCAGGGACCTTAAGGCCAAGGAAGCTATATCATTAAAATCATAGTCTTGAGCTGTAGCTAGCACTTGCCTTAAGAGAGGCAATGATAAATCATAGGCCCCTGAGTTGATGAGCACTCTGGCTTGGTATAATTTGGCCAAACACTCCTGCTCCAAAGTATGAGAGCTCTTGATGCTATTCCCCTGGAAATCAAGAAAGAATAATTGATTCATCAATTTCTTCCTTAACCTTGACTTCACCATTTTAAAAGCAGCAGTAGAACTGTCTTCTGGATAAAGGAGAGACAAGGCATCTTCTTCACTTTTGATGAGGCCATTGGCTAAACCATCAAAAAGAAGCCACTCCTTGTTAGGACGCTTCAGTTTAAAATTCAATAGCTGAGAATCAGACGCTCCCCGTTTTTGAATAATCTGTACCAGTTTTTTCAGCTCTTCCATTTGCTTCTTGTATTTTCTTATACATGGTAAATTGGGAACTTCAGACCTTAGTAATTACTTTGTATAAGATTTAACAAAATAAGAATCAAACACTTGGTTACAATTTACTAAATTAAGGTCTATTATTTGATATCAAAATCCTTTTAGAAAGGCAATTACAAGGGCTTACTGTTAATTATCATAATTATGCCCATAATTTTGCTAGTTACCAAACACAACATCCTTTCCTTTTATTGAGTACATATATCATTCATCTTTGATATAGACAAATAAATAAAACGAAACATGGTAGAATTATTAATTGCTCTGCTCTTACAATTAGGCCTGTTGACAGGTGGCACCGCTCAAAAACAAACCAATAACACTTCCTCTACTAGCACCAATACCACCCAAACTACTAACACCAATACTACTGGTGATACAACAAATGATTCTGAAGAATCTGAAGGCACTGAAAGTTATGGTGGCACGGGTACCTGGGATAACAAAGACTAATCAAGGAGAGCGGGCCTTCCCCACCGTCCGCTTTCTTTATTCTATCTATTCTGTACCCTTAATTTGAATCAAGTTTTGTAATATTGAGCAGGGCATCCATGCATCTGCAATCAATGAAAAAACTTCTTTCCTTAGGCTTACTCTGGTTGCTTTTGTACCAGCTGGCCTGTACTTCTTCCTCTAATAAAGAAACACCTCTCCGGATCAGGCTCCCCCACGATCCAGAATCATTGCATCCGCTAAGCTACGGCAATGCACACGCGCTGCAACTTATCAACCTTATTTATCAAAGCCTACTTACGGTAGAGATAGGGTCCAAAGAAATACAACCTTTGTTGGCTAAAGGCCTCCCGGTTGTCAAGATAGAGGATAGCCTATCCTATTTTACTTATCAAATAAGGCCAGAGGCTAGATGGGATGATGGCAGACAAGTAACAGCGTTAGACGTTGCCTTTTCACTTAAACTCCTATACAGCCCTTTGCTTGACAATGAGCGTTGGCGTGCGCAGTATCATTTCATTAAGGATTTACAGCTATCAAAGGAGGATCCGTTAGCCTTTGCCATTGTATGTTCTGGTTATACGCCAGAAATGAAACTGCTTACGGGAGACTTTTTTGTGTTGCCAGCGCATAAATTCGACGCAAAAGGCAGATTGGCAGATTTTTCTCTTCCGTTGCTAAAAAGTAAGTATGACTCACTAGCCAGCAGCCCCGAATTTAAAGCACTTGCCCAAGAAATAAGTCATCCTAGAATGGCCAGAGACACGGCCTGGGTGCGGGGCAGTGGTCCTTATAAGTTAGTATCTTGGAACAATGGGCAATACCTCACCCTTGCCAAAAAGAAAGAGTGGTGGGGAGATGCACTACAAGCTACCTCGCCCTCCTATAAAGCCAATCCGCAAACCATCCAATTTCAGATATTGGAAGACAATGCAGCAGCGGCACTGGCCTTGAAAGCCAAACAGATTGATGTGATGGACAATATCCCTTTGCCAAGTTTTCAGGAAATGGAAAAGGATGCCGACTTCAAAAAGCACTTTTCACTTTTCACGGCGCCAACCTTTGACTTGGTATTTCTAGGGATGAATGGAGATTCCCAGAAATTGCATGATAAAACCACGAGGCAAGCTTTAAGCCGCTTGGTGAACATTCCTGTGATCATAAAAAATGTACAGGGAGGATTTGCAAACCCGACAGTGGGGATGGTACACCCAGAGGAAAAACATTATTACAATGCCTCCCTGGCACCTATCACGTTTAACTTGACACAAGCCCAAGAACTCTTAAAGAAAGCCGGTTGGCAAAAAAACGAGGACGGTTGGTTCAAGGATAATGGCAAAGAAAAACTAAAACTGAAACTTTCCCTCATGTACAGAGGCGGCAATTCTGAATTTGAGAGCATAGCCCTGCTGTTTCAGCAAAACGCTAAGGCCATAGGCATTCCAGTCTCCTTACAGGGAATTGAGAGTAGCCAAATTACCCAGAGGCTTCAAGAGCGCGCCTATGACCTGTATATAAGAACCTTTGTGGGCAACCCTTTCTCTTACAACCTTATGCCCATACTGCATACGTCCAGCAGTGGCGCAGATGGCGGGAATGTTACATCCTTCGGGAACGCAACTACAGATCAACTTTTAGAAAAGATTGCCAAGGAAGACGCACGAGAAAGCAAAGCCATTTTGTTAAAGCAGTTGCAGGAAGAAATGCAGAAGGAAAGCAACATGGTGTTTCTTTATTTTCAGCAGAACAAAATAGCCGTTTCTACCAGAGTGGATTCAGTGATCATTTCTAGCCTAAAGCCAGGTTATGATTTGCCAAAGTTTGTCTTAAAAAAATAAGGCATGCCTCTGAAGCGTCTGTTCCTAAAGCTTGCTGGACTGGCACTAGCCATTTGGGGAACCGTCACTGCGCTATTCTTTTTAAGCCAGCTGGTGCCCGCCTTTCATTCTCCTAAAGGGATGTCAGAGGTAGATGCTGCGGTTTATGGAAATTCATCTTCTTTAATAAGGCAACAGGTTAAAGACCAATATCAACAAAGGATGGGCTACCACCTACCCTTGTTTTACTTTAGCATAAAGCCCTATGGAATAGAAAAAGGGGAACAATTACATCAACATCAACCTACTACCCTTATTCCATTTAGCGGCAAGGCCACATTATGGCATGGTGAAAAAGCGACAGACAATTTCTTGAAGGAATGGAGGCTAGCCACTCCAGAAATAAGCGCCTTACCTCAAGGAAGGGTGAAAATTAAAGAGTTATCACAACTATTAAATGGATGGGTTAACAGTCAAACTCCATCAAAAAAGAGAGAATTAGAAGCCCAGTTTTTGCTTAATTCCCAGAAAACAGGCCAAAAACGATTGACTTCTTTAGCTAAGGCCTGGCAGGATCTTCTTGCTGATTCATCTCCTGTCTGGTATTATCTACCCATTCTGCATTGGGAAGGCTCCAACAACCAATACAACAGATGGATAAAGGAAATATTCTCTGGTGACCTTGGAATCTCAGCCAAGGACTACAGACCTGTCACTGATAAAGTCTTGGAATCCCTACAAGTGTCGGCTGCCATTGGATTGCCTGGTTTGGCTATCGCCATCTTATTTTCTTTGGGAGTAGGATTTTGGTTGAGTATACCCAAGAAAACTATTCTAAAAAGTAGCGTTACTCAGCTCTTGTATGTCTTGGACAGCTTGCCCGGTTTTATGATAACCTTAGGATTTTTTGCATTGTATCTTACTCTAGGAGGGGATTTGTCTTCCAACTACATGGGAGAGTCGCTGGCATTTTCGGGGGTTACAAGCTTAGGGAGTTTCTGCGTAGCCATGTTTCTACTACCCTACCTCACGCTGTTTTTTCATCAAAGCATCCTTCAAGAACAGAGTAAACTGTATTTAAGAACAGCTTTGGCGAAGGGACTGTCCTATCATGAGGTCCTACTCATCCACGCAATTCCTAATGCCATTGCTTCTGCTGTTGTAGTGGTGGCAGATATTCTGGCAAGTCTAATAGCGGGGGTTCTCATAGTAGAAGTTACCTTTTCTTTACCAGGCACAGGTAGTCTGTTAGCGCAGTCCTTGTTGACGCAGGATTTTCCCACAGTGATAGGGCTCACTGTATTCCTACTTGTGTTCAGAACAGTTCTTATGTGGTTGGCAGATATTACCAATGCCCTGCTAGATCCTAGAAAGCGAACTATATAATGGCAATTACCTTATCCAAAGCTCCAATGAAAGCGAAGAAGTCATGGCCATTATTATTGGCTATTGCTTGGATGAGTGCCTCCACGTTAATTGCCATCAGCCCCATTCCACCTAACTCCCTAAACGCGCATCCAGAAAAAGCATTTTTATACCCTTTTCAAAACTCACTGAATTGGTTAGGGACAGACCAGCTAGGAAGAGATCTTTTGTGGTATCTATTTGCAAGCGCTAAGACGGCTTGGATGCTAACTTTCCCGCCGTTGATAGGGGCCACAGTCATTGGGTTACTGATTGGAAGCCTTTCGGCTTACTTCGCTAAAAAACCTTTGCGTATCCGGATTACTTCCCTGCTTTTACTTATTGTAACTAGCATATTTATAATCACACTCATCTACATTCAAATTAATTGGATAGTGACTTCACCCTTAGGTCCAACTTCCTTTTGGTTAATGGCAGCAAGCATGTTGTTGATACTATTTAGTGTCTACCAATTAATTAGAAAATACCACACTAAACAAGATTCCAGGAACAGCTTAGATATTCCCGTAGATGATTTCTTACAGAGAATAATGGACCTTTGGACCACCTTCCCTAAACTGTTGCTACTATTGTTGTTGTCTGCCTTGGCTGCACCTTCCTTGTGGAGTATGGGATTCTGGATTTTGGTAACTTATTGGGTACTACCGGCCCGCCTATCAAGAGCCCAAATACTGCAAATTAGTAACGAACCTTTCTTTGAAGCCGGCCGAGCATTGGGTCTTCCTAAATCACGATTGTTGCTCCAGTACCTTTGGCCATCTATGAAAAGGCCGTTAATCACCAACTTTTGTTTTAACGCTTCTGGCTTGCTAGGCATTGGGTCTACGTTAGCATTCATAGGGATAGGGCTTCCGGCAGATGTACCTTCATGGGGCAAGATGTTTGCCTTAAGCAGATATTCTCTGGAAAGCTGGTGGCTTTTACTATTTCCAGCTATTCTTTTGATCGGTTCTATTTTAAGCCTTCAAACTCTTGGGGCTAATTATTCAAAAACCAAAGTCTAAGCTCCGTTACAGATCATAAATCATTTCCTTACAACTCAATTCATAACTAAGCCTTTAAGGCATGTTTACTTTATAAAGTGCAGAGGCTTGTATGTTTTATCCAAGTTATAATTTTCACATTGTTTCCTTTTTCCCAGATCAAGGCCTCCTTACTTTTGTAACAGTACAAAGCACGAACTTTAAGTGAAACGCTTTGCACCGAAGAATCAATAAAGGGTCACATTAAGCACTAGCGTCTACCCCCGGGCAAAAGTGTTTTATCCTGATTTAGTTTTTTGTTGTTTGTCTGTCTGCCTGCCGTCTTGTCAACGGCAGGCAATTTTTTTACCACGGTCAAAGGATGCCTAGCATTTGAATGAAATCGTTTGAATAAAAAAGAGCCTTGCACCAATTAAGTTGCAAGGCTCTTTTTTTATTCTGCGGAGAGGGAGGTACTGCATTTTAACAACAACCAGTAACAATACAAACCAGATGTATTTATTCACATAACTGATTTTCAATCACTTACGAATTACGCTATGTTATATTCACTCACAAGTCTAAACAACTTATCACATGTTATTTTGACTAAATATTGACTATCTTGACGAAATTTAGACGAAGATATGGCACGTGTCGGTGAACACACATCACTTATAGTAGTAAAAGAAGGAGATAAAAATCACATCAAAGTATATTACTCAAGAAAGGGAGTCAGCAGGTTCAAAACCAATGTTTACGTTAAAGATAAATCTACCTTTCTGAAAGATAATGAACTTAGGAAGAGCAATGCTATTAACCCACTAAGCTTCCAAGATGATAAAAAGAAAATTTACGATTTCCAGTTAAAGATTGAGGAAATCATAGAAGAATTTGAAAAGGAACATCTTCAGAAGCCTACCAAAGTTCAGCTTGACTCACTTTTATTAAATTATAAAGATAAAAAACAAAGAGTCTACACTTTTATTGGGGATTATCTCTCAGAATATGCCCTTACATACCAAAAGAAAGATGAAAGGAATGAGAAATCATTGTATTTAGCTTTCAGTTCTGCACTATTTCAATTCTTCACCTACAAAAATAGAAAATATTACTTTACTGAGATAAACAGGAAGTTCATTGAGGAATTCATTGATTACCTTTTGTTTCTAAAACCAAAAAGAGAGTCTAATTCCCAGGCAGGCGAAACACCACTGCACGAATTAGGCAAATCAGTGAAGTTTGATGCTCGTTTTGGTATGAACAACAATACATTGCTTAAAAGGATTGACACCTTCAGGTCTTTTATTATTTGGGCGATGAGAGAAAAACATGTCAGCCTTGACTACCCCAAAATCATAGAATCATTTAAGTCAGTTATTAAAGAAAAGAACATAGGAGAATACAGCAACATTGAATTTGCTTTCAGAAGGATGGTAGATGTTAGAAAGCTTGGTTCTGAGGAATTTGAATCTATGATAAAAGACGCTTCCTATCAAGAACTAAACAATGGCAGTATTAAGGAAAGAGGCGTTGGAAGAGACATACTTATAAGAGCGAAAGATTTTTTCCTAATAAGCATCCTTACTGGAAATAGGCTCTCAGATTTAAAAGCCATAAAAGAACACCATGTATTCTTGGGCAAACAAACAGCCAAGAAAACAAAAAACCAATTTCTCTTAAATTCTAATGCATCAGCTATACAGCTTCTTGAAAAACACAAATACGACATTAAAATGCCAGACAGTAAGTATAACAAGTGCATTAAAGTAGTTATGAAACAGTTTTATCATAACCTACTTAAAGAAAAAGACAAAATGGTTGTTCAAATTGAAAGACGAGGCAATCATGAACAAGTCGAATATGTTGAATATTACACACTTGCGTCAAGCCATAGTGGCAGAAGGTCGTTCGCTACAATTGCGTACCATGAAAGTGGTAAAACAAAAAGGGCTATTATGCAATTTACTGGACATACCAGTGAAAAAGAGTTTGATAAGTATATCCAACTTGAACCAGAACAAGACAAGGAAGACTTTGCCACACTCATGACTCTTTAAGTTTTACAATAATGGATAAAAAAGAAATCTTAACGGAGCTATTAGAAAACTACAGTATCCAAAAGTCAGACGCTATCACCTTTTTAAACAACCGAATTGGGGTGGCAATAGACAAGGTCAAGATGCTTGAACTTGTATCTACCAATATAGATAAGCTTTCTATTCTGTGTGGTGATTTAAAACTTGAAATTAGACTGCACGAATCTAACCCTTTGTTCATTACTAATAATAAACAGTTCTATACAACCTCAGAAGCCGCCAAAGTACTCAATGTCTCACCTACTAAGGTTAGAGATTTGATAAATAGCGAAATTCTTTCTACTAAAAAGATAAACCAAAGGAATTGGCAAATACCGTCTTGGAGCCTGGAAGCTTATAAGAGCGATTTAATGAGTTTCCTTTCCGTTACCGAAGAAATTAAAGATTATGATGTTCTGGACATCCTAGACTCTGAGAACCATTTACTTATTTCACTAATCTCAATGGAAGGTATTCATACAATTTATGAATATGAGACAAGATTAAAGAGAACAATAAGCAATATCTATAATGAATTATAGAGTACTTTTAATTACAATCCCTAAAACTCACCTTCATAATTACTTTTTACTTTATTCATACCCCAAATGGTGATTGTACCTTCATAATTCGTTTGGTCTAGGCTAAATTGCAAGCCTACCAACTTACCATTCCAGACATTGACAACCTCATCTTTTAGATATGAAGGTCTATTACTGTCCAAGGCCGTATTTTTTGCCTTGCCGTAAACTGTCTCTAAGGCTTTCAAAACTTCATCGTAATCATCTGAATCCATTTTTAAAAACCTTACATTGATTCCAGTGAGTTTGTTTTTTACGAACACTAAATCAACTGATGCAGGATGTCCAACTACCTGAATTTTTTCTTTTACACCGTAATGTTTAGTTGAGCTATTAATTCCACTTGCATTAGAAGAAATCTCTTTTGCATAAAGAGAATAATCTGCTCCAATTTTGTAATGCCTAAACCCATTTTTTTTATCGATAACAGATTGGGCAAATAAGGTAACTGTTAAAAACTGTAAAAATGCAATTAGTAGTAATTTCTTCATTTTATAAAGTATTGATAATCTGTTAATAAAAATGTGTATTCAAATCATTTACCCAGACCTAGTTTTATAAAGCGTATTATCTTTAAAAGGATTAAACTAGGTTTATCTTTATTAAGTTCAACTTGACGATAGGCAAAGGAAATTAATAGTTTATGCGTTTAAAAAAGGCAATCTAGTTTTAATCTTTATTTTTTTGCTTCAACTTATCCTTCTCCCTGATTTCCTGTTCAAGTTCATTATATAAAACAGACTTGGTCAATCTGCGCAGTGAATTCAATGTAATGGAGTGTTGGCTCCTTTTATAATTATTCAATTCTTCCGTGGCCAGTACATAGAACTCCCACTGGTCCATATTCAATGGGTTTACCGTCTGCTTATCTACATGGTGCAACAAGCAGAAGACGTATACATCGGCACTGCGAACAGCCACGTTTGAGCGTCTGTCTATCTCCCAGTCCCAAGGCTTTGAAAGCTTTGTGCTGAAGGATATCTTAGAGAGGCTGTTCTGCTCCCATGACTGAAGGTACGCTGCGGACTTCACCTCAACCTTTACCCCTTCAGGTGTTTCCAAATCATAGGCACCCCATTCATCCCGCACCTGCTTTATATCAATGTTTGTTGCGGTTGCCACGATGAATTCGGCCAGACGTCCTCTGGTTGCATTGCTTAGTATGTCTGAAACGCTCCATCTCCAAAAGTTAAGAAGCGAGTAATTCTGCTCTTGGCCACAGCTAGTCAGCTTTTCCTCGCCAGATTTAAGTGTTGTCTCAGCTTTACCTAATGAATCTGAAATGTATACTCTTTCAAGTGGCATAAAATGACGGAATATGTAATGGTGCCATCAATGTAGGCGAAACGTATAGGCATCTATAATATCTACACGAATGGTGTCATTTTCACGGTAGTTATCTTGAAACCATGCTCTTAATGCCTTATTTCCATCAACCCTTGCCTGTCGCTTGTTCGAGTCTGCGAAATGGAATCTACCTTGAATGAAGAAATCGGCATCCTCGCCTAAAAACAAAGTAACGTAAGCATTTTCATCAGGCAAATGGTCCAAATCAGCAATTCTGAAGTTAAACCTGCCTTTGGTAAAGTACTCTGGTCCAAGGGTGATTTCAACTGACCTGGCTTCTTCCATCATGTGTAGATTATTTTCCACTAAGGTCTCGCTCTCTATTGGAGGCATCTGTTGTTCCAATATTCTGTTCGTACCTCTATAATTCCATTGCGGTTGTATTCGTGCAATCAGGGCATCTTCTAACCCAGATGCTAGACTCAACCTATATCCCATATAATCAGATTCATTGGAACCAACTAACGCTAGAATCATAACATCCTGCCCCGATTCTAGCAATCTGACAATATTATTCCTTATTCGGATATTAGTCCTTTGAGTACCACTTGCATTCTTGTAGCCTCTCATTCGGTTCTTTAGCTTATCTGCAGTCTTACCGATATACATCACCTGTGTCACATTAACGAAGGCATAAAGTAGGTCCCTGTGGTTATGACGTTCAAAAGGTATGCTATGAGTAAGAGACCCATGATTGAGATTCCAATCACCTATTTCTTCAAAACCAATATCTAATAGACGCTGCATAAATGGTCTAATTTTTATCTCTAAGAGAAACAGATTTATTTACCATTTTGATGGAGTAGTTATAGTTCTTGAGTTTTTTTGAACTCGTAATAGTAAATTCCTAAACCATCTAATCCTGTTCCATCCTTTTGGGTTGTAAAAACAGCACTCATTGTTTCAAATCCTTCTGGGTAATCACTCAATCCATCATTCCACAATGTTAAAAAATCCATTTTGATGATTTCACTGATATCCTGAGGGTGTGCATTTATAAACCTTCTTGCATCGGTAAGGATAAACTGCCTGTTTCTTCCTTCTTCAAATGCCAAAGGAATGATTGTAGTATCTTCAAGTTCCCCATTTGGAAATTCCAAAGCACATTCATATAACTTGCCCTGCTCAAGAGTAAAAAAAGGCTCTTTTAGTTTTATAAGCCTTTCATACTCTTTTTTATCATTACTTAAATTCGGCTCTTTCTTTAAGTTTTCATCCCATTCAGAGCCACAGTCGGGGCATTCATAATACCTACCATTGAAATAGGCATTTTCTTCATGGCATTCAGGGCAATCTACTGTAAGTGACATATGGTTTTTATAACTTTATTAATTAAAACTTAAACTAGATTAAAATGACCTCCAAAAACAAGTTATCAACTTGAGGTTATAATAAAATATGTAAATTTAAAATCACTTTCAGTTCAAGTGAGGCAGTCCATCTTCATCATCAATAAGCCCAATCATCTCAAGATAGATGAACTCCTTCTCAAAAATCTCTTCTAACTCGTCTTCTCTGATGACGATACCGATGTCCTTGCATTTCCGAAGAACAAAAGCCGTTATTTCCTCTGTGTCCAAGGTCACGGGGTAGTTGCTGATTGACTTTTTCTCACTGGCCACACCTACCAGTTTCTGGTACTCAAACTCTAAGTCCAGAATTTTGATGATGTCGGCCACAGGAAACTTTATCTGCATCAGCCTTCCAAGGTTTTCATAAACCACCTCCGCTGCGTCTTCTACTATGTAATGTATTTCCTCGTCCATATAAATCTCTATTAATTTCCTAGCCCCTTAACGATACCTAAAACAGTGTAACCTTACTGTGTCCTCCTAAACCTGTCACGTAGAAGGGCATAGTCAATGACGTTTGAAATGAACTCATTTACTTCCTGACTTGACCAAGTAAAGGATTTGGAGTTATCCAGGCTACCTAGAAACACCTTGTTGTCTCTGATTAAGCTCGGCTTCTCATGTTGGATAAAATCAATCACGCTCTGGTTTTTCACCCTGCCCTTTTTCCCAACGGTCAACGTACCATCGTGCCAGATGGAAAACATTCCACCTTCAATTTTAATATACCTGTCAAGCGCAAGTTCTAACGAGAGGTGGCTCTTGTCAAAGTCATCAACTGCCACTAATAGCAAGGTATGCCCTTTCGAGTTGCCATATTTAGGATGATTCGTTGTCTTAATCCTACCCATTAAACTCATGCTAACAATCTGGCTGTCCCCTGCATCGTCTGTGACTAGGACGGAACGGTACTCACCCGTGAATCCCCCGCCTGATGCATTGCCGAAGGTCGTAAATCTGATGAGGCAATCCTTGTTAAATGTAACTGTGCCAACATTCAAAGATGAAATCTCTTCCTTTTCCTCATAAAACAACCCGATGAGGTTTGCAAAGAAAGAATGCAACTCTGTTCTGCTGTCTTCCCCGAAATTATCAAGTACGCTTTTGAAAGCCTTGCTTTCTGGCTCCAAATGATTCGGTCTTACCCAGTTTAGATTTACCACTTCTTTTGGATTGAAATAGTCTAATTCAATTAAATCAGCATAACTCGGTATCAGGTTGATTTCAACATATTCATTTTCTTTGTCGTCCCACTGCAGGGCTACTGTTTCATTGCCATTAGTAACCACTGTCACTTTCGGTGCCAATACATCGTCATAACTCAACGCTTGCTCAAACACGGACTCAGTCAAGGGGACATTAGGCTCTTTACACTCCACCAACAACAGTGAGTGATAGTTATCGTCTACCTTGTTCTTACCCAAAACAAGTATATCAACTCTACCTTTAAGAGACTTATCGAAGGCTGACAATGGAAACTCCACACGAATCATCTCTTCTGGATAGCCATACCTGTCAATAAGTTCGGTGACGAATTTTTGCCTAACCTTTTCCTCAGGGGTAGCGATAATTAGTTTTTTCCTATTAACGCAAAGCAAGCAGTCCTTACCATTTTTGCGAAGAGGATTTAATTTTGAAGAGTCCATGAAGATTAGAAATAGATGTTTGGCTATATCACAGCCTGCCCAGGCTTTGCCGAAGGATGGCTTTAAAGTCTAGCATCTTAGTTTATTAAAGATAAGCTTTTCACTTTATTGTAGTTTGAAGTAGTTAATTCCCGCTTCCTAATATAAAAGCCTCAATGATTAGCTTTTTTTATAGAACTCCTTGAATGCAAATTCCGATGACAAACTCACCGAAAGGATATCAACCTCACTGCATCTTATGTGAAAGTATCCTGGTCTAGCGATTGTGTTAATTGGAAGCGTCAGTGTGTAAGACTTCAGGTCCTTGGCATGTACAAACTCAACCACTTGATAATAGTCGTGATTTACAGAGTTTGAGGCATACACCATATTGTCTCGGACTTTTAAGAATATCCCTGGAATATTAGAAGCACCCATTATATCATTTATCGCCTCTAACCTATTTTCCATCAGCCATATTTCCTTTTCTAGCAAACCATAGGTTCCCACAGATAGGTTCTGAACCTGGGATGCTGTTACGTTGATAAGTGATTTGTATCCATCCCTGTTTACTTGGATGGTGCCATCGCTCTTGACATTCCAAACTCTTCCTTCCTGTGTAGACCCATCATAGTCATAGGTTATTATAACTCTTGAGCCTACCTCAATTTTACTTTTTTCACCTAACGCTATCCGTTCAAAGGTGTCCTTTATGGCTTCAAGACGATGCTCAATCTCATGCCTCTCGGAAGTAAGGGTTGAGCGGAAATCAACTTTAAGCTCTGCACTACTTATCATAAAACTTTAATAAAAGCAACAACGCTGCATTGAGGGCATTTATCCTCTTCCGTATTTTTGATTAGTCAAAATACAAAAGTGAATGTCTTTATTTATGCCTTTTAAATGTATACAATTATCTACCTGACCAATTATCTATATCGTCTGAACTGCCACGAAAATCACCATAGTCGCCCAATTGTCCATCAGTCATTGCATTAAAATAATCTCTGTTTGAATCGGCAGAAGAAGTAAAATCATTGTCATAACTCTGGCTCTCTTCTGTCAGCGAATCATATTTCTGGGAGTTCTTGTGTAAGACACTTACTGGGAATTGGTATGGCTCTGAAATGAAAATAGGGCGATAGGTATAGATGTCCTCAATCTTAAACATAACCTCCATTTCCTTGAATCTGAAGACAGGCATCGTTTGAAGCTCTTCCAAGGCAGATGGCTCAACGAAGAACCATTCAATCGTGTTAATACACCAGGCTATGTACTCTGGCTTTCCTCCGCATATCAGCACCCTATCCCAACCGTTTTCATCTTTTTTCATGCCGACAAAATCACCAATGAAGGTATTACCCGCCTCACGTCTCAAAAAATTAGAATCATATACGAACAAGTAGGCTATATCCCTCTGATAGTTACGGTATGGTTCCTTATCAATCGAAGTTGCTCTAATCAAAGTATCGCTCACCTCAAAACTCAGTAATTCCCCAATCATGCTTGCGGGGCTTACGGAATAGTCGTTGGATAGCTTTTCTCTCAGGAATTGCTCAACAAAATTTCTATCTAGCTTATTATTGCCCTGGTATACATCCCTTAAAGTAAGCCCTTGGTACTTACCGAAGGTAAACTTGTCATCTATATCCATATGTTAATCTAAACCTTAGTGGTGATACCGAGCTTCATGGCAAAAGCGTGCGTCAAAATCCTTATCAGGGTGAAGGGAGAAGAGCGACTCGAAAAAATTAGGGTAAAATTTTTCATTAAACAATGCGAAGTGAGGTTTCCTTTATTTCAGGTAAAGACTGCCCCTTAAATCTTCAATTACACATTCATATGTTGGGCTTGAAAAAGCTAACACCACCTTCTTGGAAAAGAATTATTTTAAAACACTGATAATAAGAGCGATAATGGCTAACACAAAACTAAGCATACTCATGAACCGAAAGATGCCATTGGATTCCACTAACTTTAAAACCTCTGCTTTGAAAGAAGAATCTAATCGTTCAAGATTAGATTGCATGTTTGTGGTTTTTTCTTCGAGCAGTTTTGTATTAGTCTTTTCAAGAATCTTCCTTTCTAATTCACTGATTAACTTCTTATTATCTTCAACCTGCCTTTTAAACCTTTCATTATAGTTAACTATCAATTCTCGGAAGTTGCTTTTGGTTTCTAGCATCTCAACGACCTTTTCATTCATCTCTTCCAAAAGCTTAGATGAACTGCATGCCGCCTCTTTCGCCTCTTCAATGTATGCTACCGCCTTTTTTAACTTGCTTAATTCTTCGGTTAGCTGCTGTTGAATTTCCTGCTCAGTGGTTAAGGATTCCATTTTTTATAATTCAAGACCTTGTAAAAAATAATTATTGAATGATTTCAGAGATTCCAGGAGTGGATTTCGTTTCAAAAATTTAGGCAGTGGCTCTTCCCTGACCTTTATCTGTTGCCCAATACTGAAACCAGTGCTAACATTTCGTCTTGAAGATTCCGCTATTGGCTCTTCTTTCACCTTAATTTGTTGCTCATTACTAAATCCAATTTTAACGTAATCTATGTCAGAGTCCCTAATCTTTTTAGGCGACACTTTGGTTTTAGGTAAATGTGGGATTTTAGGAGAGTGTGGAATTTCTGGAGACCAGTTTTCCAACAGCACTAGTTCATCATCAGATGGAATTGGAATTATAGGCTTACTAAGTGCTTCAGCGAGCTTCTCTTTCCAGTTTTCAAATGAGTAATGCTTCCCTCTTCTTTTCCTTATGGTACCGACAAAGCCTAGGTTTGCCCTAAATACAGGGAGATTAGGGTCTTCTTTATTGCTAATTAAAGCCGACCTGAGTTGGGCGATTGAAACTATGGCGTCAGCTATTTTATGTAGCTTAAAATCAAGGTCAGTGTCGGTGCTTTTGAAAACATAAGTTGCTCTGTCTTCGCTGAAATCACTATTCTCCCACACAATGGCTTTCCCATCTGAGGCATCCAGAGTATAAAGAGTGGTTAGTTCCATGGAATCCACCCCTGAGTTTGTGTCTAGCCTCCTGAAGAAGTTCTTGGGTTCTTGTACATAAATTGGTTCTACCCCTGGCACTTGGTTTTCATTCAGGTAGTCAATTATCAGTTTTCGTGCGCTCCAGTCCTCAGCATATGCCTTGGAGCTATTCCTTCTTTCGCTGAGTGATTCGCCAATTTTTCCAAAAGTCCTTTCGATTTCCCCCGTGTGAATGAATGTAAACAACTCCGTCAAACCCTCAATTTGTATAATGCAGTTATCAGCATTTACCTCAACTCTAATCTGTGATTGATTAAACTGACTTGTTACAGGTACTCGGTTCAAACCTGAACTTGCCATAACCTCTTCCCATTCACTGGTGTAACTACCGTCTTGAGTGCGCAGCCTTAAACTGCCGTTTTCAAAGTAAAAGTTAAAAAGTCTCGCATCATACAGGGTGGAATCCTCATCAGCAGATAAAATTACCGTGCATGGCTCTGTTTCTTGCCTCTCGAATTCTACAACGTCAGTTTGATAGGTGTTATCCTCACCTTGTTTTTTGAAGTCCACCTTTTCTTCAGGTTGAAGTTGGCTAAACTTACTTCTGAAGCCTACATAGTCGTAATAATGTTGCTCAACCCATCCATAAAGCCAGAGCCTTAGATGATGAACTTCATATCTAGGGATAGAATTATAAATTTCTACTGCTAATTCGCCTAAGTCTAATTCTTGAACACAGTTTTCATTTATGAATTTTTCAATTTCATCCAAAAATGAAAAACTATTGAAACCGTTTTCTGAGGGGCTAATTGTAGGAGTTATAAGGGTGTCCCATTCGAAGGAGGTGGCAAAGTCTAGCAGCCCTTGCTGGGTTACTTGAGCGACATCAAGGAGTTGTATAGCGTCAAAACTATCATTGGTTATGGACGGATGGTTGAATAAAAGGACTTTATAAAAGGCATTTATCGACTCATCGGTATTGCTGAAATATTCTACCGCATTGAACTCAATATTTGTCCTTAAAATCCATAGGACGAACTTTTGATAAGCACTGCATCTTTCTCCTAATGCAAGTAAAAGCGGACCATGTTGCTTAGGAAAAGAGTTAGCAAAAATCGAGAGGCGATTTACTATACGTGGAAGCTCCTTTTCAAACTTGGAGGTATTTATACTTAATAGGTAGCCTTCAATAGCTCCCCTGATGGCCTCCGTTACCTTCGGTTTTTTCTTAGATAAGAAGGCTTTTACATTCGTGAGATTGTCTATGTCTAAATTCCCAAGGATAAAATCCTCTGGCGGTGTACCTATATACCCACTAAGCCATAAGCTTATTATCTCTGCCGACTTAAATGTCGAGAGTATATAACCCTTTACAGACTGATAGATTTCTTCGTGTCTGCTCTCTGGGTTACGATGAACGATGTCTAATAAGGTCTTTATGTTATTATTGACTCCGAGGGCTTTGCCTTCAGCTTTAAGGCTTTCAAAATAATTTTCTAGTACCCTGGCTTTGAAGCCTTCATCAAACCGTGTAATCAATGCACGTTTTTTGTCTGCGGAAGCTTTATAAAAGTACCTTTCAATTAGGTTAAGGTCGAATTCATAGATTAAGCCTGTCTCCCAAAGCTGAATCAAATAAACTTCAGAACAGTACTCCTTCAAGATTTGTAAGGTGGCATGGAATCCTAGGTTTTTATATTCTTCTAGTTTCTTGACCAAGCTTAGATAAGAACTATGGTTGTCTACGTAGCCAATCTTTAAAAATTCTAATTTGAACCTTGCACCATGGGAAAGCTTAGGAAACTCTCTTATCCGTTGTTTAATATGGTCTAGGATTGGCTCTAGTTGGCTGTCAACGTATTGCTGTCGCAGGAAAACCAGGTTACTCTCTCTTTGGAGTGAGTAGGCGAACAAAGCAAATAGTTGGTCAGGTGAGTTTGATGACTTCACCTGATGAAAAACTAAATAATCTCCATCCGTTAATGAATCATCAGGATAAAGCATCCTTGATTTAAAGAACAGTACCTTTTTCTCCTGCTGAGGGCTTTCAATGAATCCTTTGTCTCCGTCCCAATTTATTAAGCGTCCTACATACCGCTTGTAGTCAGACAGGGTCCCTCTTTGAGTTATATTTATATTAGTGGCAACGCTTCTATTCTTATACTTGCCTTCTGTAGATTTAGACAAAGTGAAGGTGACTTCATCCAATAGTCTAAACCGCTTTATACCAGTAGGCACTTTGCTTTTATTATGAAAGAATACTGCATCCCCATCGGAGGTTTGAATAAAACCATACCCCCCTCCCCAAAAAATTACTCTGCCTGACCTTTCGGCTTTGTCAACACCGTCTCCCATTTTGAATTTATACATGGGGAAGCTATGTCTCACCCAAAGGTTGTATTATAGTTTTTACAGATACAATATATGAAAACCAATTCTAGGTTAACGAAGGTATAATGTATACCTCACTTAAAAATAAATATGGCAACTATTTCAAACCTCTATGGTAACAACTACTGAGGAAAGTTCTTTTAATACAGACTCTATCCTTTCCCTTTCTAGTTGTTCCTCTTTCAAAATCCTATCAGTCTGTTTCTGCATAATCTTCCACTCTTCAAATAGATTGACTCCTTTGTCGTCAAAGGCGGCTACTACTCGGTCATCTTTGATTATCACATGGTAACCTTTCTTAATGCTTGCCACATTATGTTTTGCCATATCAGAAAAGCTCTCATTGCAGAAGTCGTTTGATATTTTATCATCAAAATCAATTTCTACGTTATTCCACCTGCCTACTTTTTGACCATTAACATAATTTCCTTCCATATACAGCCTGACCCCATCTACATTGGTGCCTTTCTCCTTCCAAAACCCATTCCTCACACCGTTTACATAGTTGCCTTCTTGTATCACATTGCCGCCATCCTGGTATTCTATATATTTTCCATGCCTAATTCCTGCTTTATTCTCTGACCACCTCTCCTTTACCGAAGTCTTGGCACCGTGGGTATTAAAATACCAGGTTCTGACTGGCGGGGTCTGAGCCTGCAGATTGGTAAGGACAAATAATAATAGGAGTAGAGAAGTGAATACTTTGATTGTTTGCATTGAGTAAAAGCTTAGTTAGAATAAGCAGAATAAGTCCTTGGTTGGTAACATAGCCTTTCGGAAACCAGATTGACTTGAATCATTCCTAATCAAAAAAGTCAATCGGGTTTAGATAGAACATTTTTCTCAACCCATGTCTTCCGAGTCAATCCGCAAAGGATTTGGAATGAATGTCATAATCGAGTAATGTAGATGAGGCGGTTTTCCTGCTGCATTTCCGCTTGCTCCAACGGTGCCAATGGCCTTACCCCTATCTGCCCAAGTAAAGGTTGATGTCTTAATGGCGTGCAGATGCGCATAGTAATGCAGCCGCCATTTAGGGCCTAGGATTAAAACCACGTTACCGCCCATTGCGATTTGCCCACAGTAGAGAACAAGGCCGCCTGTAGAGGAACGGATTGTGGTTCCCTTATTAGCAAAAATGTCTACGCCTTTGTGTGTAATGGATTTCCCCCATGGGTAATACCAGAATGACTTTTTATTATAATTCTTTCGGTTGCTCCGTCAACTGGCATAGTGAATTCTTGCGGAAATGCCACACCTGCCAGTATAATGATTAGGATAACTATTCCAATTCTTCTTACTAGCATCATTACTACTCTGTTCATCGGCTCATGGAACCGAGATGAAAACTTTTTTCGTGATTAAATATGAAAAGCCCGTTTGTTCACAACAAAACTTGTGGCATATCTATTTAAATCAACAAGTACATTTTTTGGAGCAGGAAGGCTTACGCATATGCATTTAAAGGGAGTCTTCTTATTTTTATTTGAAAAGTCACATACATGTTTCATATAGCTCACGCTCTATTTTTTTCACAAATTCTATTGAATTATTCTTTACATTACCATATAAATTAGTTCTCATCCACAGATAATTTGAAATCGCATAACTGCAATCAAGGCAAGCGGCTAATTCTTTTTTAATATACAAAGAATCATAAACAGGAGAATCTCTTTTTAATCTCATATCATACCCATTTGTAATAACTTTGTCTACGTTATTAAAATGAGCCACAAGGCCAAACTCAAGAACAGATTCTAACTCTGAATAAGCTGAGTCATCCATTAACCCCCTAATTGTAAACTGCGTATTTTGAATACTTGAATTCCATTTCAAATATATGTCGTCATATCTATTTTTCCTTTCTTTAAGCTCTTCCAATGGGGCATTCCTTTTTAACGAAGAGGCTAGAAGAACAGAAACAGTATATCTTGTATACATCAACTCAGTAATTTCTTTTATTGCTTTTAACCCCTCTTCTCTTTTAACTTTAACTTGTTCAATTTTCTTTTGATTTTCAAGTTGGTATGCACTAATTTTTCCTGTAAGAATTCCTCCTATTCCCCAAGTCAATAAGAACCCAACAAACATAGTAGCTAGTGGATGGCGACTAAGCTTATCTATTTTTGATTGTTTTGGTTCGCCAAACATTTGTCTGACCCTTTGACGTATTTCCTCATCACTAATTATTTCATCTAAATTATCTCGATGAACCATATAACTAATAGATATATTATAAATACTTATTTATGGATAAGAATACTAAGTTCATACCTAATAATTAAATCTAAATTAATTTAAGATTCTAGCACTATCTGGAAAGTATGAAACATATTATACAAGGAAATACAATAACAAATAGCTTAACATTAACTATTATTCTTACTTGTGGCAAAAATAGAATAATCAATAGTCATATTATTAGTCAGGTCTGGAACGTCATCCTTCTTTCTTTCTCCATGAAAGTAATGCTCTGTTCTATTTAAAGACATATAAAGAACACCAATCATATCATCCTTATTCTTTTTTGAAGTTTTTGCAATAATATTTATGGCAAATCTAGCGATTTCCACATAAGCTGAATATGCAGGATTCGTAGCTGCTTTAATTACTGACCCTATGTTTTTTGAAAAACCTTCAAATCCTTCATCATTTATTATATCCTTAACAAGGTCTGAAGTGTCTCTAACATTCCTATCACTTTCGTAAGCTATAAATTGCCAATCAAAGCACTCTGGAATCTCATCTGATTGGTGTAAGACATAACCAGTGTCACCGAAGGTTAACTGATGGTTGTCCTTGACATTTTCAATAGGGGTTAGAATTCGGCTACTTACCACAGAATGAACAGCATCCTTCAAAATACCTTCCTTAACCACCTCTTCATTGGCATTGAGGTACTCTTTCATATCAGGCAAATTCCCTGATTTATTTGTAATAATGAAGCTTATGAGCTTTACCTGCGCTTTTTTCTTCCCGAATACCAAGAGGTTTCTTTCACCTTTGCTATCAAATATTTTGATTTTGTTGATTCTGAAATAGAACATAGACATAAATTTAAAGTGAGTATTATTATTAGGATAAATTATAATTAAAACAATACAAGTCATCACTTGCAATAAAAAATTGCATTTTATATATAATTATTTTACCATGAAAATGATAATAATCTTATAATCCGCAAACCTTTACATTTAATCTAATCAAAATCTAATTACAGAATGATACGTAATATAAATTTATAAGGTACTGAATATTAGAAACAACCATAAATCTATATATAAAAATAATTTAATATTTTATAAGCAGTATTATATTCTATATAGAGGTGATTTCTGAAATGCCATATATAATTTACAAATAGATTCGAATGCTAAATGGAAAAATACATTAAATGGATGGTTATTATTCCTCCTTTTCTTTTTGTAGCTATCTCAACATTTCAGCTTGACAAGCTAAATGACCAAATATTAAGCATAAAAACTTTTAGTATAAAGTCCACAATTGAGCCAATCTTTAGTGCAGACAGTTCATACAATAAAATAGTAGATAAGCACAAACTTGCAGAGCTTCTCCTATTAGCCCAACTTGAAGCTGATGTTATTAACAGGAGGTATCATCAGGCTAACGTATCTATGATGCTGACACTATGGATTAAGTATTTAAGCTTCTTAACAGGAATAATATTAACAATGGTTGGTTCTATATTTATACTTGGCAGAATTAACGACCTTAATACAACCGTAAATTACGACACCCCAAATTTTGGTAAAATTGCTTTTCAATCTTCATCTCCAGGAATTATTTTATCATTAATCGGAATGGTATTGATTCTTGCAAGTTTCCAAAGTAAAAGTATTGGAGAAATACAAGATACTGCAATCTATGTTGGTAAAAGGAATTCCTCAGTTGAGGAAATTAAAAATGAAAAACTCTTAATAACTCCTAATGAAGTACAAAAAGATGCAGGATTAAAAGATACCAACAAACCATCAAGGCTCAAATTTTAACTAATACTATAATGAAAAATTTTATTCCATACACCATTTTATTAGCATTTCTACTAAACAGCTATGAATCAACCGCACAGCAGGCATTCATCAAGGAAGGAAGGGAGTTGATTGACAAGGGTCATTATAAGGATGCAATCAAACTATTAGATGCAAATTGGAGGGTAGCAATAAATAAACTTGAAGTCGATTTATTGATTGCAGTTTGTTATTGCAATTTAGGCAAATATGATGAAGGCGTCTCAGAATTTAACAATATTAAATCCAGGTATATAAATTTAAACAAAAACACGCAATATTATATTTCTGAATCAATAAATAAATGCAGGCCTGGCGAAGTTTCTCCTTCAAAACCTATCCAAGCACTTGCTGTAATTGCTAGTGTTAGATGGAGTGCTGGAAAAGAATTTTATTTCCCTTCTGACCATATAAAGTATAACAAAAACCCGAGTACTGTAAAAATTGTTCAAACTCGAGTAAATGAAGAATTAATTCCCTACACATGGAGTAATGAATTAACTAAAATAAAAGTACAAAATACAATAAATAAAATAAACTACAAAAACAAGTATAAAATTAACTCATATTATATAAGCAAAAACTTCATAGTATACAATTTCGTCTCTAATAACAATTCTAAAACAATTGAACTTGCGAAAGAGCTAGAAAGAAATTTAGTATTTTATTCCAATTATTATAAAATGACAATTCCCCCATATAAAATTAACGCATTTATAGTTAAAAGCCAAGCACAATTGAATGATATTGCATTAAGGCATCATGGAATATCATTAAACCCAAACAATATAGGTTATTCCGTTACTAATGATTTGAGCATATTATCATATGCCCCAAATCAAACAACTGGAACTTTAAACCATGAATTAATTCATCTTTTACTCAACTTTAATTATCCCTTCTTAAAACCTTGGGTAAATGAAGGCCTAGCCTCGCTTTATGAAAGCAATGAGTGGAAAGACAACAAAGTAATTGGCTTGCCGAACTGGCGGGGAGACGTCATAAGGGATAATCTTTATGAAGAGGAAAAAGAAGTGATAAGGGGTGATATACTTAAAAATAGATATGAAGATACTTATGGATGGAATTTTCTAGACAATTTAATAAATATGGATTCTAATGAATTCAATAGACATCCTCTTTTAAATCATGCCATGGCTAGATATTTTTGCTTATATCTACAAGACAAAGGGCTACTTCAGCCACTCTTCAACGAATATAATAAAATATATTTTGCTAATACAGGCACATTAAGTAGTAGCTACAAATCGGTGAAACACGATGATATGGAAATTCTCTTCAAAATAAGCAATGGATTAACTATGTTTAATTACCAATATGACTTTAGGAAATGGCTACATTCAGGAATAGGTGATTTAGAATATTAAAACTAGAAACATTGAAGAAACTGAAATTCAGTTAAAATTATTTCATCATACTCCTACTTATCCAACATGACTATTCATAAACATATGCCAATGAGATATAACCTTTAATGTATAAATTCATTAAATAACTTAATTCTACGGCATGATTTTTCAGGGACATTAATTCTCAACCTTTTATCTACCAAATAATCGTTCAATTATTTGGTAGATAAAAGGTGAGGATGACTTTCTAAATATGCGAGAAAAGGTCGTTTTGCCATTACACCATTATTTGGGGAAGATATTTCCAAAGATATAGAAACAGAAAACCCACCGATTGGTGGGTCATGTCTGTTTTAAAGCTCTAATTAGCACTAGAACATTATTCATTCATCAATATTACTAAATTGATTTCAGAAATTTCTTTGGCCTCTTCCATGAAGGGTCACCGTATTCCCAGAATACATTAGGCTTCATACCGAAACCCATGCTTCCAAAAACTACCTCTCCCCCATTTAGCTCTGCCTCATGCAAAGCATTGAAGCAGCAATAACCAGGTAGGATAGCGTAACCCTCTTTTACCTTTTCCCAATAGGGCTTCATTAAATCCATGAAGAACTTTTGGACATCCTCGGGTGCTGCATGATAATGTCTTTTCGTGGGGACTCTCCGAATCAAGGCTTTCTGGTAATACACATCAAAGAATGGGTCTATTATAACGCCATCTTTGACTACCCAAAAGTGTCCGTCAAATATTGGGAATTTCATCGTCTGTACTGGGTGTATCATATATTAATTGGTTTTAGTTACTTAGTTCATACACTCTATCTTATTGGTGCCAAGGGTTCAATGAAAATTCTCAGTCCAGACTCATTGCCCTTTTTACTTTGATTATGGTATTCTTTGCTATCCCGTGCAACTTGGCGCACTGGTTTAAGGAAAGACCTTGATTCAAATCCCTGACAAGCTTCGCATACTCTTTCAACAGTACATCATTCTCCTTTTTCCATCCTTTGGGCCTTCCAATGATTTTTCCTTTCTTGACCGCATGCGCCAGGCCGCTCTTGATTTTGGCAGACCGTTGTTTGTTGTCCTCCATGCTTAACTCGGCATAGACCGAGATGAGAATGTTGGTCACGAAAGTCTCTTCTCCGTTGTAATCAAGGCTCTCAAAATTCTGGTTCTTGAAAACTACAGATATCTTATGCTCATGTAGAAAATCGATTGTCCTGCGAATCATCTTGGCATCCCTGCCCAGTCTCTCAACTGAAGTCACAATAACCTTCTTAAATCTACCAACCTTACTTTGTTTGAATAAATGGTCCAGGTCTGGCCGCTTGTTTCCTGTTCTTCCCGATATGTTGTTCGCTATGGTTTCAACTATCTCATAGTTGTTGGCGGTGCAAAACTGCTGAAGCTCGTCAAGCTGATAAGAGTATGATTGCGAGTCTGAAGAGACACGGCAAAAAACTAAAACGGGAATCTTGGCTTCAACTGGTTCAATCATAGCTAAACTTTATTGTGAACTCTTTATGCCCTTATTTTTTGTTTCAACCTAGTCAATCAGATGCCATTTATAAAGACACCTTTATTTTGAACCACCTTCACCTTTTTCAATATCTAAAAGCCCATTTTCTTCTTCCCTCAAGAATGACTCAATTATTCTTCTCCTTCTCTCCTTTATCTTCTCTTCTTCACTGTCAATCTCCACCAAGGTCAGACCTAGCTCTTCTATGTGCCTGTACTTTATCTGGTCACGGGCAATCCAGTTAGTCACTGCCGCTACTGTTACTCCCTTGCGCTTTGCATACTTGGAGGGTGTCGTCTCTTTAGACAAGTCAATGATTACTATCATTACTACAATTGTTTATTTATTACACAAATATAGTAATTAAATATTTTAAATCCTAATATAGATTCATTTCGGCAGTGGATGAAACACTTTTTACAGGAAATGCCTATTCTAAATCACCCTGCTTAGGCTCAATTACATTTTCCATCTTTTCCTGAAGAGCCTGCACAGCCTTGTCTATAATCAATTGCTTACTGATTCTCTTTTTAAGCTTCTTTGCTAGCATAAGCTGTATCTCCTGGATTGTAAAGCTTGCTTGTTCACTAATGCGATAACTGTGTGTCATGTGTCTTGTCTTTTTCTTATATATAAAATACAGCACCCCGAAAACCACTTTACCACAATTCGACTTTTCGCCTTCCGATTCTGATATATACTTTAAACGAATTCGGAAACATGGAACAGATACTCTACAACGAGACACTATATGACAGCGGGGAGGTGAGGGTCTATAAGACCTATGACCCAGAGCTAAAACTATTCGGCCTATACTCGGCCAATGGAAACTGCGGGAAATGCCTGGATGCGGCATACAGGCACATCTTCCCCTTCATTGATGACGATACGGCTCCCGCCATAACAGAAAAGGGGGAATACGTCTGGCTAGACCTTGCCTATAATGAAACGGCCATGAACGAGACAGACGGTGAACTTTGGGCTTCGGTTCACATTAACAACTCATTATGCAACTGCGGAATAGATATCGAAAAGCTGATGGACTGCGGCATGTGCAGTGCGGGTAAAATACTCAACGAAATGAATTTCAGAAGGCTTAGGGAATTCACCGCCACCAGGGTCTATGAATACGAGACGGAAGAGAACCTGTACAGAATAGAGCTGACCCCGAAGGAGGGTGAATGCCAGTCAGCGGACTATCTCTGGGAAGATGCCGAACTGGAGCCTGGGCTGAGAGGCGAGATTGACACCTATGAAGAGCAGGTGGCTGAGATGAAGAACAACCTGAAAGTATGCGTGTACGAGCGATTCAGCATGGGTATTAGCATTTTTTTCTACACGGTACGCATCAGTAAAATGGGTTCACCTTTGCTGTTCAGCGATATTATTGCCCCTAAGGTCATTGGCTTCTATGAGTTCACCTCGAAGTACCGCAGGCCATATGCCAATAGGCATTAAAAATAATAGAAAGAGAAATGAATGATAAGGTAAAGGAGGCGGCCGAGGCGATTGACGAAGAACTGTTGGCCAACTCATCGGAGAACAACTGCAAGATGATGTTTGCGGATGATGATGGATATACAATCAAAGACACGGACGTACTCTATATAATAAGCGGTGGTAGGCTAGAAGAGATTCGCATGAATGAACTAGCTCTTATAGGTTGGCATGAGACGGAGGAATATGTCATAGACAACGACTCGTCAACGAACTACTATCTGCACAAACCCACAGGAAAAATGGTGTTATGCGAATTGACCTACCAGCACAGCAACTGTATTGCCATATTCAGTGACAGAAGCCCCGCTGACGTTCCCAGTATGGCGATGGAACACCACAGATATTTCATTGACCTACTCGCCATAAGGAGGTATAAGATTAGTAGACTGCTTGACTAGCATTGGCCTACTGAGAAGGCAAAAAATAGGGCTTAATTATTATCAGCAATATTATATTGTTAGTAATAATGAAGCCCTTTAAATTAACTTCCCAAGATTCTTCTTGCCCGTTTACCTATGCACGTTTGATGGTATTAAACGAGTCTGACATTCAGAAATTCCTCACGCATCTTAGGCAAATGAATTTCGCTGAATTAGGAAAACTAGATAGCCACTTATATATAATAGTGACTATATTACATTTGAATGAAAAGTAGTTCTAATTCAAGTGATACCTAGCTATGGAAACCTTGCTCAATGATGGGTACTGCCCAGAATGCCTTGTCAACGGCAAAAGCATAAGTCTTCGTCTCAATAAAGACGACTTCTGGGAATGTCCTGAAACCAACCTTCAGTTGGCGGTATATGGAATCCAGGCCGTGGCCTTGAAGTTCAGGGGAACGGGGCGGTTTAGGGACAGGCCCATATTTGGTTCTGACCAAATTGACGGAGCCATCCTTTTCCGCTCAGCGGGGTCATCGGCAGACTCGGACGGCTCTGCCTTCCAGTCTGAAGAAGAGTTAAGAGCTTACCTTGATAATGAGGTCGAGCCACAAAAAGAGCTAATCCTAAAAAACCTGGCTGACTCCTATGTAAAGTTCAAATATGAGGCTTCTCCCCTTGCCTACCAGCGCCAATCCAAATTCTTCAAGATTGAATTTGACGGCCAGGGCATCCTAAAGAAACTGGAGAAGCGTGATGCGGACGAGGGTGTAGAGTTCTCCCGCTCCTACACACACTTGTATAGTCTGTTGATGAAGCTGTTCCAAAATTACCATGAAGGAAACATAGACTGGCTTCCACAGATGGGCATGAGCCAGAACCAACTAGAACTGTGCAATAAGCATCTGCACAGCCCGCCAGAGCCTGTCACCCATTTGAGTGACAAAAACATCCTGCGGCAACGGCTTATGAATTTTATGGTAGACTTGATTGAAATCATCTACCAAGGTAAAACCATAGAAGTCGCCCCAAACTACTCCAATGAGTTTCAAGAAGATGCTAAGGTCTCCCAGGCCGATTCCCTGCTCACGCTCCAAGATATACTGAACCTGAAGACTGACCTGCTTAAAAACGCAAAAGTGAAACTCGTTCGGCACAAGGACAGCAGGAAGGAGTACCGTGACATCATCAAGGACAAGTCATCACTACTGGAATACCAGAGACAGCAGAGCAAGGAGGTATTCAAAGACTGCGACTACATCATATCATTTTTGGGTCAGGAAGGCACCAAATCACTTCTGTTCGGAATTTTCAAAGTGAGTGGCGTGGAGAAGCGTGAAAAGCACTTCTACTATGACTTAAATCTGGTACACGAGCTTGAATTTCTCTATGACCGAATAATCATTGATTGGGGAAATAATGCCCAAGCCTGGCACCAATGGTACCATACTCAATTAAAGGAGGTCGTCCAGATTCTCCCAAAAGGTTACCTAGGCTCGTTTCCTGGTCTGCTGAATTTCGTGCTGGACTTCCAAGAACTTGAGAGGCTCATTCTAAACCCTGACGCCAACCAAGACTGGAAGAACCACCTTTCAGCTGTAAACGGCATCTATATGATTCTTGACTCCAATACTGGAAACCAATACATAGGCTCCGCCTGCGGCAGCGAAGGAATTTGGCAGAGATGGAGCGAGTACGCAAAATCCCACCATGGCGGCAACCAAAAACTTATAAAGCTTTGCGCTGAGGCTGGATACCACAGAAACTTTCGCTTCTCTATCCTTCAGACATTGCCAAGTAATATAACTAAGCGTGAGATTGTGGCGATTGAATTCCTCTATATGGAGAAGTTCGGCACCAGAGCTAACGGATTAAACTAAAAATATATGCCTGTAACAACCATACACCATTTCCTAGACCAATACCCAGTTCGCCAGACAGACACAAAAATGATAGTGGGGACAATCCACCCACATTCAGTTGAGAATTTCACCATCCCATTCTTTTATGGTAATGTCGGAAGCTTCTGGGATATCCTTCACAATGCCTTTCCTCACTATCAGATAAGAGAGGCAGGGACTGAAAATTTCTCAATAGAAAATATATTAACGATGCTTGAGCAGAACAATACTTGGGTGACAGACATCATAAGGCAATGCGACAGAGAGGATGAAACCGTTACCCAAGACTCCCTTCTATATAACATAATTCCTAATAATATCCAGATTAGCGAAGCTTTACAAAATGCACCTATAGACACTATTTACTTTACCTCTCGTTTTTCGACCAATAATGCTGCAAGCCTGTTCACCCAAGTATTTAATATAGACTATGCTAATACATTCAATGGTGATACAAGCGAGTTTACTATTCCCGCACAGCACTTTGGCAGGGAAATCAGGTGTGTAGTTTTATATTCCCCGTCTAATGCCGCCAATGTAGGTGTCTCCCGAACCCCACCTTATCTGAACAACATTGAATATTATCAGCAATTTGAGACGCCAGTAAGGCAGTTCAAGATAGACTTCTACCAAAATAAGTTTGAGTTCTTGAATTAGCCAGTAGCTTACAGAAGTTTCATGATAACTGACCAAGATTCTAACTTCCTATATCTAGCTGACACTCTGCCGCAGTTATACCCATCCTTTTACAAGAGGTTTGAGCAAACGCTAAAAGACAATCAGGTAAACTACGCCCTGCTCCCAGAGACGAAGGACGTATGGGCGGTTGACTACATGCCAATACAGGTTGATGATGAACGGTTCGTACAGTTCAGGTACAATCCCGACTACCTTCAGACCGTAAAGCTGCGGAAGACCATCTCTGACGTTTACTCCATCTGCGATACACTTTGTATAAAGCCATTGAAGTCAACAATCGTCTTGGACGGTGGTAACGTCATCCGATGGAAGGACAGGGTGATAATGTGCGACAAAGTGTTTCGGGAGAACCCTGCTATGCCAGAGAAAACCCTTATAAAAGAACTGAGGACGCTTTTGGAGGTAGACCACATCTGTTTTATACCCACTGACAAAGCAGATAAGATAGGACACGCTGACGGCATGGTGCGTTTCCTAGACTACAGGACGGTGCTGATAAATGACTATTCCAAAGAAAAAAGCGAGTTTCAGCTAACGTTCAGGATGGCGCTCCACAACGCTGGTCTGGACTGGATTGAGGTGCCTTACAACCCATACCGCAATAAGCAAAATATCCAGGCCAACGGAATCTACATCAACTATCTGCAGATGGACGGCTGTTTGGTCCTTCCTATTTTCAACCAGAAAGAAGACGAAGAGGCGGTAAAGCTCTTTAGTCAGCTATTCCCGAAGACGAGAATCTCCACCGTTGAAAGCAATGAGATTGCCCAGGAAGGCGGCATCCTAAATTGTATCACCTGGAACGTTAAAAATTGATTGAATAAAGCATTTTTAAAGACAAAGTGGAAGCAACAGAAACACTCATAGAAAACTACGGTATCCTAGCCTCTATGTCATGGAACAGCAATAAATGGGCAGGTGACCCAAGCAAGGAAGACTTAGGCCGCTCCAAATACACGTATGTTCAGAATAAACTACATACACATGAGAGTCTGAATTTTGGGCATGAAATCTATCCATCAGAAGAAGATGGTTATTACATAGGCTACACACCTATGCTTAGAAAGCCCCCCGCTTTTGATAAATCAAGTTCAGTCAAAATTATATTCCTTAGCAGTAGTGATTATAAGAACTCTAATAGAAAACTAATCATTGGGTTTTATGGAAACCCTGAGTTTGGCCAGGAATTTCCCCGCTTATCAAAGCATAGGCTATTTAGGAAATATGATGGCGGTAATATAAAAGCACTCCCTGAAGACATTATTTACTTTGACAAACCTTTGGTTATAAGCAATGAAAGTGTTGCAAAGGAAGGTCTGTTACCAGAAGGAAAGCTTATCTCCCAACGAGGGTTCAATTATTTGAACTCTGACAACGTATACACCATACTTTTACAAGCACAGAGCCTGAACCAACAAAATCACAAGCTTAATGCTTATGTAAAAAATTATCCTATAAGGGTTGCTGAAACAAAGGAGCAGGCCACCTCCGAAGACTATTACAATGCTATCTCAGACGCTGATGCAGACACCTTAAAAGGCATATTGGAGCTAGAAAAAAAGATGGCAAAGCAGACCCCTGAGGTAAGACAGAGAATTGCCTCATTTATTGAACGTGGTGCTATTTCATCAAAGGTAAAGAAGCTGACAGGATACAAGTGTCTTATCTGTGATTCACTAAAGGAAAACCCCTATTCATTCAAGAAGCCAAATGGCGACTTCTACATTGAAACACACCATGTCGAGCAGGTTTCCACTTTAAACAAGGGTGTTCTTGGGATAAACAACCTCATCACCGTTTGTGCCAACCACCATAGGCAGCTACATTACGGAGACTCTTTATTAGTAGAACGAACAGCTACCTCGTTCAAATTTAAGATTGATGGGAAAACGATAAAAATTGATGCTATTAAGATACCTTAACCATCTACCCAAAATACTTCACAGCCACTAGCCCCTGTCCTATCATGGGCGTTTTACATCGGTGGCTACCAACCTGCCCAGAAATGGCTTAAAGATAGGAAAGGCCGAGAGCTAAGCTTTGATGATATCCTACACTACCAAAAGATAATCGTTGCTCTTACAAAGACTGGAAGGCTAATGAAGGAGATTGACTTAGTAATGGTAAAATCCGCAGTTACTGTTTAAAGAAACACCACTCCCTATTATATCAAAAATTAATTAATACGATGGAATCAAATATAATTAATGAGGTAAAACGCAGAATAGAGACCTTCAAAGGCTTAGACTTGCTAGAACTTGTCAGTAAAGCCTATCCTGATATGGCAAGCCTGGAATCCAATCTAATATCAAAGTTCACTGTCTCAGATTATTTGAATATCAGTGAGAGAGTCTTTATTCAACTTGAGAAAGAGATAGATTCCCCCGATGCACTGATACTACCTGCCACATTCAGTTCCACGGATATGGGTAATAATAATATCCTCAATATCCTTGACTCACACTTAAGCTATATCCAAAACCTGCAATTTCAAAACAGCGAGAACACCCTGCTTTGGCTTGCGCAGTATCAATTACAGAATGGGTTTTATGGCAAATCCAAATACAAAGTTCACGATGCGAATGCTTTGAAACTAAAAAAAGCCTCAGATGAAATAAGCCTTCAAGCTCAGAAGCTGAAACAGCTAGAAGAAGAACAGAGGAAACTAATCAAACAGCTTAATGACCAGAAAAAAGACTTATCTGATTTCCAAACCCAAAAGCAAAATGAGTTACAGCAGATTACAAGTAACCTAAGTGCAGCGAACACAAATACAAACCAGATACAGCAACTCCTGAATAGTTCTACTCAGGCAAATTCACAAGTCAATTCAATTGCCGAGCAGGTACAGAAGGAAAAACTAAGGGTAGATACCACATCAGACGAACTTAATAAAACATATGACAAGCATAGAGGCGAATTCACTGATTTGATTAGCCGTATGGCAACAAAAGAAAAGGAATTTATTGACCAGTATGTTGATTTTGAGGCTAAGTTAGGCTTCGTGGAAAGCAAGCACAGTTATTTTGAAGACAGGAATACATATCTAGACAATCTCATAGGGCGTGAGGTAGGCGCTTCGCTATTTGAAACCTTCAAGCAACGCAAAACTGAATTGTTCAAACCGTTGGAGTTATGGCGGTACGCTGTAGGGGCAGTGGGATTGTTAGCAGTCCTTGCAATATTCGCAGTGTTTACCAATTTTTTTGGCCTTTCTGGAACATCAAACCCTATTCTAACTTGGGAGGCCATATTTGTAAACACCCTAAAAACACTTCCTTTCTTCTTTCTGCTTTACTATACTATCTCTCAATATAACAAGGAGCGTAATTTCCAGGAAGAGTATGCATTCAAGTCCGCAGTGGCTCTTACTATTAAAGCATATTCTGATGTTTTAAAGGATGATACCAATAAAGATGCTCTGATATTGAAAGCCGTCTACGGTGTATATAGAAGCCCTATCCAGAATGGCTCTAAGCCTTCAAGAGAGGTAAACTCAGCAACAGATATGGTGAAGGAAGTGGTTACCAAAGGAGCGGAGGTTTTCTCTAAGAACTGATTTACTATAGATTTACCCATTTCATGAAAATTCTTCAACCGCACAGAATCAGCACCGAGATTCTAGACATCATATATGAGGCGAAACAATACCTAATCATCGTCTCACCCTACGTCAACTTCAAATACTGGGAGAGCATAGCAAGCGCCCTTAGCAACGCCAACAAGCGTGGGGTACGGATTGATTTTTTCGTTCGCAACGAGCCTGACAACTCCGCTAGTTGGGAGCAGGTAGAGAGCCTAGGCATCATCCCAAGGCTTGTAAGCAACCTGCACGCAAAGTTCTACTTCAACGAGAAGAACGGTGTCATCTCATCCATGAACCTGCTGAGCAGCAGTAATAGCAACTCCATTGAGATAGGGTGCAAGTTGGAAACCATGGAAGAGTTGGACGAGCTTAAAAGGTTCGTCAAGGACTACGTCACCACCAACGAGGTAAAGGAGAAACCCAGTGAAGATGACCTGTACGTCAGCAAGGAGAAGTTCCTGACCGTTCTTGAGAACTACCTTAGCAACGATACCAAGAGCAGGTCAAGCGCCTATTTCAAGAACGGTGCCATACACATCAAAGCTTGCTCTAACAGCATCACCATGACGATGGACAAGGTAAAGAACAAGGTCTACCTTGACGCCATACTGTCCCAGGACGAGGCTGAAATGTACAACAGCGAGCAGTCCAAATACCTGACGCCTGGATATTTTGTCTATCAGTTTAACAAAGGCGGGAACGGCTACCACAATACCGTAGGCGCTTGGTCACAGGCAAGGCTTTCTAACTCCTATCTGGAGAACCTTCGGGTTGAAGAGAAAAAGCAGTTGATTTATGAGATTTCAGAGTTTGTAAAGAATGTCACCAAGCTCAAAGATGCCTGCTATGCGGCTTATAAAGCAAGTAAGGCCAAACCCTCGCTAGAAATCAATCCCATAAAAATTTCATCTGAGGATTAACCTTTACAATCCTGTGGTTATTAACTAATACAATTCAAGGCACCAAACATTGGCATGCCAAGAATCCGCATTTGGTGCATTAAAACTGAGAGCCTATTAATACAAGCCATGCTTGAAAAGTCTTAGTAAACACCTTTGACCCTCCAAGGACCTATTCCATCTAAATCGCTAACAACCTACTACCGAATGAATCCAGACAACACCTTCTCCATTGCCGCAAAGACATGCACCCTGAAGCATAATTCCCAGGAGGGTCACTCCACCATTTTTAACAGCGGTGTAAAATATGTCATCCCAATTTACCAACGGCCATATTCGTGGAAGGAGGAACAGATAGCGAAGTTTTTAGGCGACCTGCTCACCTCCTTCTGGGGAGTTGACGGTAATTCCTCGGAAGAGCCTATGTTCATTGGCACCATGCAATTATCAGCCAACAACGGGTCTGGCAAACAAGACATCATAGACGGTCAGCAAAGGCTTACTACTTTTCTGATTCTGCTTAAAGTTTTGAAATCCGAGTTTCCTGATTGCGGTGAGCTGGCTGATATGGATTTCGACTGGTTATCCACTCAGGTGAGCAAACCTACGCAACAATACTATCTGGATGCATTCATTGCAGCCGACCTAAAAGCGAGCGGTGATTCGCAGAACCCTTATTTCCGCAATGCGATGCTGATGAAGAACATCCTGATGGATGAAAAGACCAATTTCTCCAACATTGACATTGACAAGTTTACAAAGCACCTGTTAAGCAACGTCTACTTTGTGGTCATAGAGACAAGGGCAGGTCTATCCAAAACCCTTCAGATATTCAATGCCATTAACACCACGGGCCTTGACTTGAACGGTGGTGACATCTTCAAAATCAGGATGTATGAGTATCTGACCGACAAAAAGGGCCAGGATGAGTCGGCCTTTGAAAGAATCAACCATCTCTACCATAAGATAGATGATTACAACTCAAAGCTGAACGCAGATATCATCAACATAAACGAAGTGCTGCGCATCTATCAATATATATTGGTAGCAAGGCACGGACTTCCTACAACGCTTTACTACCAGGGCGTAGAAACCTTTTACGAGGGTCTTTTTGACACGGTGTTCAACATTAACCATTGGGACCACTTCAAGAACAACATCTCCACGCTAGAACTATCACTTGAAGACTTAGAGCAGATAATTGACGTTAGGTATGCCTGGGAAAAGCAATGGAGAAGCAAAGAGGGCTTCACTGCTGAGGATGCCTGCGCCATGCACTTCATATGGAGTTCAAGATACACCAGATACTGGAATCTAGTCCTCGTCTATCTTCACAAGTACAGAGGAACTGAAAACGAATCTGACAACCTGTTACTTTTCATAAGGCAGCTAAGCAAGGTTTTCACCATCTACAGCATACGTTACCAAAAAATCAAAAGCGATATCTTCTATGGTTTCATGCACAAGGTTATTGATGCCCTGGTCAACAAGCCCTTCGAGGAAACCATGGCCATCATCAACAGCAAGATTGGCAAGGAGAAAGACCATAACCCAGGTGGCTGGTATGATTTAAACCATTTTCTTTCGGAGAGATTGACAGATAATCCAAGAAGAAAAGGTATCATTTGTAGATTGTCAGCTATGCTTGAGGAAGACTATAAATCAACTCAAAAGGAGCAGATTAACGCTATTAGGAAGAGGCTGTTTGAATCTAAGATTGATATTGAGCATATTCAGTCTTACCATGACAGCAACGGTGAATTGAGACAGGAGATATGGGACGAATGGAAGCATAACATCAATTCACTAGGAAACCTGATGGTGCTGGAGCAGTCCATAAACCGCTCGATTAGCAATAAGCCGTACGAGGTGAAAATTCAAGGGTACCCGACTAGCTCCTTCTCTATTGTAAAAAACCACTCTACTTTATACGGTGAGTGGGGCTTGGATAAGTGCCTTGAGAGAAAGGAAAAGGAGAAAAACAAAATCCTGAACTATCTCTTCAATTAAATATCCAAAAAAGGTTAAACTTCCCGTTAACTGATGGTTCTTCGTAGGTTTAAGGAACGGCCTATAAAAAGTCTTTCATATAGTACATAACTGAGTAATAATATATTAAAAGGTAATCCTTTGGCTAGGTATTATTTCCAATGAATATTAAAAAGGCTCTTAGTCCGATAGGATTGGGAGCCTTTTTAATAAAACCAGGAGCTAATAATCATTTACTAAGGTCTCCCCCTAGCCTTTAGCTTTCAATAAAACTAATAGCTTCTTTATTTTCTGCTTCCTATTAAGTGCGTTATATTCTGCCGAGTCATATACCATGTCTGGTTCAAGTACATGGGCTAAGTTTTTATAATCAAACCTATCCAGTGTATAACTGTGGTTAATATCTTCATTACAAGACCAACTAGAATAAAAGCATAGGTGTGGCTTGCTAAGGCTCCTAGAAATTTCAACTTCTTTTATATAGAAGTTCTTAGACGGCTTTCCGCAGCCACATCTCCCAACGCATTCGCACCAGTAATCTGAATCCTCTGGATATTCAGCAATTGTCACCAAGTCATTCTTCTTTGAAAGCTTGTAGTATAATTCATTTGTAACTTCCTCGGAAGTTCTTCTCTTCTTTTTCATTTTATAATAAGTTAAATACCCTCATTATAGATAAGACTAGAAGAAAGTTTAAATCAGAGAAAAAGAAATTCAACATTTTTATGCCGCCATGTCTAAACACGTAGCAAACTCGCTTTCAGTGACTTGCTCAGCGTCAAGCGATGGTATAATGTTAAATTCCTGGATGAAGTACTTGGTTATGGTGTCCATCACCAATCCTGCGTTATAGTCAAAGGTCAGGATAGAATCATGGATGGTGGATAGAAACACTGAGTTACGCATCAAGGCTTTCGTCACCTTGCCAATTATGATATGCGCCTCGTTAAACTGCATCCTTCTGCTAAGGTCTTTATGACTTGCAATCTTATGGTGCCTTATCACAGCATAGACGTTTGGGAATCTATTTCTAAAGTATGCAGATTCCTTACTTTTATCGGCCCAGCCATTGCTGCAATAAAACAATGTAGCGAACAGCATCTGCTTGAAGGCTGACCTGTTACCCATGTAGTTCATCTCGTCCATCAACTCATTGTACAGTCTTCCTCTGCTGCACAGCGAGATATACTCCTGGACGTCTTTTGGGATGTCGGTGCCGTAGTAATCAACCAGTAGGCTACAGAAGATGAACGGCTGCGAGTTGCGTATGTCTATGTTCACTAACGGTACGTGGGGATGGTTCCTGTGATACAGGAACTGGCGAAGCGACTTAGATAAGTTGGTCACGAAGGTGAAGACTCGGCCTGTTTTTAAATCCTCCGTGAAGCAGAATTCCCTATTCATAATGTTTTGGATGGACACCCTATCAGTGTTATACTTGTCTAGCATGACCTTTTTAAGGTTCTCAGGAATATTCAATAAGAATAGGTCGTACTTGTCTTCGTGCTTCAATGATATGGAGTAGAAATCCGTGTCAGGGTGATTTTCTATACCCACCTTAAATGCCCCATACAAGCCATCTGGCGGCAGCGAATCTATCAGGGTGATAGTGTCTTCGTATTTCTTATTGATGTAATCTAGGGCCTCCTGATGGCGTATCAGGATGTTCTTTAGCTGAGACTTAATGTAGTTTGCTGGCTTGGAGTCGCTCTTATGCTTCATCCTATCAAGCTTGTCAGCGAACACCTCCTTCAGTACCATAATCTGCACCGCCTTCGAACTGTATTCCATGGAGATATCATAGCCTTTGGACTCCTTTCCTTCAATGTAGTGGTTATCGGTGACGATGACGTTCCATTCCAACAAATCATTTAGCACCATCTGGTAATAGTCGCTTCCTAGGACCCTAGCCAACATTCGTGCCTTCAGAGATACAAGCCCATTTCTTTTCGGCTTGGCGAATATCTTCTGCTCTATGATTTTAGACAACACGTAGGCGTATTTGTCTTGGTGGTCAAACTTGTGTTGCGTATTATATTTTGACAGTATTAGTTTCTCTAACTCAACACTCCCTGGAATATATAGCATCCTTTCTTTTTTCTTTTTCTTCATTTTACTAATTATTTTTTCTCATTTATATATCATATGAGAAACCCCCTATTAGTTTTAAAATGAAGTCTGCTATAATAAAATAATTATTTTAAAACCGTTTTGAATACCATCATCCATTACATGTATCCTACCACTGCGTTATGGATACATATATTAGAAGCCAATAATAAGCAATTGAATGGTTTAACTATTTAGTCTTTCTTATTTTTATATATTTAATTAGAGCATTATTATCTTATCCATTTATAACATATTAAATATTAATCTATATATTATTATCTTGTATAAATTTCCCACTAAATATATTAATTATATAAATTCTTATTCTATATCTTACGATTCCAGACCTTGAACATTTAAATAGGTAAAACATCGTATACAGCCAGCAAAAGCATATTTTAAGCCATACCCAAAACACCTAAAATTTCACATAGATTTACCTGTTTCACCTGCGTGAGCGCATGCGAATGCAACAGTACCTTAGAGTGTCAGAGAGCAGGTGGCTTTAGTTATCATATCTACATCATGCCATTAAAGCATTATACTTATTATACTCTGATAAGAAGTATCATAAACTTTTAAAGCAACGAACAAACATATTATTTATCCTTGGTTATGGCCAAATGTACTGTGAACATATTGGTTATGTTGTCCGTTTACTCAGCATAAACTACCTAAAACAATTACAGAATGAGCGTTATTTTCAAGCAAGTCGGAGACAACATATTAGGGTTTGATATAATAGAAGTTATTCAGTTCAATTATGATGGCCAAGGGTCAGCATTAGCCTACGCTGACAATTACACTATAACAGTATCTGAACCTGAATTATCAGAGGTATTACTTAATGACGAATTTTATGAGATGGTAAGGTCATAACTGGCCGAAACCAAAGCTTGTAGTCTGAAAGCTGAATATCAATGAACTAGCAACTCAATACTGCTTTCCCCTTTCGTGACTTTATTGAATCATCCATACCGTTATGGGTAATCCCTTTTTAGGTATGGGATTATTATCAACCATATAAACCATACTAAATTTTTAACACCCTCTAACTGGGCATACTTACCCCACCATTACTTAAATTGCGACAGGGATAACCCATCATAAATCAAGAATACGCTCATCGTGGAAGATTACATTGAAGAAGTAGACATACAGGAGGTAAAGAGAACGTTCGCCATCAGGGAAGACCTGTTTGAGAAGCTTGAACAAGAGGCATACTGGGAACGCACAACACAGAAGGACATACTGAACGAGGCGCTGGCCCAATATTTCGCTGATAAGAGTGTCAAGGCTATTCCATCTACCTACAACAAGCCCAGGCGTGGCCGCAAGCCGCAGTGACTGAAGCAAACCACCAACGGGCAACTGGAAGTGAACAAAATCTATCATGGCGACTGCTTTGACTTCCTACCTCTTATGGAAGATAATTCAGTTGACCTGGTATTAATAGACTTACCGTTCGGAACAACACGTGCCAAGTGGGATATACCTTTAGACCTTGATAAACTTTGGTCTGAGCTAATTAGGGTCACTAAAAGCAATTCAGCCATTCTTATGTTCAGCCAAGCTCCCTATGACAAGGTATTGGCGTCTAGCAACATGAAAATGTTTCGTTATGAAATAATCTGGTCCAAAACTCATGCTACAGGTCACCTAAATGCTATGAAAATGCCAATGAAGAGCCACGAAAACATTCTGGTTTTTTATAAAAAACTACCAGTTTACAATCCACAGAAGACCTATGGTCATAAACTCAAGACGGTAAAAGCCGAGAGTAGGAAGACCGCAGAGACGACCATATATAATAAGCATGACAAGCACATAGACTACGCCTCGACTGAGCGGTATCCTAGGAGCGTGGTGAGGTTCGCATCCGATAGGCAGAAGCTAAGCCTTCACGAGACGCAGAAGCCCATAGACCTCTTAGAATACTTCATAAGGACATACACAAACGAAGGCGCATTGGTACTTGACACATGCTCTGGGTCTGGAAGCTTGGCTGCCGCCTGTATTAACACCAACAGACGGTTCATCTGCATGGAAAAGGACGAGAACTTCCATCGGCTATCTGTAGAGCGGATAGAGCAGATGCCAACCAGTATTCAGAAATAGCCAACAAGAAAGCAAAAGGGAAAGGGTGCCATCAACTAGCACCATTTCCCTTTTTAAAGAAATGGCAAATCTTTTACAATCAAATATTTCTACAGAGTTTACATCAATTACATTATTGGGCTAACCCGCCACTAGCGGACAGCCTTGCCTCGATATACTCTTCGGCCTTTATTGTAAGTTGTTTCACGTCTTCCATACCGTTTGCAATCTCTTCTCTGAAAGCATCGTCTAGCAGTCCAAAGTAAATACCGCCAACTATTCTCTCGGTTCTCTGCTTGTTCTTTAATGTGTCTAGGAAGTCGTCTAAGTATGTATCAACTGTATCCTGGTCAAACCTCGGCATCGTATTCATTTAGTTTTTACGGTAACAGCCTCTAACTGCTACTTACTGTATATATCAATTACGGCATCCCTTCTAGCGAATAAACGTTTCTGATTCCACATAATGTATTACATCCTAACTCAATAATACTTAACCATTAATTGATTCCGATGAGAAAGCTTCTCTACATTTCAACCCTTGTATGGCTAACCGTTGCAGGCTGTAAAGAGACCGAGGTGGTGCCGAAGCAAAGCCAAGATTTGCCGCTAAGCGAGCATCTCACCCTAGGCAACCCAAGCAACGCCACCACAGATGAGAGCAACTTCAACAACTTCTTAATGGAAAAGCCACAGTATGCGCTCTCCTACAGCCGAGACCGAGGCACCCCAAACTGGGTGAGTTGGCACCTTACCCAAGATTGGATTGGAAGCGCAGCACGCCAGGACGACTTCAGACCTGACAACACCCTGCCAACTGGGTGGTACAGGGTGACGGCAAGTAGTTACACTGGAAGCGGGTTTGACCGTGGCCACAACACTCCCTCGGCCGATAGAACCAAATCGGTAGCAGACAACTCGGCCACCTTTCTAATGACCAATATGCTGCCACAAGCCCCGAATAATAATCAACAAACCTGGGCTAGACTAGAAGACTACACAAGAGATTTAGTACAAGCGGGCAATGAGGTATATGTCATCATGGGTAATTATGGAACTGGCGGCACTGGTAGTAATGGCACAAAAAGCACCATTGACAACGGGCGGGTAACGGTGCCGAGCCAGATATGGAAGGTGATACTGGTTCTGCCTATGGGCAATGATGATACCAATAGAGTGACTACTAGCACGAGGGTGATAGCAGTTAACACCCCAAACATTAATACTATCAATTCATCTTGGGGCATTTACAGGACGTCCGTTGATGAGATTGAGAAAGCAACGGGCTATGACCTTCTAAGCCGCCTACCAGACGACATCGAGGCTTTTTTGGAAAGCAAGGTGGACACTGGGCCAACGCAGTAAGTTGATGAGTTAAAAAACTTAAATAAATTAATCATTTATATTCAAAAAATTAATTTTATACTATTTATAATAAATCAATAAGATGAAAAAGAAAAACAAATATCAACATCAAGGAAAATATAAATACGACCAACTTAAGTCTAGTTTCAAGCCATACAAAGAACTTAAATGTTATTCATTTAATAAAAAGAATAATAAAGCGGACTTTGACCAGATAACCTCTTTGTTGCCACAAAATTTTATAACAAAGGAGGAAGTACAATCTATTGACATGATTTATTCAGGTTCAACGAATAACTTAGGCAAATCTGAGCTTTACATTACTCTTGTGGTGGGACGGATTGACAAACAGATGTTTGATTATGATGTGTTTAATATAGGTTCAGATAATTCTAGTGGTGACACATATTCAATAATGCAAGCTTATCATTTTAAAGATGAAAATGGAATAAGATTAACGGAAAATTACACAACACAAAGCCTCAACGACATTAATGACATGAAGAATGAACTATATAAGAATTATCTGACTGGTAGAACAGAATCATATTCAATTGAGGAATATGAAAAGGAGAATAGGAATTTCTTAGAGGCTCATCACCAATCTTTTAAGGAAGTAAACTCACAAAAGGGGAAAAACGATGTATAACATTTTATAAACAACGTACTAGACCGTTGAATGCAAAATGGTGTATACACTTTACCAATGAATATGATACCATTTTTTCACAAACCAATCCATGGGTTATAAAATCAAGGCAGAGTGCGGATGTGGGCTAGAATCCAAGAAAATATACCAGGGAATCGGATTCAACTACTTTACCACCAGGGTAAGGCTAGAGCCTGCTTACTGTGACCATTGTGGCATCGTGGTAGGTAGCGATATGAGCAAGACCGAGTCTAAATGCCCCAATTGCGCCAGGGATACGAAATACTATTTCGAGGGTATGGAAGACCAATTCGGTGGTGATTCGGACTTCCCGCCTTCAGACTACCTTCAATCCAAAGATTTCTGGCACTGCCCGAAATGCAAAAAGGAAACGCTTCAATTCGCTAGGCTAGGACTCTGGGATTAACTAAGGATACATTTAAGCGATTCTAATACCCGCCACCGCCAATAATTTATTGATGGTAGCCACGAACTCCTTAAAGTTGTCTGGGTAAGAATTAGAACCGTATGATTTGATATTGAAACCTACTCCTTTTGCTTTCAACTCCCACTGCGTGCCATCGCAGATGAAATTATCATAGTATCTCTTCTGCCATGCGCAGGTTTTAAGAAATACAAGCACCATCTCCCAGTCTTTGCTTCCGTCCACGTTAACGAACTTATCATTTTCAGATGGAACGCCCATATACTCTGAACAGCGAAGCATGGAGCCTTCAAGCTTCAGTCTATACGTATCTCGGCCGTAGCCACCGAGGTAGAAGTCAAATGTCATATTCAGCCATAGTTCAACTAGAAAAATTTTACTTTTTGACTAAAACTTGACCAAAATAAAAACAAAAAAGCCCTAAACCGCTATCTAACAGCTATTTAGGGCTTCCTATATGCGGAGAGGGAGGGATTCGAACCCTCGATACCGTTACCAGTATACACACTTTCCAGGCGTGCTCGTTCGACCACTCTGACACCTCTCCGGTTAACAGGTTGCAAAGAAAGGCAGAAGCTAACGCTTTTGCAAGCGCATGCCTGTTTTTCCCCGCTTTTCTAACCTCTAAAAGTAAGTTCTCCCCTAATATTGGTTTGTAATTGCTTCTTAGTTTCCTCAATGGACAGTTTTTGTCCTAAGACAAACATCATTTTGGTGATAGCCGCCTCGGTGGTCATATCCGTTCCTCCTACTACTCCCATCTGGCGCAAGTACAAACTAGTCTCGTATTGGCCTTGGCGTACTTCTCCCTCTTCGCATTGAGACACATTCAGGATTACTATACCACGGTCTACCGCTTCTTGTAAAAGCTTTAAGAACCAAGGATAGGTGGGTGCATTGCCAGACCCGAAGGTTTCTAAAACCAACCCTTTCAAGCCTTCGCTTTGCAATACGGCTTTTACCACGGCAGGACTTATGCCCGGGAATAGTTTCAAAACGGCTACTTGCTCCTCTAAAGCCTGGTATACTTTTAAGGGAGCCTCAGCAATGGCCTTGATTAGTGTCTGGTTGTATTCAATGTCAATGCCCACATGCGCCAGCGGCGGAAACTTGCCCGAATTAAAGGCGTTGAACATTCTGCTTTCTACCTTGGTAGCTCTGTTGCCGCGCAGTAACTGGGTATTGAAGAAAATGCAAACCTCTGGCACCAAGGGCTTTCCTTTTAAGTGGGCAGAAGCAATTTCCAAGGCAGTAATGAGGTTGCGGCGGGCATCAGTGCGCATGCGCCCAATGGGGACTTGGGCCCCAGTGAAGATGACGGGCTTGGACAAATTCTCTAACAGAAAGCTCATGGCCGAAGCGCTGTAGGCCATAGTATCTGTCCCGTGCAGCACCACAAATCCATCATACTCCTCATAGTTTACCTGAATGATCTGGGCCAGCTTTATCCAATGCTCAACACCAATGTTAGATGAGTCTATAGGCGGATCCAGGCTCAACACCGTAAGCATCACCTTGAATTGGCGCATCTCAGGCACTCTATGGATGACCTCACTGAAGTCAAATGGCACTAGGTGTTCATCCTGTTTGTCTGACACCATGCCAATGGTACCACCCGTGTAAATAAGCAAAATAGACGCCTCCGGGTTGCGTGGGGCGGCCGTGTTGATATTTACCTTAAAAAACTTCATAGGCTTTAGGCGAATAGTTGGGTGGCATTGGTAGTGGTGGCCAAGGCAACTTCTTCCAATGAGATGGATTTTATTTCTGCGATGCGCTGGGCAATTTTAGGCAGGTAGGAAGGCTCATTTCGCTTGCCTCTATAGGGAACAGGCGCCAAATAAGGACTGTCCGTTTCCAAGACCAGATGTTTCAAATCTACTGCTTGCAAGACAGGCTCCAAACCCCCGTTCTTAAAGGTAGCCACGCCGCCAATCCCTAATAAAAAGCCCGCCTCTATGGCCAAATGTGCCTCTTCTACAGTACCCGAAAAGCAATGGAAGATTCCTGTAAGGCTACCATCTTGTTGCTGCTGTACAATGTCAAGGGTTTCTTTAAAGGCGTCACGGGTATGCAGGACAATGGGAATCTGGTACTGCTTGGCCCACTGGCATTGAGTGCGCAAAACCTCTTGCTGTTGCGCAAAGAACGTTTTGTCCCAGTAAAGGTCCAAGCCGGCCTCCCCTATTCCTTTAAAAGTCCTTTTATGAAACCAGCTTTCAATTTCATACAACACTTGCTGGTAGTCTTCTTTGACATAGCAAGGGTGCAGCCCCATGAGCGCATGACACATACCTGGGTGTTTCTCCTCCAGCGCCAACATCGCCTCAATGGAGGTGTTGTCAATGTTTGGCATGAAAATCTGTTCTACCTGCGCCTGTTTGGCCCGCAGCACCATGTCCTCCTGGTCTTCGGCAAACTCAGGGGCAAAGATATGGGCGTGGGTATCTATAAGTTTCATAAAGGAACTGTAAATGCTAGACACCGTTTTTGGGGTATTTTCCAGAAAACAGGCCAGAAACGACAAATATAACAGATTACCTTCAACCTGTTTTCAATACTGCCGTCCCTTCCAAGTAATCTTAAAAGGCAAAAAGTAAAATACAATCAGAAGGATGGAAATACTGACCAAATAAACTTCAAGAGAAAGTAGATCCATCCACTTCACGGTTTTACCAGCTCTGGCAACAGCTATCTTAATGAAAATACTTTGCAAGCCAACTTTCAATAACCCAATCAACACCGCTGCGCCTATAGAGGTGTACCAGAAAAAAGGCACCCAGATGGGATAATACATAAAGCTGAACACAAACAAGGTCCACATATACCAAGGCAAATGCTTGGCGCCGCTCATCCAGCGTTTGCGTTGGTGCAATAAATCTAGGAGGGACAAGGCAGGCATGCTAAGCGCTAAGGCAGAAGCGTCATACACGTGGCTAGAGGAATAGTCCTTTTGCAACACATGCTTTAGCAATTGAACATCTTCTGTAATGGAAAAGGGTATTCCTTCAAAACCGCCTACTGCTTCATATGCTTCCCGGGTAATGACCATGTTGTTGCCCATGGTAGAAACAGCCAAACCTCTGTCTGCCACAACCTGCATCAGTCCCAAGGAATACAACCAGTCCAATTGTTGCATTCTATAAAACCAGCGGTTTCCTTTCACGGTAGTGATCCCGGTTACTATCGCGGTCTTACCCTTGATTTTAGAAAGCAGGGTTGCAATCCAAGCTGCAGGTACTTCAATATCAGCGTCGGTAAAAAAATAATAACCTGAGGTAGCTAGGCGGGCTAGCTGGGCCAGCACGTTCGCCTTCCCTTTGATGCCTCCTAGATCCTGCTTAATAGAGACTAGCTGAATGTATGGCTTGTCTATTATAAATTCTTGCACCAACCGCATGGTAGCATCTTGAGAACGGTCATCTCCTACCAGTACCTCTAGCTTATCTTTAGGATAATCCAGCTGGTCTATGGCAGTTAGGCAATTGATAATATTAGCCTCCTCGTTTCTGGCGGCAATAAGAATGGAAACTTTGGGAAGTTCCTTCTCTATGTAAGTATAACCTGAGGCGCCTTTGAACCTGAACACCCAGAAGAAAAGCAGGCAAAGGAAAACTAGAAAGTACAGGGAAAAATAGACCAGAGAGAAAACCATGGCCTACAATGCTTTAAAAGTATACCCAAGGCCTGAGAAATGCTCCAGTAGTCTAGGTAAAACATACCTTAAAGATTTTTCAGCTTTCAGGCTGTCGTGCAATACCACAATGGCACCTGGCCTTACCCGCGACTTTGTTTCTAGCCAGCACGCCTCTTGCGGAAGGGATTGGTCAAAATCATATGGAAGGTTGCTCCACATCACTACTTGATACTTCTTTTGAAGCCTACGGAGATGAGCAAAGGTCAATTGGCCATGTGGCGGCCTAAATAGCTTGGTGATTGGCTGGGTGATTATTGTCTCCAAAGCTTTTTGGCAACGGTCTACTTCCATCCAATAGTCAGGTACATTGGTTTTAAACGCTTGCACATGCTTATGGGTATGATTGCCGAGGGCATGCCCACCTGCCGCCACTTTTCTGGCAATCTCTGGGTGGCGCTCCACATTCTCACCTACACAGAAAAAAGTAGCTTTTGCCTGGTACTTCTCCAGCTCTGTCAAGACAAACTCTGTAACTCCCGGAATGGGACCGTCATCAAACGTTAGGTATAATACCTTCTCAGACGTTTTCTTGCGCCACCAAATCTTTGGAAACAACCAAGTAACAAAAGCTGGAGTTTGGTAGAATCGCACTTGTATAAGGCGTTAAAATGCGCTGAATAAACACAGCTTTTGAGGCTGATTATTTAAACCTGCAAGACAGCAAGGTAATGTCATCTGAGTACGTGGCACTGCTGTTAAAGGTATTGATCTCTTGCAGCAATTGCGTATGGATGTTACGCGAACTCACGTACCGGCAGCACTGCAGCACTCTAATGGTATTGTCAATACCAAACTCGTCCTCATCGTTGTTGAATACCTCCGTGAGGCCGTCTGTGTAGCAGAATATGAATGACTTGGGCGGAATCTCTACCTTGGTTACCGTCAAGAAAGGCAGATCCTCAAAAATCCCCAGCATGGTACACCCCTCTTCTAACAACTGATAGGTATTGTTTTCCAGCAGCAAGATAGAGGCGTTGTGGCCCGCATTCACGTAAGATAATTCACGAGTTTCAGAGTTGTACAAACCTAAAAACGTGGTGATAAACTTCTCCGCAATCGCGTTTTGGTAGATGAGGTAATTCAATTCTTTGACAATGGTGCCCAAGTCTGTGGTTTGGCGCAAAATGGTGCGCAAACCCGCCTGAAAGTTAGACATCAACAAGGATGCCGGTACACCTTTGCCAGAAACGTCAGCCACGCAAAACAGAAACTGGTCTTTGTCTATCTGAATGAAGTCATAGTAGTCGCCGCCAATAGAAGAATGCGGAATATAGGTGGCATGGATGGATACCTTTTCATTGTTGGGCAGACTCTTGGGGAAGAGCATGTTCTGCACCTCTCTGGCAATTTCAATCTCTTTCCGGATGGCTTCCTGCGCAAGCCTATGACGCTCCAGGCGTCGGTTCTCCATGGCCACCAAGATGATGTTGCTCAGGGTCTGCACAAAGCTCAATGCGCCTAAAGTGGTGTAGTAGGAATGCACATTGCCAATCATCACAAAGGCTAATATGCGGTTGTTATGGATGATGGGGATGATGGTTTCAAAGTCTTGCCAGCGCTTGTCAATGTGCAGCTTAGACATGGCCGTGATTTGCCTAAGCTCGGTTACCTCTTTGGGCAATTCTATTTCCCTGAAATTATGCTCCGTCCCAAAGTTCACTTTGCACTCCCAGGCCTCATCATGGATGAATAGCGCTAGCCTTCTAATATGCAGCTGGGCCAGTAAGGTGAAATGGTAAATCTTGTAAAGGGCCTCTTCTGGCAGGTTGTTGTTGATGGCTTTGGTGATTTCCAGCAATGCCGCCAACTCCAACTTCTTCAAGTTCAACTCCTGTTCTACCGTTGGGAACTTCAACTCAGACATCGTCTTCAATTTATGGGGAATATGAATGATCTTTGAGTTGCTCAGGAAAACCCTGATGCTCCTTTCCGGAAGATTCAAGTGGCAAAATAACGAAAATAAAGCAGCCCCGCACGCATCTACCCATAAACTCTGTGGCCCGAAATGCTACAACCAACAGATTCAGTATTTGTTCTAAGAGCAATCCACTAGACAATTGTATTATGCGCCAAAAGCCCTGATTTGGTGGCCAGAAAAAAGTAAGCCGTATAAGATGATTGGAAGTGCTCTGCCTCAAATGGCACTTCGGTGTCTTGGTCAGGGAAAAGGCATTTCACGTAGCCCTTGCTAATTAAATCCACCAAGGACTTGGTCAATTCATCCTCTGGCAAACCTACCTTTTCCTGCAAGTCTAGAAAAGGCGTTACAAAGTACAATTCATCAATGATATCAAATTCCTGATCAGTCATGAGGCCACGTGTTGACGGTCTTTCCAGGCATACGTTCCCCGCCAGCCAAGGATGGCAGTTACTAAAACGTAGGGCACATACATTATCTGCAAAAGACCTATAAGGAGTATTAATTTTCGTTTCTGGAAGAAGCCCAGCACCTGTATTAGCAACAACGCATCTGGTAGCAGTTTTAACAAAACCATGGCTGCTAAACTGGTCCAGGAGATAATACCGCTCAGCGCTAATCCAATCGCCAGCCATAAAGCTACGTTGACACCTAACACCAGCAAAGCCAGCGCCTGCGGCATCAAAGAAGTATAATGCTTCCATTTACTGGCCCATCGCTTCCGTTGTTCAATAAAACCGGAGAAGGACGCCAATGCATTGGTAGAAACGATGGCCTGCCGGTCTTTAAGGAACGCTACTTGCCCCGGATATTTTTGATGCACCTTATGCATTAGAAACTCATCATCACCAGAAGGAATATCTGCATTCCCTTCAAAACCATTCACCGCCAGAAAAACAGCTTTTTCATAAGCTATGTTAGCACCGTTGCACATGGTAGGCTTCTGCAGTCCAATGCAAGCTCCTCCCACTCCAATCAATGCAGCAAACTCCAGTGCCTGCAACTTTTGAAACCAGCTGGCATCAGTGCTTAAGGTAACCGGGCCGCTTACTAGTTTGGCGTTCTGCTCATACCGGCATTGGTTGGTAGATTCCAACCAATTCTCTTTTACCCTGCAATCTCCGTCTGTGCAGGCAATCCAATCATCTTTTGCCAAGGAAATTCCCAAAGTGATGGCACCCTTTTTTAGCCTGTTTTCTGGAAAAGAGGCCAAAAACAAAAGCCGAAGATTTAGGGAGCTGGACCTTTGAAACTCCTCTACCAAATCTGGAGTCTTATCTGAGGAATGGTCGTCTATGACAAGAACCTCAAAACTACTTTTAGGATACATCTGCCGCTCTAAATCCTGTAGCAAGTTTAGAATATTGGCAGACTCATCTTTCACCGGAATAATCACCGAGAAGAACGCCTTTGGAGCTGGAGGATTGTTATGAAGGGAAGGCAGATGAAACCACGCCCAGGCACATGCCAGCAAAACCAGGGCATATACTCCTACCACCAGAAGCAGAAAGGAATAAAGGATCAACGGGTGCGGGTGAGTTTAAGCGGAAGAACAAACAACAACCCAACAACGCTGGGCAAAGCAATATTCAAGGCCCATAAGGATAGGCTGGCCCCAAGTACCAACAGCGGGTCCTGCCCCATTAACCCAAAGAAGTGCATGGCGCTCAACTCCCGCATGCCAATGTCTGCCAGCGCGTTGATGGACGGCACCATAGATTTTAACAAGAATGTGCCAGCCACGCCCCAAACGTATTGGTCCAGGGATAAGTCCACCCCAAACGCCCAGAGTAGGGCAATGAACTGCGCCATGAACACGGCGTACCGAAGGCCAGAAAGCAGGATCATCCTGTTCAGCTCTTCTGGCGTGTACTCCCCAATCACGGCAAAGTAATGCACCCAGCGTTTGAGCACCGGCACCTTCTCTAGCACCGCAATGGCCCAATGAAAACTAAACAGTAAGGCCAGCATCCAACCGTTCAACAGCAGCAATCCAAACGCTACTGATATCCCCACGGGCGTGGCCAGAGGTATATAATAGCTATAGAAAAAGTACGCTAGCGCAGCAGAACCAACCAACACCGTGGCAAACAACTGGCACAAGCGCCCCAGCAAAATTGCCCCAATAGCGTCTACCCGGTTCTTTTGGTGCATGGTCAAGATACGCCCGGCATAGTCACCTACTCTGTTGGGGGTAACAAAGCCCAAGGTAAGCCCCGCCAACACCGCCCGATAGGCTTTTAAGAAAGATATTTTTTCAATTTTCTCAGAAAGGAACTGCCATTTAAGTGCCTCCACTCCCCAATTCACTGGCAGTAAAACCACGGCCAAGGCTGCCACCCAACCACTGTTAGCCCAAACTTGTTGCCATCTGGCCCAGGAGAAGGCGGTTTGGTTCTCGGCGTCTAGCAAGGCCTGCCGTAAATAATAAAGCGTCAGGCACAAGACCGCCAGCTTACCTCCCCACACCAAAAGGCGGACGGGTAGCCGAAGACTGGCAGTTTGTTTGTAATTTTGTGCTTTATGATTCATTCTAACTTACCGCTTCCTAATAATAAGCTGATTCTAGGCGTTGACCCCGGCACCAACGTGATGGGTTATGGCCTAATTGAAATAAACGGCTCTAAAATCAACGTGCTACAGTACGGGGTTTTGCAACTGAAAAGTTACCCCAACCATGCGGTGAAATTAAAGAAAATATTTGACGCCACCCTGCGACTCATCACTGAGTACCTCCCTGATGAGATGGCCATTGAGGCACCGTTCTTCGGGACTAACGTACAGTCCATGCTAAAGTTGGGACGGGCCCAGGGCGTTGCCATTGCCGCCGCCCTCTCCAGAGACATCCCCTATGTGGAGTACGCCCCCAAAAAGATCAAGCAGTCAGTGACAGGCAACGGTAACGCCTCCAAAGAACAGGTAGCTGCCATGCTCCTGCAAATCCTGAAGATCAAGGAAGCCCCTAAATTCCTAGATGCCACAGATGCCCTGGCCGTAGCCCTCTGCCACCATTACACCCAAGGCAGTAACCAGAAAGCCGGCGGAAAGTCTTGGAAAGCGTTTTTAACTGAGAATCCGGATAGAATCAAATAGACTTACCCAGACATAAGACACAGAAGACAAGACCCTAGACTTTTCTCCAATAGGGCTAAACAGATCTGCCGTTTTTGGCTTCTTTTCTAGAAAAGAAGCCAAAAACGGCAGATCTTTATTTTCAGTTATATGTCCTGAGTCTTGCGTCCAAAAGTTAGCTTATCGCCTCTTTCCCAATCTTGTGGGCTACGTCTTCCATTTCCTCTGAGGAGAATTTCTGCTTAGGATTGCTGAAATTCATGTCAGACATCTGGTTGATTGGAATAAGGTGAATGTGTGCATGCGGCACCTCAAGGCCAATCACTGCCACTCCTACGCGCTCACAGGGCACGGCTTTCTTAATGGCCACGGCTACCTTTCGGGCAAACTTATGCAGGTCACCTAGCGTGTCTGGATCCAAATCAAAGATGTAGTCAACGGGCTCTTTAGGGATCACCAACACGTGGCCTTTCACCAAAGGGCGAACGTCCAAAAACGCCAGGAACCGATCATCTTCCAGCACCTTGTAGGCCGGAATGTCGCCCTTTACAATCTTAGAAAAAATGGTTTCTTCCATAGCGCGGCAGTAAGTTATCTAGAGATTTCTATGATTTCAAGCTTGATGGTGCCGGCGGGCACGGTGATTTCAGCAATGTCACCTACGCTCTTGCCCAGCAACCCTTTGCCAATGGGAGATTTCACTGAGATTCTTCCTGCGGCAAGGTTGGCTTCTTCCTCTGCTACCAGGGTATAGTTCACCTCCATGTTGTTGGACAGGTTCTTCAGCTTCACCTTAGAGAGAATCAAGGCTTTGGAAGGGTCCAAGTTGGAGTCGTCAATCAGACGGGCGTTGCCCACCACTTCTTCTAGTTTAGAGATTTTCAGTTCCAAGTGGCCCTGTGCGTCTTTGGCGGCGTCGTATTCTGCGTTCTCACTTAAGTCACCTTTGTCACGCGCCTCTGCCAACTGACGAGCGGCTTCGGCGCGTCCTTTGGTCTTAAGTTCTGCTAACTCTTCTTTGAGTCGTTGCAATCCTTCTGGGGTATAATATGATACTGACATATGTAAAAGTTGAGCACTGTGGTAAAAAAGAAGAACGGCCTTCCGTTTGGAGACCGTTCTTATGCTAAGGTAGTATTATTTTTCTAAAAAACATGGAGTCTAGCCAATAATTTGCCGCTCCTGTCCTGCCTGCTAAACCATCAAGAGTAAGAACGAATAATACGCGTCTGGCGGTTTCCGTTTTTGCCCTGATTTCCAGGAAATAGCCCAAAAACGCAGTATATAGCCTAGCCTGCCTATACAATTTTGGCTATATTTGTTTCTACCTCTATGACAGAAGCCACCGAACCCCTCATAAAATTGGCCGCCATTGACATTGGTTCTAATGCGGTCCGCTGCCAGATTTCCAACGTGTTCAGGTATGAACAACACACCCTCTTTAAGCGGGTAGAATACATCCGCTACCCTATGCGTCTGGGCGAGGACGTGTTTGCCAGTGGCGTCATCTCTAAGAAGAAAACGGAGAAATTCATTAAGCTGTTGCACGCGCTCAAACTCTTGATAGACGTGCATGAAGTGCAGGATTACATGATCTGCGCCACATCAGCTATGCGCTCTGCCACCAATGCCACCGAAATCATCCAGGAAGTGCACAAAAAGCTGGGCATGGACATACAAGTGATTGACGGCACTACTGAGGCTGACCTGATCAACATGGTCATCCGCCAGCAACTGGATGACAAAAACTACCTGCACATTGACGTGGGCGGCGGCAGCACCGAATTCAACATCTATGTGAACCGCATGAAGGTGGCTTCCCGTTCATTTGAGCAAGGTTCCATCAGGCACATGCAAGGTGATGAATCACAAGAGATGTGGTCAGCCATGCAAGACTGGGTCACAGACAAAGCCAAGTTGCACCATGTTACCCGCGCTATTGGTACCGGCGGTAACATCAACAAGATTTATGACATGGCCCGCAAAACCGGAGGCAAGCCCATCTTCAAAAAGCAGATTGAGGAAGTGGTAGACCATATCTCCAGCTTAACCATGGAAGAGCGCGTGAAAGTCCTGCTCCTCAACGCTGACCGGGCAGACGTCATCGTGCCCGCTGCCGAAATCTACCTTTCTGCCATGAAATGGGCACACATTGAAAGCATGCTGGTCCCGCAGGTGGGTTTGAAGGATGGCATGCTGCAAGCGTTATTGGAGCGCCACCAGGAAGGCATCCACCACCATTTTAAAATAGATTTTTAGGTCCTTAAAAAGATCATTTTTAGGCTATTTTCCAGAAAACAGCCTAAAAACAGAAGAGCCCGCCAGTTTTACCTAGCGGGCTCTTCTGTTTTATAAAACTTGCCATTTTAGAATAGGCACGCCTCTTTGGTCATCTCATTGGTGAGGTGATAGAACTCGCGGTGGGCGTTGAACGGCGCCTCGCCTTCTGCCGGATGGCGGCGTACATACGTGCCGTCTTCGCGCATCATGTAAGAGTTCTGGTTGTCCATGAGGTTAAAGCGCAGGATGTTGATGGCTTGCCGTTTTAACTCGTCATTCACAATGTAGAACAAGGCTTCAATGCGTCGCTCAAAACTACGTACCATAATGTCAGCAGATCCGCCCAAGACCGTCGGGATGCCGTTGTTATGGAAGTAAAACAAACGCGCGTGCTCCAAGTATTCACCCACAATGGAGCTCACCTGAATGTTCTCACTTAATCCCTCACGGCCCGGACGCAGACAGCAGATACCGCGTACAATTAACTTAATCTTCACACCAGCCTGGGAGGCGGCATAGAACTCGTCAATAACCTCCTTGTCTTCCAGGGAATTGATCTTGATGACAATGCCTGCTTCAAAGCCTTTTCTGGCGTTCTCAGCCTCGTGCCTGATCAATTCAATTAACTGCTGGCGCATGTCTTTTGGCGCCGTAATCAGGTACTGGTAATCCTCAGGATACGAGTGGCCGGTGATTACATTAAAGAAGTCAGACACGTCATGCGCATACACGTCGTCGGTGGTCAGTAAGCTGATGTCGGTGTACTGGCGGCTGGTAGATTCGTTGTAGTTACCCGAGCCAATGTGCACGTAGCGCGTTACCTTCTCCCCTTCCTTCCGGATGATCATCATCATCTTGGTATGGGTCTTGTACTTGCTGATGCCGTAAATCACAAAACACCCGGCTTTCTCCAGACGCTCGCCTTCCTTGATGTTCTTCTCTTCGTCAAAACGGGCTTTCACCTCAAACAAGGCAGAAACGTGCTTTCCGTTCTCGGCGGCCTTGAGCAAGGCGGCGGTCACTCTGGAATTATCTGCCAGACGGTAAATAGTCTGCTTGATACCTAGTACATACGGGTCCTCGGCGGCTTTCTCTAAGAGACTCACCACCGGCTCTATGCTGTTATATGGGTGATGCAGAAGTACGTCGTGCTCTTTCAGGTATTCAAAGAGATTCTCCTCGGCGCCGCGTGGCAAACTTGGCGCTTGCACCGGCGACGGCGCTTTCATCAGTTTATTCTTGAACAGCGGATGCTTGATGATCTGCCACAGGCCACGTAAATCTACCAGTCCGTTAATCTGGAACAGGTTAGATTGGTCTATGATCCAGCGCTCTTTCAAAATTTTGAGCATATGAGGCGAAGGCTCTTTGTCCATCTCAAGACGCACCACTCTCCCCTTCTTGCGAGTCTTCAACTTGAGCTTGACTTCCTGGACAAAGTCCTGGTCCATGTCATCACTCTCCTCCAGCGTAAAGTCCCCGTTACGGGTAATCCTGAACAGGCTCACCGACAGAATCTCTACGTTCCGGAACAGCTTGGGCATGTTCTCCCGTATCACGTCTTCAATGGGCACAAAGATGATTTTGTCCTTGCGCTGAATCTCCATGAACCTATTCAAATTGGATGGTATCTGAATAAAGGTCAAGCGGTTAACTGGCTTCACCTCTTCGTCCACTTTGGTGACCACTCCAAAAATAAGGAGCTGGTTCATCATTAACGGGAAGCCGTGATAGCTGTCATACACCATGGGCGTGAGCAGCGGAAAGATGGTGTCCTTGAAATAGGCATCCACTTTGCGCTGCTCTGTCTCTGTGAGGTCTTTTACCTGGCAAATGTCCAGGCCGTTAGTTGGGAACTCCTTCACCAGCTCCTGGTACACTTGGTACTGGTCTGTCACAAACCTATGCGAAAAATCTAGCAGCTTCTTGCGGAACGGAACCTCGCGCATGCCAGAGTAGTCTATGCGCTCCTTTCCGTAGTCAATGTAGTTGTACAAACTACCAATCCTGATCATGAAAAACTCATCCAGGTTGGACGCAGTAATGGCCAGAAATTTAAGGCGGTCAAAGACGGAGGTGTCTGGGTTGCGTGCCTGGTCCAGCACTCTAAAGTTAAACCGCATCCAGCTCAGGTCACGTGAGATGTAATTACTTTTCCGGATTTGGTCAGAGACTTTTATTGGGTTCATAGCAGATGAATCATCACTTTTTGAAACGTGGTACATCCCGTTTCTGCCTTGTGCTAAGATACTAGCTTTTTGCTTGCCAGCATGAAGACAAACAGAAAAGCCTGCAGATCTGCAGGCTTTTCTGTTTGTCTAGTATTTCAACTTCTAAACCTGACCTAAGGTTGTCAGAAACAGAAGCTTTTTGCAGGTTACACGTCTACTTTGGCGTATTTGGCGTTGCGCTCAATGAAATCTCTGCGTGGGGCCACTTCATCACCCATCAACATGGAGAACAAGTGATCCGCCTCGGCGGCAGACTCAACAGAAACGCGTTTAAGAGAGCGAGTATCTGGGCGCATGGTGGTTTCCCATAGCTGCTCAGGGTTCATCTCACCCAAACCTTTGTAACGCTGTACGCCTACGCTGTCTTCCTTGCCTTTGCCCAGTTCAGCCACAGCCTCAGCTCGGTCTTGCTCGGTCCAGCAGTAGCGCTCTTCCTTGCCTTTCTTCACCAGATACAACGGTGGCAAGGCGATGTATACGTAGCCAGAGTCTATCAAATCACGCATGTACCGGAAGAAGAACGTCAGAATCAGGGTTCTAATATGGGAACCGTCCACGTCCGCATCCGTCATGATGATCACCTTGTGGTAGCGCAGCTTGTTCATGTTCAATGCCTTGTCGTCCTCCGGGGTCCCGAAGCTCACACCCAAGGCGGTGATCATGTTCTTGATCTCTTCGTTCTCATAGATGCGGTGTTCCTGCGCCTTCTCTACGTTCAAGATCTTACCACGCAATGGCAGAATAGCCTGGAACTTACGGTCACGTCCCTGCTTAGCCGAACCACCCGCAGAGTCACCCTCTACCAGGTACAGTTCGCACACTTCTGGGTCAGAGTCAGAGCAGTCAGCCAGTTTACCTGGTAAACCAGATCCACCCATTACGTTCTTGCGCTGCACCATCTCACGGGCCTTACGGGCCGCTAGACGGGCTTGCGCCGCCAAGATTACTTTCTGGATGATGATGCGCGCCTCTTTCGGGTTTTCTTCCAGGAATTGGTTTAGGATTTCTCCTACCACCGTGTCCACGGCACCCATCACGTCTGAGTTACCCAGTTTGGTTTTGGTCTGGCCTTCAAACTGCGGCTCCTGCACTTTCACAGAAATTACCGCGGTCAAGCCTTCCCTGAAGTCATCACCCTGAATTTCCACCTTGGCCTTCTCTAGCATACCAGACTTGTCTGCATAGCTTTTCAAAGTACGGGTAAGCGCTCTCCTGAAACCGGCCACGTGGGTACCGCCTTCATGGGTATTGATGTTGTTGACGTAGGAGAAGATATTCTCCGTGTAAGACGTGTTGTAGTTCAAGGCAATCTCTACCGGAATACCGCCTTTTTCGCTCTCCACATAAATGGGATCAGGAATCAGGTTCACGCGGGTTTCTTCCAGATAGGCCACAAACTCGCGCAGACCACCTTGTGAGTAGAAAGAGTCGTTCAGGAATTCACCTTCAGAGATCACCTCGCGGCGGTCTGTCAAGTTGATTCTGATGCCTTTGTTCAAGAAAGAAAGCTCGCGCAAGCGGCTGGCCACGGTCTCATACTTGTACTCCGTAACGGTGAATATGCTGGCATCTGGCTGGAACGTAACGGTAGTACCCGTTCTGTCTGTAGTGCCAATCTCACGTACCGGATAAGCGGGCGCACCAATGTTGTAGTGCTGCTCATAGATCTTTCCGTTTTTATGAACGGTCACGTGCAGGTCAGTGGAGAGTGCGTTCACGCAGGAAACCCCCACACCGTGCAAACCGCCTGAAACTTTATAAGAATCTTTGTCAAACTTACCGCCGGCGTGCAACACGGTCATTACCACCTCCAGGGCAGAACGGCCCTCTTTCTGGTGGAAATCAACCGGAATACCACGGCCGTTGTCAGAC